>JBFJNI010000047.1:0-26425 GCA_041618235.1 Acidimicrobiales bacterium
ACCGCGACGGGGACCTCGGCCCCACGGACGTTGGTGCGCAGGAAGAGCGGCTTGGCGAACGTGTCGGCCAGCATCCGCCAGCCGAGCGCGCCGCCGACGAGCCCGAGGATCGCCGCCGCGATCAGGACTCCGCCGGATCCCATCGGAGCAGCACATAGGTGAGGTACGGGAGGAGCACGGCGAACATCATCGCCGGAACGGCGACGCCCGAGTCGTTGAGGGCGAAGCCCAACACGGCCACGAGGAGACCGCCGGCCAGCATCGGCTTGATGCCCGGCACCTCCTCCTGCAGGTCACGCAGGAAGCCGCGGTCGCGGCGAGCGAGGAAGACCATGAGGCCGAGGGCGAACGGGATCGTCAACGTCCAGATCGACGACGTGAGGATGTTGATGTTGGTGTTGAGCTTGCGTTGGATGACCTCGACGAGGCCACCGCCGTCGCTGTCGAACACCCGGGCCACCAAACGGCCGAGGTGGGTGCGGTCCTCCTCGGCGCGGGCCAGGTCGATCCCCGCGAAGACGCCGAGCACCACCACCGTGATGGCGCCGATGATCGCGCCTCGCCGCAGGTCGATGCGGACGCCGCGCGCCACGAGCACCAACACGATGAACGCCGGCACCGTGGCCAGGACACCCCCGACGTCGGAGCCCCAGGCTGGCGCCCCGTCGACGATGACGGTGACGGCCAGGAACAGGCCGATGACGATGGCCGCCGGACCTTGCAGACGGGTGTTGCCGTCGGCGGCACCGCGGGTGAGCCGGTACGTCGCCCAGCCGCCGCAGGCGACCACGACGGCACCGACGGCGATGAGCGCGAAGGCGAGGTTGCCGAACCCGGCGAAACGACCGGCGACGATCGGTGAGTAACCGAAGACGGTGTCGATCTGCAGGCGGCCGCCGGTGGTGATGTCGACGACGAGCAGCAGCCAGTTGCACGCGACCAGCGCGAGCGGGGCGAGCAGCGCCCGGGTCCGCGGCCACCGTCGCGCGACCAGCACGGCGAGGCCTTCGGCGAGTGCGGCCATCGTGATGGCCGAGCCGAAGATGGCGAAGCCGTAGGTGCCGAGGTCGGCGTCGCGGATCTCGAGCGCGCCGGCCATGAAGCCCACCGTGGGCGTGGCCAGGACCACCAGGGCCAGGAACGAGACCGGCCGCACCCAGTGCCGACGGCGGGACACCGCCACGGCGGCCAAGCCGTAGGCCAGGATCTGCACGATCACGAACACGACGCTGATGGGCCCGGTGGCACGGTCGCGGAACACGGCGCGCTCGGTGGCGTCGGCGAACATGACGAAACGATCCTCGTCGACCTCGATCGAGTCGACCTTGGCGATGATCGTGCCGGTCATGTCCTTCGGGATGTCGACGTCGAAGGTCCGCAGGACGGTCGGTGCCAGATCGGCGAGCGTCACGTAACCCGCACGTCGGGTGGTACCCGACTGGGCGAGCCCTCCCCCGTCGCCGGTGGCCATGCCGAACACGCCGAGCGACTCGGCCGATCGCGGCGCGGCCGGCGTCGCGAGGATGACGGTGGTCGTCGACCGGTCGATCTCGTCGAGGAGGCTCCCGAACAGCGCATCGGAGCTGGTGAGGGCCTGTTGCCACAGCTCGCTGGCCGCGGCCGGATCGGCCTCGCGGCGATAGGCGTCCGCACGGTCGAGATCGGACAGCTCGACGAGAGCGACGTCGGCCTCGGGCCAGACGGTGCGGAACGAGGCGATGACCGCGTCGGCGTCGTAGCGCACGCCGTAGGGGGCGTCAGGGTCGGCGACCAGCAGACCATCGGCGGAGCCGAGCGGCACCTGACCCGTGTCGTCCATGAGCGCGAGCGCCGCCGAGCGGCCGAAGTCGGACTCGGTGAACTGCGGGTCACCCTGGTCCACGTCGTCGGCGTCCTCGACGACCCCGGTCTCGTCGCTGTCGACGACGGTCTCCTCGCCCTCGACGCCGTCGGCATCGACCTCCGGCTCGTCGGCCACGACCTCGTCGTCGGGGCTCGACCGGCCGGGGTCGACCGCCAGTCCGAGGTCGCCGTTGGCGATGACGGCCACGCGGCGACCGGCGTCGGCGAGCGCCGTGCCCAACGATCCGGGCTCCGCGCCGTAGAGGAACCGCTCGTTGGTCTGCACGACCGACGGGAAGCCGAGGTGCAACAGCGCGCCGGTGGGCAGCAGCCCGGTGCGGCGTTCGAAGGCTTCGGCCGCCGTCCCCGACTCGAACCGCTCGGCGGGCTCGAGGGCGAGTCCGGCGGCCGAAGTGCGCGCCGAGGCGCGGTTGCCGGTCCCGATGGTGATGTAGCCCTCGCCCAACCCGGTTCGGGCGCCGATGGTGCGCAGGCTCAACAGCGCGGTGCTCGACTCGGCGAGGAAGCTCTCGATGTGGACGAGGTCGCCCTCGACGAGGTCGTTCCACCGCAGGCCTGGTGCGGTGACCACCAGCACCTTCCGGGCGCTCGCACCCTTGCCGTCGTCGGTGTCGGGGTCGGAACCGGCCCCCGCCGGTGTACCGGAGCCGGGCACGACGGACAGCACCGCCACGACCAGCGCGAGCGTCGCGGCGACCAGCTTGTTGCCCCGCGTCCTCACGCCCCACTCTCCATGGCCTGGCGATACTCGGAAGCCACGGCGTCGACGAGGACGTCGGTGGCGAAACGCTCGACCGCCACCGCATGGCCGGCATCGGCGAGACGTGCGGCGACATCGGGATGGTCGAGGAGATCGACGACGGCGTCGGCCAGCGCCTGGGCGTCGCCGGGTTCCACGAGCCGGCCCGTCTCACCGTCGACGACGGCCTCGGGCACGGCGCCGACGGCCGTGGCCACGACCGGCCGGCCCAACAACATCGACTCGGCCACCACCAACGGTGAACCCTCCCACAACGAGGAGAGCGCGACCACGTCGGCGGCCGCCAGTTCGTCGGCCGCGTTCGCTCGCGCGCCGAGCAGTAGCACCGCCTCGCCGAGCTGCAGTGCTGCGTGCTCGGCCTCGACGGTGGGACGCTCGGGGCCGTCGCCGACCACGACGAAGCGGGTGTCGGGCCGTCGATCGAGGACCAGTCGTGCAGCTCGCAACATGGTGGGCAGGTCCTTCTGGGGGTGCATGCGGGCGACCGTGGCGACCAAGGGGGCATCGCCGACGCCGAGGTCGGCCCGTACCCGGGCACGGTCGCGGTCAGGGCGGGGCGTGGGCCCGGCCGGCACGATGACGCCGATGCGGTCGAAGCCGCGGGCGCCTCGGAAGCGCTGCCGTATCTCGTCGGAGACGGCGATGGTCCGGTCCATCAGCGCCGGCAGGCCGCGTTCGATGCGACGGAGCACGGCGGCACCCGGACCAGCCGCCTCGTCGAGGACGACGTTGTGGATCGTCAGGATCCGTGGGTGCACGCCGGCGGCGACGGTCGCGACCCCGGCCTTGAGGCCGTGGACATGGACCACGTCGAACCCGCTCGCCAGTGCCCGGATCCGGCGGGCAGCTCGGACGACGGCCACCGGAGACATCGAGATCGGGATCTCGTGATCGAGCCCACCGAGCCCCTCCAGGACGCCGGGTGGGCCGGCCGTCTCGACGTGCCAGCCGATGGCGAGGAGGCCGTCGCGGAGCGTGGCGACGTGCCGACGGATCCCGCCCGCCGACGGGCCGAGCAGGAGCAGGACGCGATCAGCCATCCGTACCGCCCGGGCGGACGAGTCGCATCACGCTGGAGAGACGGGTTCCGCCGAGCACCTGTTGCACGACGAGGTAGACGACCACACCGACGGTGCCGCCGGCAACGACGTCGGCCAGCGCGCCGATCCGACCCGTGACGTCGACGAGGCGGTCGACCGCCACCATGGCCCCGCCACCGAGCGCCGAGGCGACGACCCCGACCGCCAGGATCCGTGCGATCACCGGCGGGCGCTGAGCGAGCGAACGGCGACGCAGCGCCACGTACAGGAGCACGGCCCCGGTGAGGTAGGTCGCCGAGTGGATCCATGCGAGGGTGCCGATGCGGGCGGCTCCGGACGTCGCTGCGGACGATGCCATCATCGCGACCACGCCCGCCGAGACCACCGCCACATGGACCAGGGCCGGCATGCGGGTGTCGCCGAGCGCATACGCGATCCGACTGAAGAAGTAGAAGAGCCCGTAGCCGACCAGGCCTGGCGCGAAGCCGATGACCGACGCACTGACCAGGTCGGCCCCGCTGCCGGCAGCCTCCCCGAACAACGCGAGTCGGGCGATGGGTCCCGCCAGCGCGGCGAGCCCTGCAGCGACCGGGAGCACGAAGAAGGCGATCGCTCGGACGCCGCGCTCGACCGTGAGCGACACTCCGGCGAGATCGCCCGTGTGGGCCTTCCGGGCGGCATCGGGGAACAGGGTCGTCAGCACCGGCAGGGCGAACAGCGAGTGCGGCAGCAGGAAGAAGGTGAACGCCACCTGGTACCCGACCACGCCGCCCTCCACTCGGTTGGCGACGACGAGCACCGCCCCGAGCAGGACCTGGGTCATGGCCAGGAACAACGCCGCCCAGCCACCCTGGCGGGCCAGGCCCCGGACGGCCGGGTCGTGACGATCGAGGTTCATTCGGAACCGGAACCCGGTACGCCACGCCGCCACGACCGGCAGCGTGCAGAACGCGATCACGCCGAAGGTGGTCCCGCCGGCGAGGACGGCGATCTCCAGCGCGCTCAGGTCGAGCGACGGTGGCTGGTCGCGGCGGAGGTACCAGAACAGCCCATAGGCGCTGCAGACGACGAGGTTGTTGACGGCGGGGGCGAAGGCGGGCACGCCGAAGCGACCACGTGCGTGCAGCACCGCCGTGGCGACCAGGCCGACGTCGTAGACGATCACCTGCGGGAGGAAGATCAGGAGGAAGACGGTGCCGAGGGCGACCTGATCGGCACGGATGGCCGGGTCCTCGACGCCGGACACGAGGACGCGCATGAGCAGTGGCGATGCCAGTGCGCCGATGACGGCGAAGCCACCGAGGGCGAGCATCGTGAACCCGAGCACGGACCCGGCCAGTCGTTCGGCCTCTTCGTCCTGGCCCCGATCGAAGCGGGCCACCAGCGCCGGCACGAGCACGGCCTGGAGGGCGCCGGCGGCGAACAGCTCGAAGACGATGTTCGGGATGGTGTTCGCCGACTGGTAGGTGTTGCCGAGGAACGTGGTGCCGAGCACGGCCGCGACGATCACCACCCGGGCGAACCCGGTGAGCCGACTCACCGCGGTGAGGACGGACTGCGTCGCCGTCGAGCGGGCGAGGTCGCGCCGCTCGTCGACGGGCGTGCTCATGTCGCGCGCAACGGTGGCAGCAGCTGACTGGCGCCCTCGCCGAGGCCGTAGTGGCCGACGACGCCGTCCCCGACATCGGCGAGCGCCAGGACGACCGCGGCCTGGCCGGCGAAGTGCTCGACCGAGTCGACGGTGGGGATCAGTTCGCGGAGGCCCTCGCTCTGGCGGATCACCGCGACGGCATCGCCCACCTGTCCGTCTCCCGGAAGTCCCGAGCTCACGACGCCCAGTACGGGGGTCGTGGTGGCCCGTGCCATCCGCTCCAGGAGCGGCTCGATCACGAGGTCGTCGGGCACGCTGCTGGACCCACCGATGACGAGGAGGCGGACACCTGCGGGGAACACCGGCCGGTCGAGACCGCCCGGCACGCCCTCGAAGGAGAGGAATCCTGCCTCGACCAGCGAGTCGACCAGCTCGATCTGAGGGTCGACCGTCGACGGGCTCGCGGCCGGCACTGCGTCGGCCGGGTCCGTCGCCGGGTCCGTCGCCGGGTCCGTGGCGGGATCGGTGGCCGGGTCACCGCTGGCCGGGTCACCGGCGGGATCGGTCGGGTCTGCGGGCGTCTCGTCGGTGGCGCTCGCCTCGTCCCCGAGCAGCTGGCGCGACCGGAGCTCACCACCCAGTGCGGCGATGGTCGTGCGCCGAAGGCGCGACGGGTCGGTCGAATCGTCGCCGATCACCGACGCCAGATCGGTGATGGCGCGTTCGTCGTCGAGTCGGAATCGGTCGGTGATGGTGACCGTGCCCTTCACGTCGGCACCGGCAGCCGACAGCGCCTGCACCGCGCCCCGGACGTCTTCGTCGTCGGTGCCCTGCGCGTTCAGCACCATGACCGGCACGTCGGTGAGGCGGCCGACGAGCAGCGCGCTCCCCTGCTCGTCGAGGGCTGCCTGCGTGGTGGAGAACGCGTCGACCCGCCCTTCGAGGTCGTCGATCTTCTTCTCGCGGTCGCCGAGCCGGTCTTCGAGGCTCTGGAGCTGACCGTTGAGGTTGTCGACGGTGGCGCGGTCGAGGAACGTCGAGCCCAGCGTCAGGCCGATGCCGATGGCGAGGAAGACCGCCGTGAGCGAGACGATGTGGTAGCGGAGGTTGATCATGAGGTGAACGAGACCCAGTACGTGCGGATGACGAGCCGGATGGGCTCGCTGACGGTGACGATGACCGCGAGTGTGAACATCGCGGCCATCACCATGAGCAGGAGGTCACGGGTGCGCACCGTGGACCGGTAGAGGCGACTGACGCCCTTGGCGTCGACCAGCAACGGGCCGACCTTCAAGCGGACGAGGAAGGTCGAGGCCATACCGGCTCGTCCCTTGTCGAGGAACTCGACCATCGAGTTGTGCGTGCCGACGGCCACGATGAGCTCACAGCCCTTCTCGTAGGCCAGCAGCATGGCGATGTCCTCGCTGGTGCCGGCCGACCCGTAGACCTCGTACTCGAGTCCGAGCTCCTCGAGGCGCTCCCCGCCGGGGGCGCGGCCGTCGCGGTAGCCGTGGACCACGAGCCTGGCGCCGCAGCGCAGGGCCTTCTCGGAGACCGAATCCATGTCGCCGATGATGAGGTCGGGCGTCTTGCCGATCTCGAGGAGGGCGTCGGCACCGCCGTCGACACCGACCAGGATCGGTCGCTGCTCGGACAGGTAGCCACTGCGACGGAGGACGGCCAGGTCGTCCTTGTAGTCGATGCCCCGCACGACGATGAGCACGTGACGACCGCGGAAGTCGAGGCCCGGGACCTCGGGTACCTCGGGTTCGTCGACGAGGAGATGGCCCTCAGCCTGGATGTACTTCAGCGTGTTCTCGGCGAAGCGCTCGAGTTCGGCACCCATGGTCGACTTCGCGAGGTCGATCCGGGCGAGCAATCCCTCGGTGGACTGGCGCGCTCCTCGAGCCACCTCGTCGCCGTCGACCAGGATGCGGTCGCCGTCGAGCATGATCTCGGCGCCCTCGGCGATCTGCATCACGTCGGCGCCGGCGCCGTCGATCAACGGGATGCCGGCCTGCGTGAGCAGCAGTGGCCCGACATTGGGGTACCGGCCCGACATCGAGGCGGCTGCGTTCACGACGGCGAGCGGACGGGCCGACACCAATGTCTCGGCCGCGACGCGGTCGAGATCCTCGTGGTCGATGACCGCGATGTCGGACGAGCCGAGGCGCGCCACCAGGGCCTTCGTGCTCCGGTCGACGCGGGCCTGGCCCGAGAGCGTCGGCTCGCCGGCGAGGAGGTCGGGCTGGCTCATGAGGCCTCCCGGACGGCGGCCGCGGCATCGAGCAGCTCGAGCGCGTGCTCGCGTCCCACGTCGGAGTCGGGCTTGCCGGAGAGCATGCGGGCGATCTCTTCGACCCGGGCGTCGGGGTCGAGCACGTCGACCCGAGCCTCGGTCGACGACTCGCCGGCGACCTTCGCCACGCGTAGGTGCCCGTTGGCGAAAGCGGCGACCTGCGGCAGGTGGGTCACCACCAGGATCTGGTGTCGTCGGGCGAGGGCGGCCAGCGCGTTGGCCACGGCCCACGCGGTCTCGCCGCCGATGCCGGCGTCGACCTCGTCGAACACGAGCGACGGCGGGCCGGCGGTGAGCTCGAGTCGCAGCGCCAACGTGGCCCGGGAGAGCTCGCCTCCCGACGCGACCTTCGAGATGGGCTGCAGCGACCCTCCGGGGTTGGCGGACAGCAGGAAGCGCACGTCGTCGGCCGGGCCGTCGCCGTCGACGGTGACCTCGACGCGGGCGTCGGGCATGGCCAGCGTCCGCAGGCGCTCCTGCACGCCGCCGGCCAGTGCCGGTGCTGCCGCCCGGCGGGCCTTGGCGACGACCGAGGCTGCTGCCTGCTCGGCCTGCTCGGCCTCGGTGCGGCGGGCGGTGAGCTGGCGGACCCGCTCGTCGTGACCCTCGAGCTCGTCCAGCCGGGCACGGATCTGCTCGCGCTCGTCCATGATCTCCCGGATGGTCTCGCCGTACTTGCGGCGCAGGTCGGCCAGCTCCTGGCGGCGGTTCCGGATGACGGCCAGACGCTCGGGGTCATCGGCGATGGTCTCGGCCACGGCACGCAGGTCGTGCGCCACCTCGGTGAGCTCGGCGGTGGCCGCCCGGAGACGGGGCTCGATCTCGGCGAACGGGGACCGTCCGCTGATGGCGCCGATGACGCTCTGGAGCTGATGGACGAGGGCCTCGTCCCCGACCATGGCCTCGGCGGCCGATTCGGCGGCGGCCTGGTGGGCGACGGCGTCGGCGAGGAGGTCCTCTTCGGCGTCGAGCCGGTCGTCCTCGTCGGGATCGTCGAGCGCGGCGGCGTCGAGCTCGTCGAGCTGGTAGCGGAGCAGATCGGCTTCGCGGGCGCGGGTGCGCTCGTCGCCGCCGAGGTCGGCAAGCGCGGCGTCGATCTCGGTGATCTGGGCGCGAGCGTCGCGCAACGGCTGGAGGTCGACGCCGGCGAAGCGGTCGAGCGATCGACGCTGGCTGGCCGCCTGCAGCAGCTGCTGGTGGGCGTGCTGGCCGTGGAGCTCGACCAGACCGGCCCCTCGTTCGGCGAGCTCGGCGACAGTCACGGGTCGCCCGTTGACGTAGGCGCGGCTGCGGCCACCGTGTCCGGACGTGGCGGCCGGGATCACTCGCGACAGGACGACCTCGTCGCCGTCGGCGTCGACGAAGCGTCCGTCGACGACGGCCTCGGCTGCGCCGGGACGGACGACGGATGCATCAGCGCGCGCGCCGAGCAGCAGCTGGATGGCGCCGACCACCAGCGACTTGCCGGCCCCCGTCTCGCCGGTGAGTGCGTGCAGACCGGGGCCGAGCACGAGGCGTGCCGACGCGAAGACGCCGAGGTCGGTGACGACGAGTTCGGTGATCATCGGTCGGACAACCCGAACTTGGTCTTCAGGATGCCGAGGAAGTCGTGGTGCCCGAAGGTGACGAGCCGTGCGGTGCGCGGGCTGGCCGTGCACTCGATGGCGTCGCCGGGGCGCAGCTCGACGAGGTTGCGACCGTCGACGGACACCGTGGCCGGGCGGTGCCCGGTGACCTCGAGCTTCAACGTGGTGTGCGGGTCGAGGACGAGCGTGCGGTCGAAGAGCATGTGCGGCGAGACCGGCGTCAGCACGAGGCAGCGGTGCGTCGGGGCGACGATGGGGCCGCGCGCCGAGAACGAGTAGGCCGTGGAGCCGGTGGGGGTCGCGATGATGAGGCCGTCGGCGGCATAGGTGGTGAAGAACTCGCCGTCGACGATGACCGCGAGGCGGACCGTGTGACCGGACGGCGTCTTCTCGATGACGGCCTCGTTGAGTGCCACGACCTCGGTGGGCTCGGCGCCCCCGACGCGGACCGAGAGGAGCATCCGCTCCTCGATCTCGTACGCCCCCGACAGGAAGCGCTTGATGGCCATGCGGGCCCCGTCGGGGTCGATCTCGGTGAGATAGCCGAGATGCCCGACGTTGATGCCGATCACCGGGATGCTGTCCTCGGCGACGAGCTCGACCGCTCGGAGCATCGTGCCGTCGCCGCCGAAGCTGACGGCGACGTCGAGGCCGTGGGCGAAGGCCCCCTCGGCGACGCCGCATGCCGGGAGACCGGCCCGGGCGGCGTCGGTCGTGGGCATGCGGACGTCGTGGCCACGCTCGATGAGCCACGTGCCGATGTCGTGCGCGATGGCGGACGCCTCCTCGCGCTCGCCGTGGACGACGAAGCCTGCGGTGACCATCAGGCCTCGCCTCCCGAGGAGGCCTCGGCGACGAGCGCGTCGAGGTCGTCCGCGGACACGGCGGAATCGACCGGGGTCGAGGCGGTCGGGCGTCGGGCGCGCAGCAGGAACTCGGCGTTGCCGTCGGCCCCACGCAAGGGGGAGACCATGGCCTCCATGATGGCCGCTCCGGCGTGCTGGATGCCGACAAGCGAGTCGTCGAGGACCGCTCGCCAGATCGCCGGGTCGCGGATCACGCCGCGTCCACGAGAGACCTCGGCCCGACCGGCCTCGAACTGCGACTTGACCAGCACGACCAGGTCCCCGCCCTCGGCCGTCAGGGCCACCAGTGCGTCGATCACGGCCCGCAGCGAGATGAAGGACAGATCGGCCACCACGACGTCGACAGGACCACCGATGTCGGCCGGGGTCACCGTGCGGATGTCGGTTCGCTCACGGGAGTCGACGCGCGGGTCGGCGCGCAATCGCTCGTGGAGCTGGTTGCGGCCCACGTCGATGGCGATCACGTGGGCAGCACCGGCTTGGAGGAGCGCATCGGTGAACCCACCGGTGGAGGCGCCGGCGTCCAGGGCGCGGGCGCCCGTGACGTCGAGCGAGAAGCGCTGGAGCGCCGCCGCGAGCTTCTCGCCGCCCCGTCCCACGAAGCGTGCCGGCGGCCCCAGGAGGCGGATCGGCTCGCCGGGCGCGACGAGACGGGCCGCCTTGGACGCGGGCGCGCCACCGACCAGGACCCGACCCTCGTCGATCAGCGCTCGCGCCTGCTGGCGACTCTGCGTCAGGCCCCGACGATGGAGCTCGACGTCGAGGCGGCGCCGGGCGGTCGTGACCGCTCCTACGACGCCGACTTCTTGGCGGCGCGCGTCTTCGTGGCCCGCTTCTTCGCTACGGCCTTCTTCGGGGAGGCCTTCTTCGGGGCGGCCTTCTTCGTGGCCGGCTTCTTGGCTGCGGTCCGCTTCTTGGCCGGCTTCTTGGCCGGGGCCTTGGTCCCCGAGGCGGCATCGAGGCGGGACTCGAGCCGCGCGATGTCGTCCTGGGTGGCGAGGCCGAGCGCCGCGATCTGGCTGCGGACCTCGGTTCGCACCTGCTCGAGGAACCGCTCGGTGTTCTGGCGCGAGCGCTCGACGAGCTGCGTGACGAGCTCCTCGGTCTTCTGGGCCTGCACCTCACCGGCCTTGACCAGCTCGGAGACGATGGCCTCGGCTCGCGCCTGGGTCATCTGCGTGAACGCCATCCCGGCGTCGAGGTACCGCTTGATCAGGGGGTTCTGGGCCATCGGACCAGCGTACGGGGGTCCTCCGGCGCCGGCAAAAGTACGCTCATCGCTCCCCTACGCTGCCGGCGTGCTGCCGCTGAAGGACGTGAACCCGACACGTCGCACCCCGCTCGTCACCCTGGCACTGATCGTTGCATGCGTCGTCGCCTGGGTGTTCTGGCAGCAAGAGCCCGCCCGCTCGGCTCAGGACGACCTCGTCTTCAACCTCGAGTACGCCGCGATCCCGTGCGAGCTCCGCCAGGGCACGCCGCTCAGCATCGACGAGATCCAGGCCACGTTCGGAAGCCTCGGAGGCGACCCGGACGCATGCGGTGTCGAACGACCGGACGCCGAGGAGGTGTTCCCCGACAAGTCGGTGTGGCTCGCTGCCGTCGCCTCGATGTTCTTCCACGGCGGCCTGATGCACATCGGCGGAAACATGCTCTACCTGTGGATCTTCGGCAACAACATCGAGGACCACCTCGGCCACGTGCGGTATCTGCTCTTCTACCTGGTCGGCGGCATCGTGGCGACGGCGACGCACGTCGCGCTCCAGCCGGATTCGACGATCCCCGTGGTCGGAGCATCAGGCGCGGTCGCGGCGGTGATGGGCGCCTACCTGGTCTGGTTCCCGCGCGCCCCGGTGCGCACGGTCCTGTTCCTCGGCTTCCCCATCGTTGCCACCGTACAGGCCAAGTGGCTCCTCGGCTTCTGGTTCGTGCTCCAGTTCTTCACCAGCCCGAACTCCGGCGTCGCGTGGGCCGCTCATGTCGGCGGGTTCGCGTTCGGCGCCGTGGTCGGGATCGGCGTCCGGACCATGGGCGGGCTGCAGCGGGCGGTGTGGACCAAGGACCACCGCGGCGACATGGCGCCTCGCCACTGGGACACCACCGGAGGCGTCGGCGACGTCCACGAGTACCGCCGGTGGAAGCCGCGGGGCTGAGCCGCCGCAGCTCCACCGAGGCCACCGCCGTCAATGCGGTGGCCCCGGTCATCTACCGATCGCCCGGCTGAGCGCCGGACTGGTGGCGTATCGCCGATCAGCTCGCGTCGCGCATCGCCTTCACATCGTCGTGAGCGGCCTGCACGTCGGCGAGTTGGCGCTCCAAGACGGACCGGAGCTCGGGGGACATGTCTCGGTCGAGCGCCTCGCGGTAGGTCTCCACGGCCTTGTCCTCACCCTGCTCGGCGGCGTCGAGGATGCCCCCCGGGTCATCGCCACTGAAGGCATCCTTGAGGGACATCCACGTGCGGTGCAACGTGCCCTTGATCGATCCGGACTCCTCGACGTCGTCGCCGTAGGCCGCCGCCATCCTCTCGAGCTCGGTCGAGAACTCGGCTCGCTGTGCGGAGTACTTCTCGAAACGAGGGGCGAGATCGGGCCGGTCGGATTCACGGAGCTTCTCGGCGGCGTCGGCGAAGCCCTTCTTGCCGTCTTCGAGGATCTCCATGATGTTCTCGGTCACTTCTCTGTCCACGGACATGTGACTTCCCTTCGGTTGCTCGGATGATCGAGAGCCCTACCCATCCGTTCATGCCATCAACCAGATCGGGTGCACCGCAGGAGGCCACCAGAGAGACCCTGTCAGGTCGACGGCACGCCCAGCAGGAGCACGGCGACATCGTCCCTGCGCTCGTCGGCCAGCAGCGGAGCGATGAGGTCGTCGACGTCGATGTTCCGCGGGTCGAGGTCGGCGACGACGTCGGCCAGACGCCCGAGTCCGGCATCGAGGTCCTCGCCCCGCCGCTCGACGAGGCCGTCCGTGTAGAGCACGACCATCTCTCCGGGTGCGAGGACCGTGCTCGCGTCGCTGAACGCGGCATCGCTGAACACGGCGATCGGGGGCGAGCCGCCGCCGTCGAGGAACCGCGTCGACCCGTCGATTCCACGCACGAGCGCCGGCAGGTGGCCGGCCCGGCACCATTCGAGGGACCGCGTGCGCGGGTCGTGGAACATGCACAGCACGGTGGCGAAGCTGGTGCCCGAGAGCGAGATCGTCAGGTGGTTGAGCTTCCGGATCACCTCGGCGGGCGAGAACCCCTCGAGCAGGTAGGCGCGCATCGCGTTGCGGAGCTGACCCATCTGGGCTGCAGCAGCGACGCCCTTTCCCACGACGTCACCGATGACGATGGCGATGCGCCCATCGGGCAGCGAGACCGCGTCGTACCAGTCCCCACCGACGTCGACCTCGGCGCTGCCTGGCAGATACCGACCGTGGAGCTCGACGCCGGGCACGTCCGGCAGATCGGGGATGAGGCTCTGCTGGAGGGTCGTGGCGATCTGATGCTCGGTGAGGAAGGCGTGACGCTCCTCCTCGTCGAGCCGGGCGTTCAGTAGGGCCGAGGCCAGGTGCTCGGTGAGCAGGTCGAAGAAGCGGAGCATCGCATCGTCGACGGGCCGGCCGGCCGGGACCCCGAGCACCAGCGCGCCGAACACGTTGCGCCGGCTCGATGCCCGGCCGAGCACGATGGGCAGCGTGACCGCGGTGTGCGGAGGCTCGGTCCAGGAGCCGGACGGCATCGAGCCGACGACGGTCTCGAGATCGTCGATCCGGACCCTCGACCGGGATCGGCGGACCTCGTCGAGCCGCCACGGGTCGGGGTCCTCGCCGCGCAGCGCGACCACGGTCGGGCTGACCGCCGTGTCGGGCTCGACCGCCGCCGAAGCTGCGAGCCGGGCCGAGCCGGGGGTGTCGAACAGGTACAGCAGCGCGAACGGGACGGTGTCGGAGTCGGCGGCCAGGGCATCGGCGGCCAGGGAGCACGCGTCAGCGACCGTCGTGGCGAGTGCGGCACCGGCAGTGACTGCGATCAGCAGACGGTTTCGGCGCTCGGACAGCACGCGCTGCGACGTCTCGAGCCCACCGTTGAACACGCCCTCGATGCGGCCGTCCTCGCCGGTGATCGGGCTGATGTTGTAGTTGAAGTAGGTCTCCTCGAGCCGACCGTGGCGAACCATCGGCAGCAGCGCGTCCTCGGTCCACATGCCCGTGCCCGTGAGCGCAGCCTCGAACTGCGGGCCGACGATGTCCCAGATGTCGGTCCACACCTCCCGCCCCGAGCGACCGAGTGCCCAGGGATGGCGGTCTTGCGGGATCTGGCTCCACGCATCGTTGTAGACCAGCGTGAGTTCCGAACCCCAGTAGATCGCGATGGGGTACTTCGCCTCGAGGCAGATGCTGGCCGCGGACCGGAGGCTCTGCGGCCACGAGGCCGGAGCACCCAGCGCCGTGGCCCGCCAGTCGAGCCGTTCGAGCAGCGGTCGCATGGCCCCGGCGCGCGCGAAGACCTCGCGCATGTCGCCGAGTTGGTCCATGTCCCCGCTCCGTGCGCCCGCCGGTGAGGTCGTGGTCAAGCCGACCACGATATCGCTGTCCTGGGTGGCTGCCGACGCACCAGGGGCGGTCTCGCAGCGGTCAAGTCGTCGCTCGCACCAACTCCAGGAGGTCGGGGGCGACGAGCCACGGCTCGGGTTCGACGGGGAGATCCTCCACCCTCGTCACGCCCGACAGCACCAGCCCGAACCGGAACCCGAGCGCGAGGGCGAACCGTCCATCGGTGTCCATGCGGTCGCCGACGACGATCCCCTCGTCCCCCAGCCGGGCGCGGAGCAGGCCGACCATCGCTCCCTCGGGCTTGCCGCCGATCTGCGGCTCGGTGCCCCCGGCAGCGGTGAGGAGCGCGCCGATCGAGCCCGCACCCGGCTCCAGCCCACGGGGGGTCGGGTAGGTGACGTCGGGGTTGGTGAGCACGTATCGAGCGCCACCTCGGATGGCGAGGGCGGCCACGCGGACCTTCTCGTAGGTCAGCTCGCGATCGAGACCGCTGATGACCGCGTCGCTGTCGGGGCCGTCGACGATCTCACAGCCTCGTCGGACGACCTCCTCGCGCAGACCGGGTCCGCCGACGACCACCACACGTTCGCCGGGCTCGAGCAGCGATGCTCCGGCCTCGGCCGCGGACACGACGGCACCCTCGGCAGCGATGCCGGCACGAGCGAGTTTGGCCTCGTGGTCGGCGATGCGGTCGTAGGCGTTGTTGGTCGCGAACAGGACTTCCTCGCCCCGGGAGCGCAGCTGCGCGACCGCATCGGCGGAGCCGGCGATCGGCTGGCCACCGAGCCAGATGACGCCGTCGAGATCGATGACCCAGGGCACGTCGGCATGCTGACACCTCGGCGCGTGCCAGCATGAGTCGGTGCCCCGCTTCGAGCCGTTCCGTGGAGTCCGCTACGACCCGGGAGGGCTTGCGCTCGGGCACGTGACCGCGCCGCCGTACGACGTCATCGACGACCGCCAGCGCGCCGAACTCGCCCGCGAGCCCCACAACGCCGTCCGCATCGACCTCCCGGTCGACGAGAACGGCGAGGACCGCTACGACGTCGCTTGTCGCCTGCTCCACGAGTGGCGCGACGAGGGCGTCCTCGTCACCGACGAGGTCCCGACGTTCACCGTCTACCGCATGAGCTTCACCGACGAGGCGGGCGTGCGACGTCACACCACCGGCGTCATCGGAGCGCTCGAGCTCTGGCCGCCGGGGGCCGGCCAGATCCTCCCGCACGAGCAGACCACCAAGAAGGCCAAGTCCGACCGCCTGGACATGCTGCGGTCTTGCCGCGCCAACCTGTCGGCCATCTGGGGACTCTCCCTGGCCACGGGACTCACCGACCTGCTCCCCACCGACGCCGAACCCGATGCCGACTGGACCGACCCCGACGGCGTGCAGCACACCGTGTGGGTCAGCGACGACGCCGATCGCAACGGCCGCATCGCGGTGAAGATCCTCGACCACCCCGTGGTCATCGCCGACGGTCACCACCGGTACGAGACCTCACTCCAGTACCGCGACGAGCGCCGACTCACCGACGGTCCCGGCACCGCCGCCGACCTCACCATGTGCTTCGTGGTCGAGCTGGTCGAAGACGAGCTCACCGTCCAACCCATCCACCGCCTCGTCACCGGGCTACCCGACGGCGCAGAGCCCGCGGTACTGCTCGGCGACCTCTTCGATGTCACCCCCACCGAGCCGTTCGGACCGGACGCCGTCCGACGACTGGTCGACGCCGGCGCGATGGGTCTCGTCGACCCCACCGGCACCTTCCTCCTGCGGCCCCGTGCGGGAGCGTTCGGCGACGACGTCGAGCTCGACACCGTGCGGCTCGAGCAGGCCAGGGCCCTGCTGCCGGCCCACGAGCTCAGCTACCAGCACGGCGTCGCCAACGTCACCGAGGCGGTGGCGACGGGCGCCGCTCGAGCCGCCTTCCTCATGCGACCCGCCACGGTGCCGCAGATCCAGGCCATCGCCCACGGCGGTGAGCGCATGCCGCCCAAGACCACGTTCTTCGCGCCGAAGCCGGCCACCGGGATCGTGTTCCGCCCGCTGGACTAGCGCTGGTTCACACCCCGGTGAGGACCTCGGCGCCCAGCAGGGCGATGTGGTCGAGATCGTCGAGATCGAGGATCTGGAGATAGACGCGCTCGGCGCCGGCCTCGCGCCACTCGCCGAGTCGGGCCACGGCCTCTGCGGGCGTGCCGCACAGCCCGTTCTCCCGGAGCTCGTCTACCTCGCGCCCGAGGGCCTTCGCCCGTCGGGCGATCTCGGCGTCGTCCGCACCGACGCACGCGACGAGCGCAGCCGAGTAGGTGAGCTCGGACGGGTCGCGGTCGATGGCCGCGCACGCCTCGTGGACCTTGCCGACCTGGTGGGTGAAGAAGCTCATCGGAGCGAAGGGCAGGTTGTACTCGGAGGCGTACGTGGCGGCGAGGCGAGGCGTCTTCTTCTGGCCGCCACCGCCGATGATGATCGGCGGACCGCCCGGCTGCACCGGCTTGGGCAGCGCCGGTGACTCGGTGAGCTGGAAGTGGGTGCCGGCGAAGTCGAACGTCTCGCCCGCCGGGGTGCGCCACAGGCCGGTCATGACCGCGAGCTGCTCCTCGAGGATCTCGAAGCGTTCCTTCAGCGGCGGGAAGGGGATGCCGTACGCCGTGTGCTCGTCGTCGTACCAGCCCGTACCGATCCCGAAGTCGACACGGCCACCCGACATCTGGTCGACCTGGGCGACGCTGATGGCGAGAGGGCCCGGAAGACGGAACGTGGCGGCGGTGACCAGTGTGCCGAGCCGGATCGTCTCGGTCTCGCGGGCAAGTGCCCCCAACGTCACCCAGGCGTCGGTCGGGCCCGGGGCACCGGCGACGTCGCCCATCTTCAGGTAGTGGTCAGACCGGAAGAACGCCGAGAACCCCGCTCGCTCGGTGGCCTGGGCGGCCGCGAGCAGCGTGTCGTAGGTGGCGCCCTGCTGGGGCTCGGTGAAGATGCGTAGGTCCACGCCGCCGAACCTATCGGGGCCCGCGACCGCGGCCGCTGCGCCGTGCCACGATGATCCGATGCAGGTCACCCAGCTGTGGCGCTACCCGATCAAGTCGCTCGCCGGCCAGCGACTCACCTCGGCCACCGTCGACGAGCTGGGCATCGCCGGCGATCGGCAATGGGCCCTCCTCGACCACGACACCCGGCTCGTGCTGACCGCTCGCCGGGTGCCCGCGCTGCTCTTCGCCGACCCCGTCATCGACGGCGACGAGGCCCGGATCCGGCTGCCCGATGGCACGGTCTCCGCCGACCGCGAGGTCCTGTCGGACTGGCTCGGCCGACCGGTCTCACTGCTCCGAGCCACCCCGGACACCCGTGGGCGCTACGAGATCGCGCTCGACGAGGCCGATCCCGACAGCGAGTGGGAGCAGTGGCACGGGCCCAAGGGCGTGTTCCACGACTCGACGCAGACTCGGCTGTCGATCATCTCCGAGGGCTCGCTCGGAGCGTGGGACATCCGCCGATTCCGACCCAACATCGTCGTCTCGGATGCGGGCGAACGCAACCTCGTGAAGCAGGACATCACCGTCGGCCAGGTGCGGCTGCGCGTGATGAAGCACATCGACCGGTGCGTCATCGTCACCCGACCCCAGCCCGACCTCGAGCGCGACCTCCAGGTGCTCAAGGACGTCAACCGCCATCATCACGGCGAACTCGGCGTCGGGGCGCTCGTCCGTGACCCCGGCGTCGTCAGCATCGGCGATCAGCTCGGGGTGTTCCCCGGGCCCGACCCGGTCGAAGACGAGGCGTGAATCCCGGACGAGCCGGGTGCGTTCACGTGACCGTCCAGGAGCCGCCCGAGCGCAGCAGGTCACGGAGGTCGCCAGATCCCTTCGCTTCCTGCGCAGCGGCGAGCTGTCGGTTGACGCTCGAGCCGTACTCCGGGCGGTCGACGGCTCGGAAGACGCCGACCGGCGTCGGCTCGTACGGGCCACGAGCCAGCCGGGAGAGCATGAACGCGATGGAGGGGTCGGCGCGGGCCTCGTCATGCACGAGGAGTGCATCCTCTCCCACGTCGGCGACGTCGACGATGCGCATGCCGTCCTGGCCGTCGAGGACCACACCACGCTCACCGTCGGGCCCGAACCGGATGGGTTCGCCGTGGCGCAGCGGGATCAGCATCGAGTCGCGGGCGTCCTTCGCCGTGATCTGGCCGAACGCGCCGTCGTTGAAGACGTTGCAGTTCTGGTAGATCTCGATGATCGACGTGCCTTGGTGCGCATGGGCCCGCTTGAACATCTCGATCATGTGCGCACGGTCCATGTCGTGGGTGCGGGCCACGAAGCTCGCCTCGGCACCGAGGGCCACCGAGACCGGGTTGAACGGCTGGTCGATCGATCCGAACGGCGTCGACTTGGTGACCTTGCCGACCTCGGACGTCGGCGAATATTGACCCTTGGTGAGTCCGTAGATCTGGTTGTTGAACAACAGGATCGTGAGGTTGATGTTCCGACGGAGCGCGTGGATGAGGTGGTTGCCACCGATGGACAGCGCGTCACCGTCGCCGGACACGACGAACACGTGGAGGTCGGGTCGGGCCATGGCGAGGCCGGTGGCGATGGCGGGCGCTCGGCCGTGGATCGAGTGCATCCCGTAGGTGTTCATGTAGTACGGGAAGCGGGCGGCGCACCCGATCCCGGAGATGAACACGACTTCCTCGCGGCGGAGGCCCATGTCGGGCAGTGCCAGCTGGATGGCGGCGAGGATCGAGTAGTCGCCGCAGCCCGGGCACCAGCGCACCTCCTGGTCGGACATCCAGTCCTTGCGGGTGGTCTCCGGAATCGTGGTCACTTCGACTCTCCCATCGCGTCGAGGATGGCGGCTTCGATCTCGCCGGCGGTGAAGGGCAGGCCGCGGATCTTCGACGCCGACTTGGCGTCGACCAGGAACTCGGCCCGCAGCACCTTCGCCAACTGCCCGAGGTTCATCTCGGGGACCAGGAACCTCGAGAAGCCGGCCAGGAGCTCGCCGAGGTTGGGCGGCAACGGGCTGAGGTGGCGCAGGTGGATGCGTGCGACCTTTCGTCCGCCGGCTCGCACTCGGTCGATGCCGCCCGAGATCGCCCCCCAGGTGGACCCCCAACCGATGACGACGAGCTCCGCGTCGGCGTCGCCCTCGAGCTCCGCGTCGGGGATGTCACGCTGGATGGCGTCGATCTTGGCCTGACGGAGGTGCGTCATGCGTTCGTGGTTCTCGGGGCTGTAGCTGACGTTGCCGGTGCCGTCCTCCTTCTCGAGGCCGCCGACCCGGTGCTCGAGCCCCGGCGTGCCCGGCAGCGCCCAGCCCCGGGCCATCGTCTCCGGGTCGCGCACATAGGGCAGGTGGACGGGGTCGCCCCCCGGGTTGGCACCGTTCGGCGCGGTCTCGAACGAGGTCGAGATGTCGGGCAGGGAGTCGACGTCGGGGAGCCTCCAGGGCTCGGCCCCGTTGGCCAGGTAGCCGTCGGAGAGCAGGAACACCGGTGTGCGGTACTTGAGCGCGATGCGACACGCCTCGATGGCGTCGTCGAAGCACCCACCCGGGGTCGAGGCGGCGACGATGGGCATGGGCGACTCGCCGTGGCGGCCGTAGAGCGCCATGAGGAGGTCGGAGGCCTCGGTCTTGGTGGGCAGACCGGTGGACGGCCCGCCGCGCTGGATGTCGACGATCACCAGCGGGAGCTCGAGGCTGACCGCGAGGCCGATGGTCTCACCCTTGAGGGCGACGCCCGGCCCCGACGTGGTGGTCACCGCGAGATGGCCACCGAATGCCGCGCCCAGGGCGGCGCCGACGCCGG
The DNA here is from genome assembly GCA_041618235.1 of Acidimicrobiales bacterium. Taxonomy (GTDB): domain Bacteria; phylum Actinomycetota; class Acidimicrobiia; order Acidimicrobiales; family Salinilacustritrichaceae; genus Salinilacustrithrix. Next base: position 20,358 of record JBFJNI010000047.1, read on the forward strand.
CGATCTCGTCTTCGGCCTGCATCGTGCGCACCCCGAAGTTCTTGTGCTTCGAGAGCTCGTGGAGGATGTCGGAGGCAGGAGTGATGGGATAGCTGCCGAGGAAGAGCGGCATGTCGGCGAGCTGCGACGCCGCGACGAGGCCCCAGGCGAGTGCGACGTTGCCCGTGATGTTGGTGTACGTGCCGGGAGCGTGGGTGGCCGGCTTGACCTGGTACGCGTGGTCGAACAGCTCGGCCGTCTCGCCGAACGCGTGCCCCGCCTTGAACGCCGCGGTGTTGGCGTCGATGACCTGCTGGTTCTTCGCGAACTTGGTCTTGATCCACTCGATGGTGGGTTCGGCGGGCCGGGTGTACATCCACGACACCAACCCGAGGGCGAAGAAGTTCTTCGACCGCTCGGCGTCTCGTGGCTTCACCCCGAGGTGCTCGACCGACTTCTTGGTCAGGTCGGTCATCGGCACCTCGTAGACCTTGTAGCCGTCGAGGGTGCCGTCGTGGAGCGGATCGGCGTCGTAGCCGGCCTTCGCGATGTTGCGCTCGGTGAAGGCATCGGTGTTGACGATGACCGAGCCGGTGGACGCGAGGCGGTGGAGGTCGCTGCGCAGCGCCGCCGGGTTCATGGCGACGAGGACGTCGGGTTCATCGCCGGGCGTGGTGATGTCGTGGTCCGAGATGTGGACCTGGAAGGCCGACACGCCGGCGATGGTCCCGGCCGGCGCCCGGATCTCGGCCGGGAAGTCGGGCAGGGTCACGAGATCGTTGCCGAACAGCGCCGACGCACTGGTGAACCGGTCACCGGTGAGCTGCATCCCGTCGCCGGAGTCGCCGGCGAAGCGGATGATCACCCGGTCGATCGACTCGGCGCCTTCATGCTCGATGGTGTCGGACACAGATCCCCCCGGATTCGCGTGTGCGTCGCGGGCGACCCTAGCCCCACCGGATGAGACCCACGTTCACCGTCCGCTCCGGATGATTGGGTTACCGTCGGTCACCGGTGTCGGCGTTGACAGGATTGTTCCGCGCGGGGTTCCGCCATCAGGCGGCCTTCCGATTCGCGCTCGTGTCCGGACTGCTCACCAACACCTTCTTCGGCCTCGTGCGCACCGCCGTGTTTCTCGCGGTGTACCGGTCCCGCGACGAGGTGTCGGGCCTGGAGCTCGCCGACGCCATCACCTACGTCTGGGTCCTGCAGGCGGTGTTCGCCACGGTGTGGGCGCCGTGGCTCCACGAGTTCCCCACGCGGGTGCGTTCCGGCGAGTGGACCGCCGAGCTGACCCGACCCGGCGCCGTGCTCCCCCGTCACCTCGCGTACGACCTCGGCCGGACCGCGGCCGTCCTCGTCCTACGCGCTCCGCTCCCTCTCGCCTTCGCCGCCGTCGTGTTCGACCTCCACCTGCCGACCGGCATCGCCGGTGTCCTCGCCCTGCTGGCGAGCCTCGCGCTCGCCGCCTTCGCGGCCTCGTGCCTGCGGCTCCTTCTCGGCGCGATCGCGTTCTGGACCCCCGACTTCCGGGGGGTGACGTCGCTGCTCTTCGGACCGATCTTCCTGGTGTCGGGGTTCGTGATTCCGGTCGAGTACTTCCCGCACGCGCTGCGGACCGTGGCCACCCTCGGCCCGTTGGGCGCGTTGATCCGAGCGCCGGTGGCCGTCGCCACCGGACGGCTGGTCGTGGGGTCGCTCGTGCTTCAGGTCGCCTGGGCCGCACTGTTCGCGCTCGCCTGCCACCTCGTCCTGCGACGCGCCACCGAACGGATGGTGGTCTTCGGTGGGTGACACGACGACTCGGTCGACGCTCGCCGCCACGTTGCCGTCGTCGGTGCCGGTCGCGCTGGTGCTGGCGAGCGCATCGGTGCGGTCGTTCTCGTCGAGCCTGCGGATGAACGTGCTGCGCACGCTCGGCGCCAGCGTGCTCGTGTGGTCCGAGGCACTGGCGGTGATCTTCCTGCTGACCGCCTTCGACGGCATCGCCGGCTGGTCCACCGCCGAGGTCCTGCTCCTGCTCGGCATCGCGGACGCCGGCCTCGGACTCGGCATGCTGCTCGGCGAACCGCTCGAACCGCCGACGTTCTCGCAGCTGTTGCGCGACGGACGGTTCGACCAGGTGCTCACCCGACCCATGTCCCCCCTGCTCTGGGTCATCGTGAACGACGTGCAGATCCGCAACGTCGGCCGAGTGCTCGCCGGGCTCGCCATCGCGACGGGCGGGGCCGGCGCGGCCGGCGTGTCGCTCACCCCTGCGGCGGTCGCCCTCGTCCTGGGGGCCATCACGGCGATGGCCACGATCGTCGTGGCCATCCTGGCCATCGGGGCGGCCATCACGATGTGGACCATCGAGGGCACCGAGGTCTTGAACGCGTTCACCTACGGGGGCGCCACCCTCTCCGGGTGGCCCTTGCAGATCTACTCCAGCGCGCTCCGGGCGGTGTTCTTGTGGGTCGTGCCGGTCGGGGCAGCCGTGTACCTCCCCACGCTCCGATTGCTCGACCGCGAGGGAATCGGCATCGCCAACCAGGATCTGCTGCCGGCCCTCCCCCTGCTGGTCGCCGCCTTCTGCGCTCTCGCCGTGGTGGCCTGGAAGGCCGGGCTGCGTCACCACACCGGAGCGGGCGGATGATCGTCGTCGATCACCTCTCGAAGCGGTTCGGTCGCCGCGCCGGCGCCAACGACGCGGTCGACGACGTCTCGTTCTCGATCGGGGCGGGCGAGTTCGTCGGCTACGCCGGCCCGAACGGCGCCGGGAAGTCGACCACCGTCAAGATGCTCACCGGCATCCTCGTCCCGACCAGCGGCACCGCCCGGGTGGCGGGGCTGGTGCCGTGGAAGCAACGCCGAGAGGTCAGCCGACGCACCAGCGTCGTGTTCGGCCAGCGGACCCAACTCTGGTGGGACCTCCCGCTCGCCGACTCGTTCGACCTGCTGCATCGGCTCTACCGGACCTCACCCGTCGACCACGCCCGTGATCTCGATCACCTCGTCGAGGTGCTCGGCCTCGGGCCCTTCCTCCGCCAGCCCGTACGTTCGCTCTCGCTCGGTCAGCGGATGCGCGCCGAGATCGCGGCGGCGGTGCTCCCCCGACCCGAGGTGCTGTTCCTCGACGAACCCACGATCGGGCTCGACGTCGAGGCCAAGGCGTCGGTGCGCGACTTCCTGGCCGAACGCAACCGTGAGGACGGCACCACCATCCTGTTGACCACGCACGACACCGACGACATCGTGCGACTGTGTCGGCGACTGTTGATCATCGACCACGGTCGGATCATCGCCGACGATTCGGTCGACGCCATGCGCGAGCGCTTCGGCGGTCGCCGACGCCTCGTGGTCGATCTCGTCGACGACGTGCCGCTCGAGGTCGAGGGCGCGACGACCGAGGCCGCCGAGGGCCACCGTCGCTGGCTGTCGTTCTCGCCGGAGGACACGCCGGCCCCCGAGATGGTGGCGCGCGTCCTGCGGACGGTCGAGATCCGCGATCTGTCGCTGGAACCGCCGGACCTCGAAGACGTGATCCGCCGGGTCTATCGAGGCGAGGCCGGAGATGAGCCGACCTGAGCGATCAGGCGATGGATGCCTGATAGATGCTCTCGATCGCTGCGCCGAGCATCGAATCGAACTCGTCTGCCGACTGTTGCGCGGTGAGACCCTCGGTGAGGGCACGCGAGAAGCTCGCGATCACGCCGGGATTGCGGGACAGGCGGGCGTTGGCCTCGTCGCGGCTGTAGCCGCCGGACAGGGCGACGACCGACACGACGTTGGGGTGCTCGACGAGCGCCCGGTAGTGCCCGTCGGTCTCGGGGAGGGTGAGCTTGAGCATCACGTGCTCGCCCTCGGAGAGCTGGTCGAGGCGGGCTCGGATGCCCTGCTCGAGCAGGACCTCGGCCTCGGCCTTGCTGCGACTGTGGATGTCGATCTCGGGCTCGAGGATCGGCACCAGGCCCTTGGCTGCGATCTGGCGACCGACGGCGAACTGCTGGTCGAGGACGGCATCGATGCCGGCCTGGTCGGCGACCTTGACGACCGAGCGCATCTTGGTGCCGAAGATCCCCTTGGCGACCGCGCGGTCGAGCAGGGCGTCGAGGTCGGGCATCGGCTTCATGACCTGTGCACCGTCGACCTCGTCGGCGAGTCCCTTGTCGACCTTCAGGAACGGCACGACCTGCTTCACGTTCCACAGGTACTGGGCCGTCTCCTGGCCCTCGACGGAACGGTCCATCGTGTCCTCGAAGAGGATCGCGCCGAGCACGCGCTCGCCGGTGAAGACGGGGCTGGTCATGATGCGGGTGCGCATCTCGTGGATGCGGTCGAACATCTCGCCGTCGTTGGTGTAGGCGTCGTCGCCCACGCCGTAGGCGGCGAGCGCCTTGGGGCTGGAGCCACCGCTCTGGTCGAGGGCGGCGATGAAGCCCTGGCCACGGCGAACCTTGTCGAACTGCGCCTGATGCATTCCCGATCTCCAGTGTGGGGGTCGAACCGCGACGGGTGGGCGAGAGCCACGCCATCGCTTGGGGGTGCGGCGCCGGAACGCCGCACGGACGGCCCATCTTGGCCGACCGGACACGGGGCCGTCACGTTCACGCCGACCCGGACTCGGCGCCACCTCGGCTCCCGTCGAGGACCGCACGGGCCGCGTCGAGCGCGGCGATCGCCCGGGCCGTGGTGCCGGCGCGAGCGACGCGGGAGGCCTCGACCTCGGTGGCGCTGCGGGTCGCTCCGCCGGCTCGGTAGAACCGGCGCCGCACGCGTCCCACGACCACCACCTCGTCGCCCGCCGCCAACGTGGGAGGCCGGGACGGGTCGAACCAGGACACGGGAATCGAGTCCGCCGGCGTGCGGTCTCGGACCGTCACCTCGTAGCGGTGCAGCACCGAGCCGGACGGGAGCTCGGTGACGGTGGGGTCGCGGCTGAGGACCCCGAGCACGACGGCGAGGTCCAGGTGGCCGACCTCGACCGGCGTGGTCGCGGACGAGGTCGCAGGGCGGGTGGATCGGGCCATCGGGGGCTCCCTTCGACGCCCCGATCGGCGACGACCGGGGTGCTGGAGGGGGAAGTCCGTCCATCATCACCGCACGCAGTGACAGGAACCTCTGAGGTGATGAGCTCGGACTCGAGCGTCAGATGGTGCGGAGACGGTCGGCCACGTCGAAGAACGACGGATCGGACGCCGCGACCGATTCGAAGTAGCGACGCGCGGACTGGTGCTCACCGGCCCGGTCATAGAGATCTCCGAGCGCATAGCGCATGCGCAGATGATGGTCGGCGAGCTTCTTCGAGCCCAGCGACCCCGCCTCGAGCACGGCGATGGCATCGGCCAGCCGGCCCTGATCGGCGAGGGAACCGCTGTAGACGATGCGACCCTCTGCCACCAGCGCACCCGTCGGTGACGCGGCCGCCAGCTCCTCCCACAGCTCCTCGACCCGGGCGTGGGCACCCAGGGCGCGGTGGCAGTCGGCCAGGACCGGATGCTGTTCGGTCGACTGGGTCAGGCGGGTGAACTCCTCGAGCTCGGTCACCGCCTTGCCCCACTTCCCGAGCCGGTACAGGGCAACACCGTGGAGCTCTCGGATGGCGGGCTCGGCCGGCACCATCTCCGCCAACGGCTTCAGCACTCGGCGAGCATCTTCGTAACGGTCCTCGCTGAACGCGTCGGACGCCTCACCGAGGCGATTGATCACCCGCGCGGCCTTGGCCGCACCGAGCTGGCGCGTCAAGCGATCCCGGTCGATCTCGAGGTTCTGCTCGGCCCGCTTGGCCGCCCGCTGCTTGCGTCGACCGGCGTTGCGGTCGGCTTTGGCGTCGGCGGCGGCGGTCTTGCCCCGAGGCGCCCGGTCACGGGTGCCGGCCTTGTCCCGCGTGCCCCGGCCCTTGCCGGCTCCGGCGGGCTTGCGGTCGGCCGGGGCCGGGCGCGCGCCGCGTCGGACCGCGCCATCGGCCGCCTTGCGCACCGGACCGTCGTCGACCCAACGCTCGGCTTGCCACTTGTCGGCGGGTGCGTCGGGGGCGTCAGCTTCGGGGGCCGGACGAGCGAGGCGCTCGCGCTCGCGCGGGTTGGGGCTCGAATCGACGTCGAAGGTCC
>JBFJNI010000048.1:0-26311 GCA_041618235.1 Acidimicrobiales bacterium
CACCGAGGCCGTCCGGCGCAAGCCCTTCTCCGTCGTGCTCTTCGACGAGGTCGAAAAGGCCCACACCGACGTGTTCAACACGCTGCTGCAGATCCTCGAAGAGGGTCGCCTGACCGACGCCCAAGGGCGCTCGGTCGACTTCCGCAACACCGTGCTGATCATGACCTCGAACCTCGGCACCGCCGACCTGCGCAAGCAGTCGGTCGGCTTCGGCAAGTCCGACGAGGCCGTCTCCTACGAGAAGATGAAGGAGAAGGTCAACGACGCCCTCAAGGCCCACTTCCGGCCCGAGTTCCTGAACCGCATCGACGAGACGATCGTGTTCCACGAGCTCAGCAAGGACGAGGTCATCCAGATCGTCGACAACTTCGTCGCCAAGCTCGCCATCCAGATGGAGGCCCAGGGCATGGGCATCGAGCTCACGCAGGCGGCCAAGCTCTACGTCGCCGACAAGGGCTACGACCCCACGCTGGGCGCTCGTCCGCTGCGTCGGGCCATCCAGCGCTTCGTCGAGGATCCGCTGTCCGAGAAGCTGCTCTACAAGCAGTTCCGCGCCGGCGAGATCGTCACCGTCGACACCGAGCTCGACCCCGAGACCAACGAAGACGTCATCGTCTTCCGATCGGCCGAGGGCTTCGAGCCCCCCACCATGGAAGAGCTCGAGGCCACCGCCGGGACCGAATAGATCGGACTGTCCTCGCTTCGCTGCGGGCAGTCCCACGTTGGCACGGAGCTGTTGGTCACCGTCTCGTTGACCGGTCGGCTGGCGCCTCCCTCGAACTTGTTCGAACGAAGACCCACCAGGCTGGTGGGTCTTCGTCGTTTTCCTAGAGCTCGATGGACGTCGTGGTGGGGTCGTCGGGGTCGAAGGCGATCTTGAGGCCTTCGTCGTCGAGGTCGTCGTCGGCCTGCTGCTCGGCCACGACCTCGTCCTTGGGCGGCTTGCCCTCGACCAGTTCGCCGATGACGTTGCCCACGCCCACGACGGCCTTGGCTGCTCGGCTCGTGGCGGGCGGTGCCAGGCCGATGGCGCGGGCGAGCGACTTGGGGGCGATCTCGCGGTACGAGTCCGTGACGAGTTCGCCGACGGCCTTCCAGTCGGTGTCGTCGTCGACGTGGATGCCGATCCAGCCCCGTGAGCCGACGTACTTGGGCAGGAAGAACGGGTCGCCCTCGGCGAGCAGGCTCTCCTGCTCACCCGGCGCCGCCTTCATCGTCACCGAGGTGCGTCCGTCGTCGCCGACGCCGTAGCCCACGAAGATCTTGTCGCGGACGCGGAACGTCGGATGCCCCCAGGTCTCCTTCTCGGTGGCTTCCGGGAAGGCGAGGGCGATGTCGCGGATGGCCCGGAGCGGATCGGTTGCCATGTCTTCATCGTGGCACGAAGAGGTGCCCTAGTCTCCTCGCCGTGTATCAGCGCATCCTCGTCGGCACCGATGGTTCCCCGACGGCCGCCACCGCAGTGAGCCGCGCGGTCGAGGTCGCGTCCTCGTCCGGCGCCAGGCTCACGATCATGACCGCCGCCAAGTCCGACCGGGGCCAGAAGGTCGTCGACCAGGCCAAGGCGGCGCACGTGGGAGCTGGTGTCGAGATCGACACGCTCGTGGTCGACGACGACCCCGTCTCGGCGCTCATCGAGACCGCTCGCTCCGGTGGCTACGACCTCGTCGTGGTCGGCAACAAGGGCATGACGGGCGTGAGCCGCTTCTTCCGGCTCGGTGCGGTGCCCAACAAGCTGTCGCACCACCTGCCGACCAGCATGCTCATCGTCCGGACCACCTGAGCCGCGTGTCGCGCCTCCTGCGGGGTGTCCTCCTCGTGGTGTTCGGGGTCGCCGTCGCCGGCTGCCAGCTGACGACGGAGATCAACGTCACGGTCGAAGCCGACGGCTCGGGTGAGCTCGAGGTCGCGATCGGCCTCGACGACGACGCCATGTCCCGGCGTCCCGACGTCCTCGACGACCTCGCGGTCGACGATCTGGTCGACGCCGGCTGGGTCATCACCGGCCCGGCGAAGGAGGACGACGACCTCACCTGGATCCGGGCGACGCATGCCTTCGCCTCGCCGGGCGAGCTCGGCCCGCTGGTCGACGACATCGCCGGTGCCGACGGTCCCTTCCGCGACTTCGCGGTCGAGCGCGAGCCGGGCTTCGCCGAGACCAGGTACCGGTTCTCGGGCACGGTCGACTTCTCCGACGGCGTCGAGGGTCTCGCCGACGACCCTGAGCTGGCCGAGGCGCTCGGTGCCGAACCGCTCGACCTCCTCGAGGAGCGACTCGGCGAGACCGTCGACCGGTTGCTGTCGTTCCAGGTCGCCGTCCGGATGCCGGGCGAGGTCGAGTCGAACGCCAGCACTCGGGCCAGCAACGGTGCGGTGTGGCGTCCTTCGGTGCTCGAACCCGAGCCGCTCGAGCTGGTGGCGACCTCCGCGGTGGCGCGGACCGAGCGCCTGGTATGGCTCGGCGTGGCCGTCGTGGCCGGGTTCGTGCTGGTGCTCGTCCTGGCCATCCGGCTGGCGGCGTGGCGCCGCGACCGACGGGTCCCCAGTTCCTGACACCCCCCATGAGGACAATGGACGGGTGCCCGCTGCCACCCGATCCAAGACCGCCCGCCCCAAGACCCGCTACCGCTGCGACGACTGCGGTGCCTCGGCCACCGTGTGGGCCGGTCGGTGCCCAGGCTGCGATGCCTGGAACACCCTGGTCGAAGAGCGCGACGACCCCGTCGTCATCGGCACGCCTCGCCAGGCGGCGCAGCCCATCGGGCAGGTCACCGACGTCGGCGTGTCGCCGCTGCCCACCGGCGTCGCCGAGCTCGACCGCGTGCTCGGTGGGGGACTGGTGCCCGGGTCGGTCACGCTCGTCGGCGGCGAGCCCGGTATCGGCAAGTCGACTCTGCTGCTCGAGGCCGCCGCCGGCGTGGCCCGGGCGGGCCGGCCGGCATTGTTCCTCACGGCCGAGGAGTCCGCCCCGCAGGTCCGACGGCGGGCCAGCCGCATCGGCGCGCTGCCCGAGCAGCTGTGGCTGGCCGCCGACACCGAGCTCCCCGACCTGCTCGGACATCTCGACGCGGTGCAACCCGACGTCGTCATCGTCGACTCGATCCAGACCGTCCACGATCCGGGGTTGTCGTCGGCTCCCGGCTCGGTGGCCCAGGTGCGCGAGTGCGCCCACCGCTTCGTGGTCGAGGCCCGGGCGCGCGGCACGGCGGTGGTGTTGGTCGGCCACGTCACCAAGGACGGCGGCCTCGCCGGCCCGCGCGTGCTCGAGCACCTGGTCGACACGGTGCTCTCCTTCGAGGGCGACCGCCACCATGCCCTGCGCCTGCTGCGGGCGGTCAAGCACCGCCACGGCGGCACCGGTGAGCTGGGCGTGTTCGAGATGACCGACGCCGGTCTGCTGGGCGTCGACGATCCCAGCGCGATGTTCCTGTCCGATCGCCGCCCGGGCGAGGCCGGCTCGGTGGTGGTCCCCATCCTCGACGGCGGTCGCCCGCTCCTGGTCGAGGTCCAGGCGCTCCTGGCCGATTCCGCCATCCCCACCCCGCGCCGTCAGGGCCAGGGTCTCGACGGCGGTCGCCTCGGCATGTTGCTCGCGGTGCTGGCCCAGCGGGCCGGGGTGTCGGTGGCCGACAAGGACGTGTGGGTCACGGTCGCCGGTGGTGTCCGCACCGCCGAGCCGGCGGTCGACCTCGGGGTGTGCCTGGCGGTGGTGTCGGCGATCGCGGGCGTCGCCGTGCCAGCCGATCTCGTGATCTGCGGCGAGGTCGGTCTCGCCGGCGAGGTCCGCCAGGTCGGCCGTCTCGACCGCCGCCTCGCCGAAGCGGCCCGCCTCGGGTTCAAGCGCGTGCTCGTCCCCACCAGCGCCCCCGAACCCCCCGCCGGATGCGCGGCGCTGCGTGCGGCCGGGCTGCCCGAGGCCATCGTCGCCGCCGGCCTCGCCCGGCGCTGACGGTCACGCCCGCGCCGCGATCCGGGCGCGTACGGTTCGTCCCGTGCCGTTCCGCACTCCGCTCAGCGTGCGCCACGAGGTCGACGAGGAGTGGCGCCTGCTCGACCCGCTCGTCTTCGAGGGGCGTGAGGACTTCTTCGTCATCCGCAAGGGCTTCCGCACCGACTTCGCCTCGATCCCCCGGCCGGTGCGTTGGCTGTTCGACACCGCCGGCACCAACAGCGAGCCGGGCGTGCTGCACGACGCAGTGTGGCGTGAGTCCAAGCGGGCCGACGGGATCACCCCCCGCGTCGACCCGTGGGACGCCGACGGACTGTTCCGCCGCGCCCTGCGCGAGTCGGGCGCGCCGGCGATCACCCGTGCGTTGATGTGGATCGCCGTGCGCACGGCGGCCATCGCCGCCGGCCGCTTCGGCCGCAGCGGGCCGTCACTGCCGGTGAAGATCGGCCAGGTGGCCGGCATGGCGACGGTCGGCATCGTGGCGGTCGGCGCCCCCACCGCGGTGGCGGTCGTCGGTCGGGTCTTCTACTGGCTCATCGAATGGGTGGTGGCCATCCTCTGGTATCCCTTCGAGCGGGCCAAGGGCACCGAGACGAACCTCCCGTGGCCGCTGGGACGCCGGTCGCACAGCATCGACGATCCGCCCCGCGAGTACCTGTTGATCATCCCGAAGCGCAGTGCTGGCGGGGACGCCATCGCCGGGATGCTCGGCGACCGCGACGACGTCGTGGTGCCCGATGACGCGCTCGACGCACTGCCGACCGAGACGCTGGAGGCGGCGTACTGAGGCTGCGCCCACGGCGCAGGATCGGCCCGCACCGTCGGCGGCGAGTTGCAGCGGACCAGTAAGCTACGCGTGTGGCGCCCAAGAACTCACCGAGGATGCTGGCCGCACTGGCCTTCGTCGCTCCCGGCGCGCCGTTGCGTGAGGGGCTCGATCGCATCCTCCAGGCCGAGATGGGTGCGCTCGTCGTCGTGGGTGACGGTCCCGACGTGCTCAACATCTGCTCGGGGGGCTTCCTGCTCGACGCCGCCTTCAGCCCCCAGCGGCTGTCGGAGCTGGCCAAGATGGACGGCGCCATCATCCTCGCCCCCGACGCCACCCGCATCGCCCGCGCCAACGTCCACCTCGTGCCCAACCCCAACGTCCCCACGTCGGAGACGGGCACCCGTCACCGGACGGCCGAGCGGGTCGCTCGCTCCATCGACGTCACCGTGGTGTCGGTGTCCGAGGACCAGCAGGTCATCGCGGTCTACGTGGGCGACGAGAAGCACCCGCTGCAACCCATCCCCATCCTGCTCAGCCGGGCCAACCAGGCGCTGCAGACGCTCGAGCGGTACCGCAACCGCCTCGACGACGTCTCGGCCTCGTTGTCCGCGCTCGAGGTCGAGGACCTCGTCACCGTGCGCGACGTCGTCACCGTCCTGCAGCGCACCGAGATGGTGAGCCGCATCGCCGACGAGCTGGCGTCCGACATCGTCGAGCTGGGCACCGACGGGCGGCTCATCAAGCTCCAGCTCGACGAGCTGCTCGGTGGCGTCGAGGACGACCGCACCATGGTCATCCGCGACTACTTCCACGAAGAGCGGTCGTGGCACCTCGACGAGGCGCTCGACGCGCTCGCCGAGCTCGGCACCGAGGACCTCCTCGACCTGCGCACCGTCGGCTCCATGCTCCACCTGCCCGGCGCCGTCGACCTCGACGCCAGCGTCCAGCCCCGCGGCTACCGCCTGCTGTCGCGCATCCCCCGGCTGCCCGACACCATCATCGAGGCCATCGTCGACCGCTTCGGGTCGCTGCAGAAGATCATGCGGGCCACCATCGACGACCTCGACGACGTCGAAGGCGTCGGCGAGACCCGCGCCCGCGCCATCAAGGACGGCCTCGCCCGCCTCGCCGAGTCGTCGATCCTCGACCGGTATGCCTGAGCGCATCTCGCTCCCGTCCGGAACCGCTGCCGTGTTGGCCCGCCCGGCCGACGGACGCAAGCCCGCACGTGGCCTCGTGGTCGCCCCCGACATCGGCGGCCTCCGGCCGCTGTTCGACGACCTGTGCCAGCGACTCGCGGACGAGAACGGCTGGGTGGTCTGCGCCCCCGAGCCGTGGCCGGGGCGAGAGCGCCAGTCCTTGGAGGAGCGGCTCGGGGCGGTCGGCACGCTGGCCGACGCCGACGTGGTGGGCGACCTCGTCGCCGCCGCCGACGCCACCGGTGTCGAGCCGGTCGGCATCATCGGCTTCTGCATGGGAGGCATGTACACGCTCAAGGCCGCCGGCAGCGGCCGCTTCGACCGCGCCGCGCCCTTCTACGGGATGATCCGCGTGCCCGAGCAGTGGCACAGCGAGGCCCAGAGCGAACCGCTCGCCGCCGTCAAGACCGACGGCGCCGCACTGGTGCTGGCCATCATCGGCACCGACGATCCGTGGACCCCGCCGGCCGACGTCGATGCGCTCGAGGCTGCGGGTGCCGAGGTCGTGCGCTACGCCGGCGCCGAGCACGCGTTCGTGCACGACCCGAGCCGCCCCGCGCATCGGGCCGACTATGCCGCCGATGCGTGGCGCCGGGTCATCGCCTTCCTCGAGGGCTGACCCCGGACCTCAGGTGGCCCGTCGGGTGAGCTGCTCGCGGTCGGTGATCTGGTAGCGCCGGTCGCGCTGGTCGATCCAGCCGAGGCGCACGAAGCTGGCGATGGCCTTGTTGACCCGCTCGCGGGAGGCGCCGACCATGCCGGCCAGCTCCTCCTGGGTCACCGGGAGGACGAAGTCGTCCTCGTCGCCGGCGAGCTCGAGGATGCGCTTCGCGGTGCGGCCGGTGACGTCGAGGAAGACCGAGTCGGCCAGGGCGGCGTCGGTGGACCGGAGGCGGTTGGACAGCAGCGACACGACCGACCACAGCAGCTGGGGGCGGGCCTCGTACAGCTCCCGGAGCGGCTCGTAGCCGATGATGGTGACCTTCGACGTCTCGAGGGCACGCGCCTCGGTGGAGCGTCCCAGGCCGTCGAACAGTGGCATCTCGCCGAACAGGTCGCCCTGCTCCATGAGCGCGATGACCGATTCGCGGCCGTCGGCGGAGCGCTGCGTCATCGCGATGCGCCCGTCGTCGACGAGGTACAGCTCGTTGGACTCGTCGTCCTCGGTGAACAGGACGTCGCCGCGACGCAGGTCGCGGGTCTTGGCCGTGGCCACGATCGAGTCGAGTTCGATGTCGGTGAGGTCGCCGAAGAGGTCGGTGCCCGCGAGGAGTTCCCTGTCTGCCACGCCGGGAATCTAGGCGACCACGGTCGTCGGGGTGTCGTCCGTCACGCGAACGGGCCGGTCCGGCGGATCGCGCCGGGCATCGACAGGCTGCCTACGCTCGCGTCGTGACCGATGCCGATCTGCCGCCCTCGACGCCGCCTCGCCGCGCCTCCGGGCCGGTGTGGGTGGTCGTCGTCGCCGGCGGTGGCGGCACGCGCTTCGGTGGGGCCAAGCAGTACGCCGAGCTCCTCGGGCGTCGAGTGCTCGACTGGTCGGTCGGTGTGGCCGCCGAGGTCGCCGACGAGACCGCAGGCGGTGTCGTCGCCGTCGTTCCCGCCGGCGAGGTCGACGAGCCGATCCCTGGCGCCACCGCCGCCGTCCCGGGCGGTGCCACGCGAGCCGAGTCGGTGCGAGCGGGTCTGGCGGCCGTCCCGGTGGATGCCGGCGTGATCCTCGTCCACGACGCCGCCCGTCCCGCCGCCTCTGCCGCGCTGTTCCGCCGGGTCGTCGACGCCGTCCGTGCCGGTGCTGCCGGCGTCGTGCCAGCCGTCGCGGTCACCGACTCACTGCGGCTGCGGGCTGGCGGCGCGGTCGACCGTGACGAGCTCGTCGCCGTGCAGACGCCCCAGGGCTTCGACGCCGGCGCCCTCCGGGACGCCCATGCCTCGGGTGACGAGGCCACCGACGACGCCACGCTGGTCGAGCGCGCCGGCGCCACCATCGTCCTGGTCGAGGGCGAGGAGACCAACATCAAGTTGACCCACCCGCAGGACCGGGCGCTCCTCGAGGCCGTGCTCGCCGACCGCGGGGCGCAGGTCTCGACCGGGGGTCCGTCATGACCGCCTCGCACCGCGGCCCCCGTGTGGGCCAGGGCTTCGACGTCCATCCGTCCAGCGACGATCCGGCTCGACCGATGGTGCTCGGCGGCGTCGAGTTCCCGGGTCCTGGGCTCGTCGGCCACTCCGACGCCGACGTCATCGCCCACGCGTGCGCCGACGCCATGCTCGGCGCCGCCGGCCTCGGCGACATCGGCTCGCACTTCCCCGACACCGACGCCGACTTCGCCGGGGCGGACAGCATCGAGCTGCTGCGCATCGTGGCCTCGGAGGTCCGCACCGCCGGGTGGGTGGTCGGCAACATCGACTGCTCGGTCGTGTGCGACCGACCCAAGATCGCGCCCCGACGCGACGAGATGCAGCAGCGACTGTCGGCGGCCGCCGGCGGACCCGTCACGGTGAAGGGCAAGCGTCCCGAGGGCCTCGGCGCCCTCGGCCGCGGCGAGGGCATCGCCTGCTGGGCGGTGGCCCTGCTCGAGCCGATCGACACCCGAGCAGAGGAGAACCGATGAGCCCGCGCGGTGGTGGATCCGGAGGCAAGGGACGCGGTCGCGGCCCCGCCCCCAAGGGCGGCAAGGGCCAGGGCGGCAAGGGCGGCAAGGGCGCGCCCAAGGGTGCTGCCCCCGCCGGAGGCAAGGGCGGTGGCCGCAGCGGACCCCCGCCCACCCGACGCTCGGCCACGCCGGGGCGCGCCCCGCAGCGGCGCTCCCGAGGACGATCGGGAGCCGTCGGCGCCGCATCCACCGGCACCCGCAACGAAGCGCCCGGGCTCGGAGGTGAGCAGGTCGAGGGCCGCAATGCGGTCCGCGAGCTCCTCGTCGCCGGTCGTCGGCGGGTGTACGAGGTCGTGGTGTCCACCGACCGCGTCGACGCCCCGGTGCTCGACGACATCCTCGACCTCGCCAAGCAGCTCCAGGTGCCGGTCCGCGAGGTCGGCCGCACCAAGCTCGGCCAGATCGCCCGCACCACCTCGCACCAGGGCGTCATCGCCTCGGCCGCGTCGATCCCCGAGGACGACATGGAGGACCTGCTGAGCGAGCGCTCGGCCGACGGCCGCCCGTCCTTCCTCGTCGCCTGCGACGGCATCACCGATCCCGGCAACCTCGGCGCGCTGTTGCGCACCGCCGAGTGCGCCGGCGTCACCGGCGTGGTCCTGCCCCGCCATCGCGCCGTCCACATCACCCCCGCCGTCACCAAGTCGGCGGCCGGTGCCGTGGAGCACCTGCGGTTCTGTCTGGTCGGGGGTCTGCCCGCAGCGCTCAACCGCGCCGTCGAGCTCGGCGCGCTGGTCATCGGGCTCGACATGGATGGCGACACCTCGGTGCACGCCCTCCCGCCGGTCGACCGGCCCGTGGTCGTCGTCCTCGGCGCCGAAGGTCGCGGGCTCGGTCGCCTGGTGCGCCAGCGGTGCGACGTGGTCGCCTCGATTCCCATGTACGGCGCCACCGAGTCGCTCAACGTCAGCGTCGCGGGCGCCCTCGCCATCTACGAGGTCGTGCGCCAGCGGGGCTGATCGGCGGACATCTGGACGATTCGGTGCCCGACGTCACGTCGCGTGGTGTCACCACCGGTACGACGCGTGCGCGCGATGCCGGGATGTCCGATTCGCGCACCTGGGCCGTGGAGATTCTCCGTCCGGACCCGGAGTTCCTCCTCGACGCCATTGACACGGACTAGTTACCCCCGTCACACTTCACTAGTGCACATGGGCTAGTCAGTTCATGCGCCCAGGGTCGCCACACCATCACCATCGGGAACGCAGCAGGGAGCTCCACTTCGTGGGGAATCGTCGCACCACCATCCACGCCGATCGAGATGACAACGCGCTGATCGCGCAATATCACGCCGACGGAGACGCCGACGTGCTCGAGGTCATCCTCGGCCGGTACCGCCGCTTCGCCCGGGCCAAGGCCCGTGGGTACTTCCTGATCGGCGGTGACAGCGACGACGTCGAGCAGGAAGCGCTCATCGGCCTCTACAAGGCCGTGCGCGACTTCCGCCCCGAGCACCAGGCGAGCTTCCGGGCCTTCGCCGAGCTGTGCATCAAGCGCCAGATCATCACGGCGATCAAGACCGCCACCCGCCAGAAGCACCAGCCGCTCAACCAGTACCTGTCGATCAGCGGCACCCGCAGCGCCGACAGCGACACCGCCGACGCGCCGGTCGACGAGATCCTCGTCAGCCACACCGACGAAGACCCGTGCGACGCGGTCGTCGCCACCGAGCGCATGGCCCACATGCGTGAGTCCATGGACGAGCTGCTGTCGGGCCTCGAGGTCGAGGTGCTCCGGCTGTACGTCGAGGGCAAGAGCTACCAGGAGATCGGCGACCAGCTCGGCCGGCACACCAAGTCGATCGACAACGCGCTCCAGCGCATCAAGCGCAAGCTCGACGGTCAGCTCGAGGTCGACGCGGCACCCATGGCGGCCCTCGTCATCTGACCGACCCGCCGGCCGTGCTCAGGCCGTGCTCGTCCCCGACCCCTGGGGCATTCAGCGGCCGCGGGTGGCGGCGCGCATCGCGTCGAGGTCGACCTTGGGTGTGCGGTCGGCGCGGAGGAGGCCGTTGACCTCCTGGTAGGTGTCGGTGAGCTGCGTCCAGCACGCACCGGCGAGCGCGCTGCTGGCGTGGACCGCCGCCCACTGCGAGCGGTAGCGCGCCAGGAGGTCGTCGCCGGATGACGCCTGGTCGTAGCCCCAGTTGTCGGTGCCGAAGGCCGCTCCGGACCCGGCGTCGGTCTGCAGCGCGATGCCGCCGAACTCGGACAGCACCACGGCCCGTCCGCCTGCAGGGACCTGGTCGAGGTCGGCGGTCTTGCCGTCGGCGCGTCGCCCCGTGAGTATCCGGTCGACCGCGTCCGGTTCGCCGTAGCGTTCGGTCAGCGTCGCGGCGTCCTGGTCGTAGTCGTGGATCCCGACGATGGCGCCGCCGGAGGTCTCCCAGCCGTCGTTGGCCGACACGGGGCGGGTCCCGTCGATCGCGTCGGTCAGGTCACGGAGTGCGCAGACCAGTGCTCGCTGCGATGCATCGTGCTCGCAGCCGGGCACGCCCCACGATTCGTTGACCGGCACCCAGGCCACGACCGAGGGGTGGTTGCGGTGGGCGGCGACGATCTCGGGCCACTCGGCCAGCAGCGCGGCCGCGGCGCGGGGCCCGGCCCGGTAGGCGCTGGGCATCTCGACCCAGGTGAGCAGGCCGAGCTGGTCGGCCAGCGCGAAGTAGCGCGGGTCCTCGACCTTCTGGTGCTTGCGGGCGCCGTTGAAGCCGAGTGCCTTGGTGAGCTCGATGTCGCGCCGCAGCGCATCGACGTCGGGCGGCGTCGCCCCCGTGTCGGGCCAGTGGCCCTGGTCGAGGACGAGGCGCAATGGGTACGGGCGGCCGTTGAGCTTGAACTGCCCATCGGCGACCTCGACCGATCGCAGCGCGGTGTACGAGGTTGCGGTGTCGATCCTCGCGTCGCCGGCGGTGAGCGACAGGTCGGCGTCGATGAGCGTGGGCATCGCGGGCCACCACACCAGTGTGAAGCGGTCGTCGAAGCCGAGGTCGCCGAGCGGGAACGTCCGCTCGACGGTGCGACCGAGTACGGCCACCGAGTCGTCGACGAGGAGTCGTGACCCGACCGAGAGGCGGACGCCGAGTCGGAGACCCTCGGGGCGTGGGCCGGCGATGTCGGCCTGCATCGTGACCGTCATCGCCCCCGTGTCGGCCGTCCAGCGCACGGCGTCGACGTGGGTCGCCGGCACCCGCTCGAGCCACACCGTCTTCCAGATCCCGGTGGTGCGCGGGTACCAGACGGCGTGCGGGACCTCCTTCCAGTCCTGCTTGCCTCGCGGCACCTCGAGGTCGGCGGCGTCATCGACGGCGTGGACGACCAGCGTTGCGCCGGGACGGGCATGGTCGGTGATGTCGACGGAGAAGACGGTGTAGCCGCCCACGTGGTGCCCGACGTGGTGGCCGTCGACCCACACGTCGGCGATCCGGTCGACGCCGCCGAAGTGGACGATCACGCGCTCGTCGCCGACCGCAGGCTCGCAGTCGAGCGTTCGCTGGTACCAGCACTGCTGGACGAACCCGGTGGCGCCGACGCCGCTGGCCGGGGTCTCGGGCGCGAACGGGACGATGATCTCGTCGGCGAAGGCGGGCTCGTCCGGCCGGCCGTGGTCGCCGGCGGGATCGAGCGTGAACGACCAGGGTCCGTCGAGCGACGTCCAGTCGCGCCGGAGGAACGGGCGGGGGTGCATGGGGTCGATCACGACTCGGTGCCTCGTTCCTGGACGAGGGCGCGCATCACGGTGACCGACATCTCCTCGACCTGTCTGCGGGTTCCGGCCCGGTCGGCCCACGCGGCGACCGCCCCGGTGAGTGCTGCGAGGAGGATCGGTGCCACGGCATCCGCCCGCGACCTCGGCAGATCGAAGTGGTCGATCAGCAGCCGGGCGACGAATCGTGGCCCGATCCGCTGATCGCCGTCGGCGAGGGCCGCGCTCTGCGAGCCCGGGGCGGTCACCGCGGAGAGCACGGGCCCGAGGTCCGCGACCGTGTCCAGATAGGTCTGGACCACGAGTTCGACCTTGTCGTTGCCGGGCTCGGCCGACTCGAGTGCGTCGAGCACCCGCTGCCCCAGCTCGGTCACGACCCTGCGGTACAGCGCGACGAGCACCTCGTCGCTGTTGTCGAAATGCGCGTAGGGGAGCGCCTTGGACACGCCCGCCCACTCGGCCAGCCGTTCCATCGTGACAGCGGTGGAGCCCCGGTCGACGACCAGACGGGCCGCGGCGTCGAGGAGCTGTTCGCGTCGGGCCTCACGGCTCAGACGCGATCTGGTCTTCGGTCCGCTGGCCACGAGCGCACTCTACGAGGCGAGCCCGACATGGGCCCTTGGGCCCTTCACGGCGGGATCGATGTGGGGTCTGCTGGGCGGGTGAACGTCCCTGCATCCACGCCCGCGGTCCTCCAGTTCCTCGGCGCGGCCGGCACCGTCACCGGCAGTCGTTTCCTCGTCGACACCGGAGGATCCCGCGTCCTGGTCGACTGCGGCATGTTCCAGGGCCGCCGCGACATCCGCGAGCGCAACTGGATGCCGTTCCCCGTCCCTCCCGAGTCGATCGACGCGGTCGTCCTCACCCACGCCCACCTCGACCACACCGGGTACCTGCCGGCGTTGGTGCGTGACGGCTTCGCGGGCCCGGTCTTCGCGACCCGCGCCACGGCGCAGTTGGCCTCGATCATCCTCCGGGACTCCGCCCGGTTGCAGGAGGAGGAGGCCTCGTACGTCAACCGCAAGCGGTACTCGCGCCACCGCCCCGCCCTGGCGCTCTACACCAGCGAGGACGCCGAGAAGGCCGAGAAGGCCTTCCGCATCGTCGAGTTCGGAGCGACCGTCGAGGTGGCCGCGGGGATAGCTGCCGTACTGCTCCCGGCCGGACACATCCTCGGGTCGTCGATCGTCGAGCTCCGTCTTCCCGAGGTCAACGTGCTCTTCACCGGCGACCTCGGGCGGAAGGCGCACCCGCTCCTCACGCCGCCGGCCGATCCACCCGACGCCGACATCGTCGTCACCGAGTCGACCTACGGCGATCGTCTGCACGATGACGAGTCGGAGGAGATGGAGACGCTGGCGACCGCCATCTCGCAGACCGCCGAGCGGGGCGGCACGATCGTCATCCCTGCCTTCGCCGTCGACCGCACCGAGGTCGTGCTCCATGCCCTCGGGCGGCTCGCGGCCGACGGCCGGATCCCGCGCCTGCCGATCCATGCCGACAGCCCGATGGCCCTCGCCGTTCTCGACGTCTACCGCGACGCCATCCGCCACGGCGACCCGGGGGTGCTGCCGCTGTCGGAGGACGTCTTCGACGTCGGTGGCGAGCTGCGCGAGGTGTCGACGACGGCCGGGTCCCGCGACCTCAACATGATCAACTACCCGTCCATCATCCTCTCGGCCAGTGGGATGGCGACGGGCGGACGTGTGCTCCACCACCTGGCCAACCGCCTGCCGGATTCCAAGAACACCGTGATCCTCGCCGGCTTCCAGGCGCCGGGTACTCGGGGCTTCGATCTCGCCCAGGGGGCCCGGTCGGTGAAGATCTTCGGGAAGTACGTGCCGGTGCGAGCCGACGTCGTCGTGCTCGACAGCTTCTCGGTGCACGCCGATGCCGACGAGCTCGTCGGCTGGCTCGGCCGGATGGACCAGCGCCCCGACGTCGCGTTCATCGTGCACGGCGAGCAGGCGGCGAGCGAGGCGCTCGCCGTCCGGCTCACGGACGAGCTCGACTGGACCGCCATCGTGCCCGCCGACCGCGAGCAGGTCCGGATCACCTGATCAGGATGCGGCGACCCGATCGGACCGGCGCCGCAGCGACTTCTCGATCTCGACGCCGACGAAGGCCGCGCTCGACGCCACCGCCACGACGAGGAGCTGGAGTGGGGTGAGCGCCTGCGTGTCGAACGCCTCGTGCAGACCGGGCACGTAGACCGTGGCCATCTGCAGTGCGACGCTGAACAGGACCGCCGCGAGCAGCCACGGGTTCGACCGCAGGCCGAGGCGGAACAGGCTCTGACGCTCGGACCGGACGGCGAGGGCGTGGCCGAGCTGCATCAGCGCCACCGTGGTGAAGACCATCGTCGGCCACGGCCAGTCGAGCTCGCGTGACACGGCCTGGATCCCCATGGCGACGCCGGCGATGAGCATGCCGACCCAGACAGCGTGCTGCCACAGACCCCGGCCCAGGATCGACTCCTGCGGATCTCGGGGTGGCCGGTCCATCGTGTCGGCCTCCGCTCGCTCGACACCGAGCGCCACGGCGGGGAGGCCGTCGGTGACGAGGTTGATCCACAGGATCTGCGCGGCCGCGAGCGGGACCGGGAGCCCCAACAGCGGGGCGACCAGCATCAGGATGATCTCGCCCGAGTTGGTGGTCAGCAGGTAGCGCACGAACCGGCGGATGTTGTCGTAGATGCGGCGTCCCTCCTCGACGGCACGGACGATGGTGGCGAAGTTGTCGTCGGCGAGCACGAGGTCGGCGGCCTCCTTGCTCACGTCGGTGCCCGTGATGCCCATGGCCACGCCGATGTCGGCCCGTCGCAGCGCCGGGGCGTCGTTCACGCCGTCGCCGGTCATCGCGACGACGGCGCCACGGCTGCGCCAGGCGTCCACGATGCGGAGCTTCTGCTCGGGCGAGGTCCGTGCATAGACGGTGATGCCGTCGATGCGGTCGGCGAGCGCTTCGTCGTCGAGCTCGTCCACCTCGGCACCGGTGAGGACGTGCCCGTCGATGCGGTCGATCAGGCCGAGCCGCCGGCCGATGGCGACGGCCGTGGCCGGGTGGTCGCCAGTGATCATCACCGGTGTGATGCCAGCACCGCGGCAGCGGGCGACGGCGTCGGCGACCTCGGGCCTGGGCGGGTCGGCGATGCCGACCAGGCCGACGAGGCGGAGGTCGTCCTCCAGGTCGCCGTCGGACCGCGTGGCGGGGTGGCCTTCGGCCGGGTCGAGGCGCCGGTCGGCGAGGGCGAGTATGCGGTAGCCATCCGACGCCATCTCGATCGCAGCTCGTTCGGCACGGGCGAGCGCCTCCCGATCCGTCGCGTCGAGCAGCGGGGCGAGGGCGTCGAGTGCGCCCTTGGTCGCGAGCCACATGCCCGCGTCGTCGCGGTGGACGGTGCTCATGCGGCGCCGACCGGCATCGAAGGGGATCTCGTGCTCGCGCTCGCCGGTCGACCGCTGATCGAGGTCGACGCCGAGGCGGACGGACAGGGTCAGCAGCGCACCCTCGGTGGGCTCGCCGACCAGTTGCCACCGCTCGTCGCCGGCGGGGGCGACCAGCTCGGCGTCGTTGCACACGGCAGCGACGTCGGCGAGCCGGCGGAGATGGGGGTCGTCGGTCGCGCCGTCCCCGACCACCTCGCCCGACGGGTCGTACCCGACGCCACGGATCTCATAGGTCCCGGTCGGCGTCCACACCCGTTCGACGGCCATCCGGTTCTGGGTGAGCGTGCCGGTCTTGTCGGTGCAGATGACCGTGACCGAGCCCAGGGTCTCGACGGCCGCCAGACGCCGTGCCAGCGCGCGGTGGGCTGCCATGCGGCGCGCACCGAGGGCGAGGGCGACGGTCACCACGGCGGGGAGCCCCTCGGGGATCGCCGCGACCGCGAGGCTGACCGAGGTGATGAACATCTCCTCGACGGGCTCGTCGCGGAGCAGCCCGGTGACGAACACGAGCGCACAGACCAGCGTGGCGGCGGCGGCCATGCGCCGGCCCAGGAGCGCCAACCGTCGCTGCAGCGGCGTCGCGCTCCGTCGCTGGCCGCCGAGCATCGCGGCGATGCGACCGATCTCGGTCATCATGCCGGTGGCGACGACGACTCCGGTGCCGCGGCCGCGCGCGATCGCCGTTCCGCGGAACGTCATGTTCACGCGGTCGGCGACGGGGATCATCTCGCCCGCCTCCAGCGCTTCGCTGGACTTCGTCACGGTCTCCGATTCGCCGGTGAGCGCGGCTTCATCGACCTGCAGCCCATGGGCTCCGATGAGCCGGAGGTCGGCGGGGACGACGTCACCGCCCGCGAGGCGGACGACATCGCCGGGGACGAGCTCGTGGGCCGGGATCAGGACGACCTGCCCGTCCCGCAGCACGGATGCGGAGGTCTCGGTCATCTCGTCGAGGGCGTCCATGGCCCGCTCGGCCCGGTACTCCTGGACGAAGCCCACGGCGGCGTTCAGCACGACGATGATGCCGATGACCACCGTGTCGGTCCGGTCACCGACGAAGTACGTGATCGCCGCCGCCACCGCCAGGACGAGGATCATCGTGTTGGTGAACTGCCGGACGAGGAGCACCCACGGTGCGTTGTTCGTCGCCTGGGCCAGCTCGTTGCGTCCGAACTCGCGCTGACGGCGTTCGACCTCGGTACCGGAGAGTCCCCGGCCACCGTCGGAGCCGGTGACCGTGACGACCTGCTCGGCGGTGAGGATCCACGCCTGCGCCGGCACGACAGGACTCGACCCGCCCGAGAGCGCGGCGGTGTCGGAGCGGGCGGGCATCTCCCCAGTCTTCGCTCACCTCGAGGGTGTCAACAGGGTCGAAGGTCCCCGCGACGGGCCCGACCGTGCCTGGAGCGTCTTCCACCGGGGATGATGGGAGGATGCTGCAGATGGAGTCGTACGAGACGTGGTGAGCACCGACGAGCCGACGGAGGCGCCCGGGGGTGATCTCGTGCCGCCGCTGCTCGCCCGACTCGCGGCGTGGAGCTGGCGCCTCCTGGTGATCGGGGCCGCGATCTACGTCGCGTTGTCGGCGATGTCGCAGCTGCGACTCGTCCTCATCCCCGTCGTCGTCGCGCTCCTGCTCACGACGCTGCTGTCACCGCCCGCCCGAGCGCTCGTGAAGCGGGGCGTCCCGCCACTGGTGGCGGCGTGGACGGCGATCCTCGTCCTGGTCCTCGGGTCGGTCGCGCTCGGCGTCGCGATCGTGACGCCGCTCGTCGACGAGCTCGATGATCTGGGATCCTCGCTGGACGTCGCCGCCGACGACATCGAGGACTGGCTGGTCGACGGGCCACTCGGGCTCGAGCGTGCACAGGTGAACGACGCCCGCGAACAGCTCGCCGACGCGTTCGCCGAGTCGATCTCGTCCGAGAGCGGGCTCGTCGACGGGGCGGTGCTGGTCGGCGAGGTCCTGGCCGGCATGCTCCTGGCCATCGTCATCACCTTCTTCCTGATCAAAGACGGCCCGGCGCTGCAGCGCAGCGCGTTGGCCGTGGTGCCCGAACGGCACCGGGATCGGGCCCAGCGGATGGCATCGGCAGCGTGGTCGACGCTCGGGCGGTACGTGCTGGGCGCGGCGATCCTCGGCGCCGTCGAGGCCACCATCATGGGCATCACCCTCACGCTCGTGGGCAGCAACGTGGTGCTCCCCGTGGTCGCGCTGACCTTCGTCGCGGCCTTCTTCCCCTTCGTCGGCGCCATCGTCGCCGGCACGGTCGCGACCCTGGTCACGCTGGCTTCATCGGGCGTCGACGCGGCGGCCATCGTGGCCGTCGTGGCGATCGTCGTCCAGCAGTTCGACAACGACCTGCTGGCGCCCGTGATCTACGGCAGGGCGCTCAAGATGCACCCGCTCGCCGTGATCCTCGCCGTCGCCACGGGGGCGGCCGCCGCCGGGCTCACGGGCGCGCTCGTCGCCGTGCCGGTGGTCGCGATCGCCCTGAATGCCTCGGCGGCCGACCGCGAGGCACGGGCCGCTGGAACCGCTGCTCCCGAGGCTCCGGGCGTCGATTCGTCCGCCTGAGGCCTCCCCGTGGTCCCGGTACCGAATGGACCTTCGGCCCTGTCGCGCTCCGAAGCCGTCACCGACGATGGTCCCACGGATCGTCTGCGTCTCGTGCGGCGGTCGCACCCCACAGGAGGAACATCATGCGTGTACGTGACGGCGTGCGCCGCTCGGGCCTTTCGGTCCAGCCCGATCAGACCATCCACCAGGCGGCGAAGCTCATGGACGACCAGAGCGTCGGTTCGCTCGTCGTCGTCGACCGCGGTGCCGTCGTCGGCATCGTCACCGACCGCGACCTCGTGCGCCGGGCGATGGCGAAGTCGGCCGACCCTTCCGCTCGCATCGACTCGGTCATGTCCACCCCGGTGGTGTCCATCGACGCCGGCGCCGAGCTCGAGTCGGCGTTCGGCCTGTTCCGCGAGCACGCGCTGCGGCGCCTCGTGGTGACCGACTCCGGGTCGTTCGTCGGTGTCCTCACCGTCGACGACCTCATGATCAACCTCACCAGCCACCTCGGTGACCTGGTACGTCCGGTCACGGCCGAGACGATCTTCGGCCAGCACGACAGCCCGGTGCCGGCGACGTCCTGAGGGCGACCGCGGGGTGGAGCCCGAGGCGAGAATCGAACTCGCGACCTGCTGTTTACAAGACAGCTGCTCTGGCCAACTGAGCTACTCGGGCGGCACCACGAGGCTAGTGGCGGCCCCATCCGATCGGCGGGTGCTTGATCCGCACGCGGCATCCGAGCAGGCTGGGGGCAATGACCTTGTCCGGCACGGATCTGCTGATCCTCGAATTCGAGCGGGCCTGGTGGCAGACGCCGGGTCCCAAGGGTGCCGCCATCCGCCGTGAGCTGGCGATGTCGCCCTCCTCGTACTACCGCCGGCTGGGTGCCCTGATCGACGATCCCGACGTCGCCGCCGCCGACCCTCTCCTGGTCAAGCGGCTCCGGCGGGCCCGAGCTGACCGGCGGCGGACCCGCCATGTCGGCCCCCAATGGAAGCGGAGCCGTCCATGAGCGACCCGTCCGAAGCCCCGCGTCGCCGACGCCGTCAACCCGCGCCCCCGGCGCCGCCCGCCCAGGGCAGCGTGGTGAAGGGGGCGATCCTCGTGGTGGTCGCCGTCGTCATCGGCCTGGCATTGCTCCGTGACGATTCCAGCACGGCCACGAAGATCTCCGTCGGCGCCGAGTCGCCGGTCACCCAGCCCGGCGATGACGGCGACCCGTCCTCGGTGTCGTCGACCTCGTCCACCACGGTCGCGGTACGGGCGCCATCCGAGGTCAAGGTGCTCGTGGCCAACGGATCCGACGTCAACGGCGCCGCCGGCGTCCAGACCAACGCACTCAAGGCCCTGGGCTACGTCACCGCCAACCCGGGCAACGCCGCCCGGGTCCCGGCCACCGTCGTCTACTTCACCACCGGCTACGAGGGTGAGGCGGCTGCGCTCGCTGCGGCGATCGGCGCCCCCGCGACGGCGGTCCAGGCCCTGCCCACGCCGGCGCCGGTCGACGACATGGCGCTGTCGAACGTCCTCGTGGTCCTGGGCCCCGACCTCGCCAAGGCGGGCTGACCCGCCGCCGCTCGGCGGGTCGTTCAGGTGGCCGCCGGCACCCGCACGGTGCGGGTCTCCACGTCGTAGCGGACCTTCCCCGGCACGGGTGGCGCAGTGACGCCCGCCGGCGGTTCGATGATCACGTCGAGTTCGCCGTGGATGTCGGTGGCATCGCGCCGCGTGGCGCCGTCGCCCAGGTCGAACGTGGTCCGTGACCGACTGGTCTGGACGCCGATCAGGGTCACACGCCCGTCGGCCGTGTCGACCACCGATCGCACCGGCACCCGGAGCTCGACCACGATGACGGCGACGTCGTGGCCGTCCTCGACGCCCAAGGAGTCCACCCGCCCCGAGCCGGTGACGCGGGCGGGCTCGTCGCGTCCCGGCACCTCGACCGCCCGGTCGATGGTCCAGGTCATGCCCGGCTCGAGGGGTCCGACGGGTGGGCTGGCGACGTCGGCGGGCAGGTCGGTGGCCAGGTCCAGGCCGAGTGCTTCGGCGGGGACACCCTCGACGAGATCGATGGCGGTCAGGCGACCTCGTCGATCGAAGCGGACCTCGTAGCTGCGGCTGGGCGTCTGGTCGCGATCGATCCGGACCTCGACGGTGATGTCGTCATCGTCGACGGCCACCACGGTCTCGACGGCGCGGAGTTCGGACGTCGCCTGGTCGGTGGTGACCTCGCCGTCGATCTCGCGCTCGACCTCGGTCGAGATGTCGGAGCGGAACCGGTACTCGTCGCCCACGTCGGGCTCGAAGCGGATCGACACGGTGTGCTCGTCGCAGGCGGCGACGGCCAGCGGCAGCAGAGCGAGCAACCCGATGGCGAGTCGACGGCGGAGCACCCCAGCAGTGTGGCAGAGGCCCTCGGCGAGTCCGAGACGCCGCCGAGCCGCCCGGTAGCGTCCGTCGGGTGACACCCGACGACGTCCGCCGTGTGCTCTCGGCTGCGCCAGAGCGCACGGCACTGCTGTTCGACTTCGACGGCACGCTCTCACCGATCGTCGCCGATCCGGCCAGCGCGGCCGCGGCCCCCGGCGCCGTCGAGCTCCTCGACCGTCTCGCGCAGCGCTACCGGCGTGTTGCCGCCGTGAGCGGCCGCCCGCGCTCGTTCCTCGCCAGCCGCCTGGGTCCGTCGGTCGACCTCTCTGGTCTCTACGGCCTCGAGACCCGGTTCGCCGGCGTCGAGCGTGATCACGACGAGGCCGAGACCTGGCGTCAGGTCATCGACGGCGTCGTCGAGGACGCAGCGCTTCCCGACGGAGTGAACCTCGAGGCGAAGGGCCTGTCGATCACCGTGCACTTCCGTCAGCAGCCGTCGGCCGAGCCGGCGGTCCAGCGATGGGCGGATTCGGTTGCCACCCGGACCGGCCTCGAGGTCCGCCCGGCAAAGGCATCGGTCGAGCTCCATCCGCCCCTCGCCGTCGACAAGGGCAGCTCGGTGCGCGAGCTGGCCGAGGGCAGCTCGACGATCGTCTACTGCGGCGACGACGTCGGTGACCTGCCCGCGTTCGCAGCGCTCGACGACCTCGCGACCGAGGGCTGCGAGACGGTGCGCATCGTCGTCGCCGGCGACGAGCTCCCTGATGCCGTTGCAGAGGTGGCCGACCTCGTCGTGCCCGATCCGATCGCGTTGGTCGAGCTGTTCGCTCCGTTGGCACCCGCTGGCTGAGCACACCCCGTGCGGGGTGTCACAGTGGGCGGGTGCGAGTCGTCGCCGCCCCCGACAAGTTCCGTGGCACCGCCACCGCCGCCGAGGTCGCGGCGGCGATCGGTCGTGCGGCGCGCCGTGCCGGGTGGACCTGCGACGAGGTCCCCGTCGCCGACGGGGGAGAGGGAACGCTCGACGTCCTCGGCGGTGCCAACCGCACGGCGACGGTCACCGGCCCGATGGGCGAACCGGTCGAGGCTCGCTGGCGGCTCGACGGCCGGACGGCCGTCATCGAGATGGCCGAGGCGTCCGGGCTGCTGCTGGCCGGCGGCGCCGAGGGCAACGACCCCATCGCCGCCGACACCCGCGGCACCGGCGAGCTCATCCAGATCGCCGTCGAGTCGGGTGCAACGCGTGTCATCGTCGGCCTCGGGGGGTCGGCCACCATCGACGGGGGCCTCGGTGCCCTCCGCCAGATGCACCCGCTCCAGCGCTACCGGGCCATCGATCTCGAGATCGCCTGCGACGTGCGCACCACGTTCGTCGCCGCCGCCGAGGTGTTCGGCCCGCAGAAGGGAGCCTCCGCCGCCCAGGTCCGCCTGCTCGCCAACCGGCTGGCCCGCATCGCCGACGTCTACGAGGAGGACCACGGCATCGACGTGCGTGACCTCCCCGGGTCGGGGGCGGCCGGGGGCCTCGGCGGGGCGCTGGCGGCCATCGGCGGGCAGCTCCGCGACGGCTTCTCGCTGATCGCGGAGGAGATCGAGCTCGACGAGGTGCTGATCGGCGCGGATCTGGCCATCACGGGCGAGGGCTTCCTCGACGACGAATCCTTCGACGGCAAGGTCGTGGGCGGCGTCGTGGAGCTGGCGGAGTCGCTGGGGGTGCCCGTGGTCGCGGTCGTCGGACGGGTCGTCGAGCCGGTGGCCGGGCTCCCCGAGGACGTCGAGGTCGTGTCGCTGGTCGACCGATTCGGCGAGGAGCGCGCGATGCACGACACCGCGGCCTGCGTCGACGAGGCCGTCACCGAGGTCCTGGCGCGCCGGACTCGCTGAGGTCGCAGTCCCGGTCGAGCGTCGGGTCAGCGGTCGGCGCGGGACGAGACGATGGCCCAGATCACCGCGACGGCGATGCCGATCAGCAGCAGCGAGCGGATGGCCGAGAACACGGCGCCGATGATCCATCCCACGATCGAGATGACCACGATGATGCCCACGGCCCAGAGCACGAGGGTGGGCAGCAGACGCGGTGGTGACTCGTCGGACATCTTGCCCAGGGTATTCGCACGGGGTCCGATACCGTTCGGGAGGTGTTCGAACGCTTCGCGACAGCGGGACGGGCGGCGTGGTCGCTGCTCGGTGTCGGCGCGGCCATCGCCGTCCTGCTGTGGATCACCTGGCAGTTCCGGGTGCTCTTCCCGCCCATCGTGCTGGCCGGCGCCATCGTCTTCATCCTCAACCCCATCGTCACTGCCCTCGCCCGCCGGCACGTGCCCCGTGCGGCGGGCACCGGCATCACGTATCTGGGCTTCCTCGGCACGCTGGTGTTGGTCGGCTTCCTCGTCACCCCGCTGATCCAGACCCAGAGCGAGGAGTTCGCCGAGCAGTGGCCCGAGCTCCGCGCGGACATGGAGAACTGGCTCGACGACCTGTCGCAGCGCTCGAAGGACGACGGCTGGCTGGTCGAGATCCCCAACGTCGAGGAGCTGCGCGATCAGTTCGACCGGGGCGGTTCCACTGTGCAGACCGAGGAGTTCGACCGGGTCGTGGCCGACGCCGCCAAGGCGCTCGAGGAGGACGACCGGTCGCTGCTCGCTGCCGATCTCGATCGTGTCGCCGCCGACGCTCGCGCCCAGATCCCCTCCGAAGGGGGCATCGCCGAGCAGTTGCGTACCGCTCGTGAGATCGGCACCCGGGTCTTCGAGATCGGCTTGATCTTCATCCTCGCCCCGATCATCGCGTTCTACCTGCTGGTCGACCTGCCCCACATCGGCACGGTCGCTCGCACGCTCATCCCCGAGGGCGCCAAGGACCAGGTCCTGTGGCTCGCCCACCGCCTCAACCACACCATCGGCGGCTACTTCCGCGGTCAGCTCGCGGTGGCGGTCATCGTCGGTGCGATGGTCAGCGCGGGCCTGGCCATCCTCGACCTGCCGTTCTGGTTGCTCGTGGGCATGATCGCGGGCGTCTTCAACATGGTGCCGCTCATCGGCCCGTGGGTCGGCGCCGTGCCCGGTGTGGCCATCGCGCTCACCACGCGGGACTTCAGCACGGCGCTGTGGGTCGTGGCGATCATGACCATCGCCCAGCAGATCGACAACCACTTCATCTCACCGCTGGTCATGCAGCGCACCACCAGCCTCCATCCCGCAGTGGTCATGCTCGCCCTGCTGGCCGGCGGCTCGCTCGGCGGCTTCTTCGGCCTGCTCCTCGCCGTGCCGCTCACCGCCACCGTGAAGGTGCTGGTGGCCTACGTGTGGCGCATCTACGTACTCCAGCAGCCGTTCGAGGAGGTCAAGGCGCTCGCCGAGCCACCCCCGCCAGAACACGCGGGTCTGCTCGAGCCCATCGAGCACTACGTCGACGACACCATCGCGCTCGAGCACGAGCACGCCGGCGACGCCGGGGGCGACGGCGCCCGCCCGACCGCTTCGAGCACCGACCGCCCTTCCTCGAGCTGATCAGGCCGAGCGTCTGCGGTAGCTGGTGAGCTCGACCAGCGGCGGGAGCTCGTGGTGCGTCAGCAGGCGGGGTTCCCGACCCGGCTGACGCAGCACCGAGGGGTGGTCGAGATCCTCGACCCCGGCGCGGCTGAGGGCAGCTCGCAGGACCGACGTGGCCTGCAGGCCCAGCTCGTCGAGCGGACGGTTGCGGTGCCGTCGTTCGCCGAGATCCACCTCGGCGATGCCCTCGATGCCCACCGCGCGGACCACGTCGATCAACATCGCGATGTCGACGCCGTAGCCGTCGATGAACGGAAGGCGCTCGAGCAGGCGCCGCCGGCCGCCGTACTCGCCCGACAGCGGTTGGGTGATGCCGCCCAGCTCGGGGAACAGCGTGGCCAGCACGGGCCGCGCCATCAGCTCGGTGACGCGTCCGCCGCCGTTGCCCTCGACCAGGGGCCGGTTGTACGAGCCCTTCACGAACGAGACCTCGGGATGGGTCAACAGCGGGCCGGCGAGACCGGTGATGAAGTGCGAGCCGAAGTGGTCGATGTCGGCGTCGCACCAGAGCACGATGTCGCCATCGGTCTCGTGGAGCGACTTCCACAGCGCCTGGCCCTTGCCCGGACCGGCGGCCTCGGGGAGGGTCGTGCGGGCATCGACCACGCGGGCGCCGGCGGCACGGGCCACCGCGGCGGTGTCGTCGCTCGAGTGGTCGTCGACGACCACGATCTCGTCGACGAGCGGCACGTCCTCGACGAGCTCGGTGCGGATGGTGTCGACGATGGCCCCGACGGTGGCGGCTTCGTCGCGGGCGGGAAGGCACACCGAGATCGTGTGGTCCCCCTTCTGCGCGACCAAGGCGTCCGCCCGGTGCTCGCGGTGCGAGCTGCGATGGATCGACACGCAGGCAGTGTCGCCGGATCGGGGCGTGGACGACAACCCCGACGACCGGGCCGCCCGTCGTGGCGGGTCGAAGGAATGTCCGCGGTGGCGATGTCGTTACCATCGGGCGAGCGCCACACCCGTGGCCGATCGATCACCCCCATCCCGAGGTCGTTTCCCGTCATGAGCGTCACCATCCGCATCCCCACCACCCTCCGCCCCCTCGCCGGTGGCCAGTCCGAGGTCCAGGTCGAGGGCGACACCGTGGGCGATGTGCTCGGCGCGCTCGACTCGGCCCATCCCGGATTCAAGGACCGCCTGCTCGACGACGAGGGTGGCCTGCGCAAGTTCGTCAACGTCTTCGTGGCCGACGACGACGTCCGCTTCCTCGACGGCCTCGACACCAAGGTCCCCGACGGCGAGACCGTCGCCATCATCCCTGCCGTCGCCGGCGGGTAGCTCGAGGTCCCGGCCAATGAGGTCCGGGCCGATGAGTTAGCACTCTGAGGTTGCGAGTGCTGATGCAAAGTGGTTGGCTGTTAGCAGTCTCACTAGACGACTGCTAACTCACGTCAGCCCTGTCTCTGCATCTCAGGAGAACCACCGATGGCCAAGATGATCGCCTTCGACAGCGAAGCCCGGCGCTCGCTCGAAGCGGGCATGAACAAGCTCGCCGACGCCGTGCGCGTCACCCTCGGCCCGAAGGGCCGCAACGTCGTGCTCGACAAGAAGTGGGGCGCTCCCACCATCACCAACGACGGCGTCTCCATCGCCAAGGAGATCGACCTCGAGGACCCCTACGAGCGCATCGGCGCCGAGCTGGTCAAGGAGGTCGCCAAGAAGACCGACGACGTCGCAGGCGACGGCACCACCACTGCCACCGTGCTCGCCTGGTCGATGGTCCGCGAGGGCCTGCGCAACGTCGCCGCCGGCGCCAACCCGATGTCGCTCAAGAAGGGCATCGAAGCCGCCGTGGCCACCGCGGTCGACTCCATCCGTGACCAGGCCGTCGAGGTCGAGGGCAAGGAGCAGATCGCCCAGGTCGCCGGCATCTCGTCGGCCGACGACGAGATCGGCAAGATGATCTCCGAGGCCATCGACAAGGTCGGCAAGGACGGCGTCATCACCGTCGAGGAGAGCCAGACCTTCGGCATGGAGATGGACCTCGTCGAGGGCATGCGCTTCGACAAGGGCTACATCTCGCCCTACTTCGTCACCGACCCCGATCGCATGGAAGCCTCCATGGAGGATCCCTACATCCTCCTCGTGAG
>JBFJNI010000049.1:0-26237 GCA_041618235.1 Acidimicrobiales bacterium
GCGACCAGCTGGGGGTCTTCGGGCTCGGGCTCGGGCTCCGGCTCGGCTTCCGCCTCCGGCTCGGGCTCCGGCTCCGGTTCGAGCTCCTCTTCGGGCTCGGGCTCGCCTTCCGCCTCCAGCTCCGGTTCGAGCTCCTCTTCGGGCTCGGGCTCGCCTTCCGCCTCCAGCTCCGATTCGGGCTCCTCTTCGGGCTCGGGCTCGCCTTCCGCCTCCAGCTCCGATTCGGGCTCCTCTTCGGGCTCGGGCTCTGCTTCCGCCGCCGGCTCCGACTCCGGCATCACCGCGGCCGCCACGTCCTCGTCGGCTCCCGAGCCCATCTCCCACGCCGGCGCCGGAGGAAGCGGCATCGCGTCATCGATGGGGATCTGGTGCTGCTCCGCCGTCGCGTCCCGTCGGTTCTCGAGCTCGGCGAGCTCGGCGACGAGGGCGCCGCGGCGATCCTCGGCCCGGTGGTACTCGTCCAGCCAGTCGGCGGCCATGTCCGCGACGTCCTCGGACGACAGATCGAGGCCTCCGAGCGGCAACCCGACCGATTCGAGCGCCACGCGAAGCTCCTGCACCGGGGTGGTCGCCTCGGAGGGGACTCGCAGCTCGAGCAGCGCGTCGATGAGCGCGCGACCCTCGAGGTCGGCGGCTCCGAGCAGGGCATTGGCCTGACGTTGCACGCTTTGGAGATCCTCGATGACCTCGCCGCGTGCGAGATCCCGGTCGACCGCCCGCAGAAGATCTCGGAGCTCGAGTTCGGCTTCACGGGCCGCAGCCCGAGCGGCGCGGAGCTCGTCGGACACGCCGGACGATGACAGTGTGGCGCGGCCACCGGTCATGAAATCGGTGTAGGAGCCGAAGCCCAGGCGATCGAGCACGGCGCGCTCGGCGAGGAGCGCGGCGTCGAGCCGGGCCTGGGCGCGTCCCCGACCGAAGCGACCTTCGAGACCCTCGCGTGCCTCGATGACCTCGGTGTGCACACGTTCGAGCTCGGCGATCGCCGCCTCCGGACCAGAGGTCTCGGGCTGCGCCCGTTCGAGCTCGACGACTCGGGACCGCAGCGAGTCGAGCCGCTCCGTGGCCGCGTCGATGGCACCGGGCAGCGGTGCATCCTCGTCGTCGTCGCCCGCGCGCATGTCGGCGATCGAGCGGGTCAGCTCCTCGATGCGCTGGGCGAGCCCGAGCGCCTCGGGCGACGGGACGAGGTCGCCTTCGGCCGGCGTCAGACGGATGGCGTCGAGGGCCGAGTGGACGGGCTCGGCATCGAAGGACTCGTGGAGGGCGAGCACGCTGCGGATCTCCTCGATACGACGTTGGACGTCCTCGTCGTCGTCGAGCTCGTCGTCTTCGCCGACCTCCTCCTCTTCCTCCTCGTCCTCGAGCATGTCCTCGTCGTCGGGCAAGTCGTCGGGCAAGTCGTCGGGCAGGTCTTCGGACTCGTCGCCCGGGGCGGCCCGTGCCTCGAGCGCAGCGAGGGCGGCGGTGGCCTCCTGGAACTCGGCCAGCGCG
Source organism: Acidimicrobiales bacterium (assembly GCA_041618235.1). Classification (GTDB taxonomy): domain Bacteria; phylum Actinomycetota; class Acidimicrobiia; order Acidimicrobiales; family Salinilacustritrichaceae; genus Salinilacustrithrix. Next base: position 1,495 of record JBFJNI010000049.1, read on the forward strand.
TTGTCGAGCGCGGCCGCCGCTCGATCGTCGACGACCGCCATGAGCTCCTCGCGTCTGTTGCCGAGCTCGATGCGCCGCTCGCGGAGCGACTCAGGCGTCTCGACCGCCAGCCGATCACGGCGCTCCTCGGCCAGCGACACGGCCCGTTCGGCCTGCTGGAGGGCGCCTGCGGCGCGGCTCGCGGGACCGGCGAGCGACTCGATGACCCGCTCGGCCTCGCGCAGGTCGGCCTCGAGCGCCTCGAGCGCCTCGAGCTCTTCGTCGCGCCCCTCGGCGGCGGCCGCGCCGTCGTCGGCGCGCGTGCGGGCCTCCTGGAGATCCCGATGGGCGGCATCGGCGCGGGCCTCGGCGACCTCGACCGCTTGTCGTGCGGCGAGCTTGGGCTCGTCGAGCTCGGACAGGCGCCGCTCGGCGGCACGGAGCTGCCGTCCGACGCCGCCGGTGGCGGCGCCGGGGAGGTCGTCGACGCCGACGACGAGATCGACGTCGATCTCGTCGAGCTCGAGCAGACGGAGCGAGGCTCGGTCGAGGTCGAAGACGACACCGTGCGCCTCGATGAGGCCCGTGAGTGTCGTCTCCTCGCCCGCAACGGCTCGCCGGAACGCCTCGATGATCTCGCTGCGCTGGTCGTCGTCGAGACCGCTGACGACGGTGACGTACGGGTGGAACTCGAGGGCGTAGGTCTTGTCGTGGATGAGTCGGAGGATGCGCATCAGTCGACCGAGATCCGTTCGTAACCGGCCGGCCCGTCGTCGGGGACCTCGCCGGGTTCCTTCGTCGCACCGGACGCCGTCATCCCGGCCGCGAGACCCGCGACCGACTCGGTGGCGGTCCGAGCCATCGCCGTGACGGTGTTGACCAAGGCTTCGATGGCCGCCGGTTCGCGTATGACCGACTCGGCGGCATCGAGCACGGCTCGTGCCGCCTGCACGGCATCGAGGGCGGCCCGCTGGAACTGCTCGAGTCCTGCGCCGAGCGGATCTGCGGTGGCCGACCGCTCCTGGGTGTCATCGGATGGATCCATGGTCAAGTGGACATGGTGCCAAACCGGGCGAGCGCAGCGTTGCACCCACCACTCGCCGGGTGGAGACGCGGGAGGTCAATCAGGGGCGAAGAGCACGTGCAGCGCGCCGTCGCGCAGCGCGGCATCGACGATGGAACGGCTCCGCAGGGTGTCGGGGAGCAGCACCGCCCGGCGGTAGGGGCCGACCCGGACGAGGAGCTCGTCGTGGCGGCGACCCAGCGCGAGATCGTCCTTGCCGGCGAACGGGAGCTCGATGACCAGCTCGTCGCCGTCGTCGGTGCGGTGCAGCTCGAGTGGGGACACGTCGGCGAAGTGGCCGGCGGGGTCGGCGTCGCCGTAGAGCGCTTCGCCGAACTCTCGCAGTCGGTCGAGACCGACGAGCTCGTGCGGCGCCAGCTCGGCACGGAGCACCGGCGCCGGCGCGAATCCCTCTTCGATGGTCGCGAGGTGATCGAGGTGCTGGGCCTTCCACGCGTCGAACCACGGATCGGTGATCTCGTCGGGCAGGAGGCGGTTGGCCACCACCGCGTCGACGCTGTAGCCGAACAACGAGAGATAGGTGAACGTGCGACGGGCCTCGGCCACCACGACCCGTTCGGGGTTCACGACGAGTCGGGCAGAGGTCACCTCGCGGTCGGTCAGGAGCTCCTTGACCCCGTCGAGCCGCTCGTAGAAGCGCTCGACCGACGCGAACACGTCGTCGCTCGGGAGCGGGAGCCCGGTGACGCTGCCGAGCAGCGGGCTCACGACCTTGTTGACCTGGCGACCCATCGGGAACAGCCGCTCCATCCACCAGGCGAGGATGCCCGGGAGCGAGAGGAGCCGGATGGTCTCGGCCGTGGGAGCGCAGTCGACGACGATGACGTCCCAGTCTCCGCTGGCGGCGTAGCGCTTGATGTCGGTGAGGGCGAAGATCTCGTCGAGGCCGGGCACGACCGAGAGCTCCTCGGCCTCGATCGCGTCGACGCCGCTCCACCGGAACACCTCCTCGAGGTACCGCTGGATGTCGTCCCAGGCGTCCTCCATGCGGTCCTGCGCGTCGAGCTGCTGGCCCCAGAGCCCGGGTTCGATCTCGACGGCCAGATCACCCAGGTCGATCCCGAAGGCATCGCTCAGCGAGTGCGCCGGATCGGTGGAGAGCACGATGGTGCGGTGACCGGCGTCGGCGCACCGCAGCGCAGTGGCCGCGGCCGTCGTGGTCTTGCCGACGCCGCCCTTGCCGGTGAACAGCAGGATGCGCATCGCTCAGCCGCCGACGTGGTCGCGGAGCTCCTGCAACGCCGTGGTGACGATGCGCGCCTCGGCTCGACGCTTGACGAACCCGGGCAGTGGGACGATGAGCTCGACCGAGAGGTGGTACGTGACGTCGGTGCCGCCGACCGCACTGACGAACTCGTACGAGCCGTCGAGCTCTCGCATGATGTCGCCCTCGGCCAGCTCCCAGGGCAGCCGGTTGGGAGCATCGGTCCAGTCGTATCGCAGCGTGTAGCTGGTGGAGCGACCCATGGCGGCGGCACGGAAGCGCACCAACGTGGCGCGGCCCTCGGCGTCGCGCTCGAGGACGCTGGCCTCCTTCAGGTCGCGCGCCCAGGTGGGGTACGACTCGAAGTCGGTCAGGACGCGCCAGATCTCGTCTGCCGGCGCATCGATGCGCATCCGTCGGGTGGTCTGGTCAGACATCACATCGCTCCGTGACGTGGTTCTGGGATCCGGTTCCCGCGAGCAGGCTCGTCGGTGGGGTGGTCGATTCTGGCTGATGACAGCGACCGTGTGTCACATCCGGCTCGTCGGAGCCCACCAGGCGGGTTCGTGGGTCAGCGTGGACTACCCGGTGTGTTCCGGCGGATCACGACGTAGTAGTAGCCGAGCAGGATGCCGTAGCCGAGCAGCACCGGGACCAGGACGATGGCGACCACGAGCCACTTGATCCACGCCACCCGGTCCTCGGCCCCGCCCTCGAAGTGCTCGGCTGGTCGCTGCACGCAGTCGAGCATCGCGATGATGGCGGGGAACTCGATGCCGATGAGGACCAGCCAGAACGGCGGCGTCACCGGCGATCGTCCTTCGGGAAGAAGGTGCCGTGGCGCGCACCCCACGCCGCCATCAGGCCGAGGCCCAGCATGGGGGCGAGCACGATGAAGGCAACGGCGGTGTACGGACGCACCGCAGCGACGCCCACGGCGACGAGACACTGCAGACCGAAGGCGAGGCGCATCCGGAACCGCACGACCGGGGGCGCGGTCTGCGTCAGGAAGAACAGTCCGCCGAGCGTGATCTGTTCGTCGCGAGACCGGACCACGCCGTTGGCATACCCCCACAGGAACGCGACCACGCCGATCACGAAGCAGACACCCGCGACCGCCGCCGTCAGCGTGCCGAACGCGTCGGGTGCCGCCGCGCCGACGGCGCCGGCCACCAGCACGGCGCCGGTGCCGGCGAAGCTTGCGTTGACGAGTCCCCCACCCTCGAACTCGTCCGTCTCGTCGGTCGGTTGCCGGTCGTCGGTCATGCGCCCTCGATGGCGGCTGCGAGTCGGGCAGCCAGATGGTCGTAGTCGAACTCGGCGCTGGCGCGGGCGCGGCCCGCCTCGCCCATGCGATGGCGGAGCTCGGCGTCGTCGAGCAGCGTCTCGAGCGCGACGACCACGGCACCGACGTCGGTGGGGTCGTCGACCACGAAGCCCGTCTCGCCGTGGGCCACCGCCTCGGCTGCGCCTCCGCTGTTGCCGGCGACCTGCGGCACCCCGGCGGCGGCTGCCTCGAGGAACACGATGCCGAACCCCTCCTGCTCGAGCCCGGCCCAGCGGTTCCGGCACAACATGGCATAGACATCGGCGGAGCCGTAGACGGCCGCGAGGTCGTCCTCGGGTACGCGCCCGATGAAGGTCACCGGTGCACCGGTGGACCGGGCGAGGCGCTCGAGACGCTCTCGATCACGTCCCGATCCTCCGATGGCGATCTGGAGCCCCTCGTGACGTCCGGCGAGGCGGGCGCCGGCCTCGATGAGGACGTCCATGCCCTTGCGGGGCACGAGGCGGCTGAGCGACAGCACCAACGGCCCGTCGGCCAGGCCGTACCGAGCCCGCACGACGGCGCGCTCACCCTCGTCGAGGGGACGGAAGCGGCTGGTGTCGATGCCGCAGGGAACGATGGTGAGTGGCAGGCGGCGCCCGGCGGCGCGCTCGGCCTCGGCGGCCGGGTAGCCCCCGAAGGCGATCACGTGGTCGGCACCGCGCAGCACGCGGCGGAGCGCCCGGTCGGCCAGTGGCAACCGGCCGGGGACGGTGACCTCGGCCCCGTGCAGGAGCACGTGGTACGGCAGCGACAGGTGGGGGCCGACCAGGCCCAGGGGCAGCGCGGGATCGAGGACGACGACGTCGGCGCCGATCTCCTCGGCGAGGCGATCGATGCGACGGATCAGGCCGGGATGGGGCAGCAGCACGGGGTCGGGGGTGCGCTCGATGCGGAAGGACTGCTGCGCGTCCCATTCGTCGGCGCCCTCGTGCGGCGTCGTCAGCACGGCGAAGTCGTCGGGGTCGAGCCGCCTCCAGAGCTCCCACAGCAGCGTCTGGATGCCGCCGATCTTCGGCGGGAAGTCGTTGGTCACCAGCAGATGGGTCACGGCGCCGCCCCTCCGGCGAACTCGGCCGACGCCGACGTCGCACACCGCCTCGGCACGGCCGGCGCGAGCGCGACCTCGGCGCGGACCAGCGGATCGGGATCGTCGGCCACCGACGCCACGAACTCGTCGAGACCCAGCCGAGCGCACGCCCAGACCGCGTGGGCCCGGAGCAACGGATCGGGCGACGAGAGGTGCGCGTGGAGCACCCGACGGTGATCAGGGTCGGCCGGATCGCCGATGTTGCCCAGCACGATCAGTGCGTTGCGGCGCAGGTACCGCGGTTCCCGGCCGGGGATGTACCAGCGACCGAAGCGGTCGAGCAGCTCACCGTCGGTGGCCTGCAGCAGCCCGAGCACCGGAACCCAGGCATCGGGCACGGTCGCATCGACACCGGGCCTCCGACCGAGGTGCACGACGGTCTCGTCCCCCGCCAGGTGTCGACGCCCGGGAGGACAGACGTCCTGGCAGTCGTCGCACCCGTAGATGCGGTCGTGGAGGGCGATGCGGTGGGCACGCGGGAAGACGCCGGTGGACTGCACGAGCCACGCGAGGCATCGGCGGGCATCGATCACGCCGTCGGCCACGATGGCCCCGGTCGGGCAGGCGTCGATGCAACGCGTGCACGTGCGACAGCCGTCGGGAGCCGGGGTCGAGTCGGTCGGCAGTACTGCATCCGTGGCGATCGAGCCGAGGACGAACCAGCTCCCGGCGCCGTGGACGAGGAGGTTCGAGTTGCGCCCCCACCAACCGATGCCGGCGCGATGGGCGGCTGCCCGGTCGACCAGTGCGTTCTGGTCGGCGACGACGACGGCGCGGTGCCCGGCGGAGCGCAGCACCTCGGCTCCGGCATCGAGCCCGGCCCGGAGGTCGGCGTAGTGGTCGCGCCATGCGTATCGAGCGACCCGCGCCGACGTCTCATCGGGCGGTGCGGGCGAATCCTCGAGATAGGCCCGCGCGCCGACGACGAGCGACGCTGCGTCGCGGAGCAACCGCCGCGGTTCGGTGCTGCGCCGTGGGTTGCGGAAGGTGAACGACATCCCGGCGTGCTGGCCGGCTGACCGGCGCTTCTCGATCGAGCGACGGACCTCGTCGAAGGGCTCGACCGTGGTCACCCCGAGGACATCGATGCCGGCGTTGATGGCGGCGGCCTCGACCTCGCGCCACAGGGCGTGGTCGGCGGCTGGTCTCACCGGGCCCGGAGCTGCCGGTTCCGCCGAGGGCGGCCGTTGGGAGCACCGGAACGGGGGCTGGCGTCGACTCCGGCGTCGGGACGATCGCGGCGCGCCTCATCGTCGGGCTCCGCGGTGTCGGGGAGCTCGGCGGCCGTGCGAGGCCGCGCCGACGGAGCGCCGTTGGCCCAGCTCACCTCGCCGGCGGGTACGGCGGACCCGCTGCGGAACTGCGCCGTCGGGCTGGAGCGGTCGGCGGCACGCGCCCGGCGAGCCTGGAAGGGGTCGACCGGTTCGGCGCGGCGGACCGTGACGGGATTCACCGGTTCGAGCGCCCGCTCGGGCTCGCGGCGGGACCGCACTCGGAACTGCGACTCGTCGGGTTCGTCGCCGACGGCGTCGGCCGACGTCTCGGCCGCCTCGTCGTTGGTGGAGTCCTCGCCGGGGTCGGCGTCGCCGGAGGTCGCGGTCACCTCGTCGGTGGTGGCGAGGTCGTCGGCGGCCGGCGGTGGAGCATCGAGATCCGCCGACGGACGCGGCGGCTCGGGCTCCGGGATCGACTCCTCGGCCGGGATCTCCGGGCTCGGTACCGACGTCGCGTCCTCGTCGGGCGCCGATCCCTCGGCCGGGACCACGGGTGCCGGCGTCTTCTCGGCCGCAGCCTTCTTCTTGGCCGGCGCCTTCTTTGCCGCAGCCTTCTTCGGCGCGGATTTCTCGGCCGTGGCCTTCTTCGCCGCGGTCGCCGCCTGCTTGGCGGCCGCCTTCTCGTCGGCGATGCGCTGCTTCTCTTCGGCTGCGGCCCGCTTGCGCGCCTCGGCCGCCCGCTTCTTGTCGGCCGCCTTGGCCGCGCTCGCCCGCTTGCGGGCCGCTGCGACGCGACGCTGTTCGACCTGTCGCTGTGCCGCCTTCTTGAGGGCGGCCTGCTTCTTGGCGGCCGGCGACTTCTTCGTGGCCGACTTCTTCGCGGCGGGCTTCTTCGCCGCGGGCTTCTTCTTCGCCGCCGGCTTCTTCTTCGCTGCCGACTTCTTCGCGGCGGACTTCTTCTTCGCCGCCGTCTTCGTCTTCCCAGCCGTGGCGCGCTTCGACGTCGTGGACCGGCGGCGGGACGGTTCGGTGCTGGCGGCACCCGGGAGCGGCGGGTTCGGGATGCCCGACCCGACGACGCCGCCCGCCACGGCACCGACGGTGGCTGCGGCCGGTGGGACGGCGTCTTCCTCGCTGATGTAGCCGATCTGGGATGCGGCGCGATCGCTGGTGGTGAGTCGGCCCGCGGCGACGTCGAACGTCCAGCCCACCACGCGGGTGCGACCGCGCTGCACGTAGGCGAACTCGATCTCCCAGCGATCCTGACCGACGAGGCGTGCGGACCACGCCGCCTCGAACCCCTCGGCCGTGAACGGAACGCCGCGCTCGGCCATCGAGATGGCGACGGCTCGGCGCAGCGGCTGGGTGGAGGGGGCGCCGCGAGCCCGCTCGAGGTGCGCCCCGAGGGCCCGCTCGATGACCCGACGCTGCTCGGCGCGGACCGGTGGGGCGAAGCGCTCGACCCACTCGTCGTCGACTGCGGCGCGACGAGCGACGGCGGCCACGGAGTCGCCGGCGCGGAGGCGAGCCTGGATCTCGCGCACGCTCAGGCGAGCTTCGACCCGTGCTGGCGACGACGACTCCACGACCACCTCGTCGTGCTCGTCGACCACGTCGCCCGGATCGCCGGCGCGCAGCTCTTCGATGGCGGCCAGGAGCTCGTCGTCGACGGGCACGACGAATCCACCCGACTTCGAGCCCTCACGGGCGCTGAAGATCAGGTGACGACGATCTGTGGTGAAGCCGACGAGGTGGAGGTCCTGCATGGAAATGCGCGGCGGATCAGACAATTGCCGCCGCGGCGCACGGTACCACCGCCCTGTGAAATCGCGGGGATGCGGTCACGCACCCCGATCGACCCGACGGTGCCGGAGAACAGGCACCAGATCGGCCTCGGCGAGCAGGCGGAGCGCACGTGCCTCGCCCACGTCGATGACCACGGCGTCGTCGGGCTCACGGTCACACAGGAAGGTCACCACGCAGTCCTCGCACGCGCCGATGCTGGGTCCGATGCAGTCGGCGCAGTCGATGACGAGCGGCTCGGCCGGGATGTCGGGGAACCGGGACGTGGGGCGGGACATGGGGGCCTCCTCCGCTGGTCGGACGGTCCGGCCAGGTCACCCCGAACGTTACGAAGGGGGTCTGACAGCTTCGATGAAGGCATCGACGGTGACCAGGTTCGCGCCGGATGCGGCCGCCCCCCGTCGCACCCGGTTGTCGTCGGACACCACCGCGACGGGCCGGTCGGGCGGCAGCTCCGCAGTGAGGCGGATGACGACGTCGTCGGCCTCCTCGTCGGGCGCCGAGAACAGGACCCGGATCAGCGACCGAGGTCGCCTCGGTGGCGGCGCGACATCGGCGCCGTCGAAGACCAACCAGACCTCGACCCCGAGGCGGGCGGCCGCGCTCGATGCCAGCTGCTCGAGGCGACCGCGCTGGTCGGTGATGGTCAGATCGGCGCCCCAGCGTCCGATGGTGACGTTGTAGCCGTCGACCAACACGACCAGGCGCGGGGTCGCGAGCAGGGCGGCAACCGCTGCGTGAGCGTCGGAGCTGAGGCCCGGCGGAGGCGGCACCGGCACCCGGGACCGCAGATGGTCGGTCGGCGTTCGCGAAGCGTCGTCGTGACTCGCGCGGCGCACGGCGATCTCGGATCGCGCTCGGCGCAGCGCCTCGGCGACTTCAGACGCTCCCGATCGGACGTCGTCGAGCGCCGAGCGGAGCGCCTCGGTCTCGGCGAGCGCCCCAGCCAGGACGGCGTCCACGGCGTCAGGGTCGAGTCGCTCGTCGGCGGCGCCGGCCCCCCGCAGGTCGGTCGCGAGGCGGTGGGCCGCCTCGAGGTCGACCCGCAGCACGTCCAGCTCCCGCTCTGCTTCCTCGAGGCGGCGCCGGGCGTCTGCGTCCGATGAGCGCGCCGTCCGGACCTCGGCCGTCGTCCGTCGATGCGCGTCGCGCTCCTGCGCCAGATCGGCCCTGGCCTCGTCGCCGCGGGCCCGCTCCGAAGCGGCCGTCGACTCGGCGCGGGCGCGAGCGTCCTCGGCGGCCGCGAGCCGACGCTCGGCCCGGCGCAGCGCCGCATCGTCGCGACTGGTGTCCGCCTCCGGCTCGCTCGGCCCCGCCAGACGGACGACGGCCGCCTGCCATCCCGAAGGGCGACCGAGCACCAGGAGTCCCACCGCATCGAGCCGCCCCGCCGGGGCTTCGTCGAGCACCCGATGACGGAACCCGTCGTCGTCGAGCGCCCGCCGGACGACGTCGAGCGCGGGACCGGTGAGCTTCGAGAACCGCAGGATCGGCTCGAGCTCCGACGGTGGGGCGACCACCGGGCTCGCACTGGCGCCGGCTCGCGCCACCTCGACCGCGACCTCGAGCACCGGACGGACCTGCGACCGAGCGGTGCCGAACCAATCGGGCGGATCAGTCGTCAGCGGAGAGCTCCTCGACCCCCGCACCCGAGCTGCACCAGTGGCACGAGACCGCATCGACGGTCTCCGCCAGCACCTCCGGGTCCTCGACCGTCAGCTCACCGCCGACCGAGTAGTGGTGGTACGCCCGCACCGTGCGGGTGGTGGTCACGTCGAATCGGGTCAGGTTGCCGCAGTTGCTGCAGCGGTAGCGCGCGGTGGTCACGGGGCGATCGTATCGGTGTCACGGGAGCGGTCGAACTCGACCTCCCTGGCCCGGATGCGCCCGCCTGGGAACCGACGACCAGGGCTTGACAGTCGAACATCTGTTCGCTTCCAATGCCTGCATGACCGCAGCAGTTCCGCCCCCCGGCCCGTCGACCGCTGTCCGCGAGCGCCGGGCGCGTCGTCGGGTGCCGGGCCAGCTCAGCCTCGACGACCGCGGCACGCCGCTCATCGACGTCACCTTCTGCGTCCTCGACCTCGAGACCACCGGCGGATCCCCCACCGACGACCGCATCTGCGAGATCGGTGCCGTGAAGGTCCGTGGGGGCGAGTGCCTCGGCACGTTCCAGACGCTCGTCGACCCCGGCCGCGACCTGCCACCGGCCATCACCGTGCTCACCGGGCTCACCACCCGGATGGTCCGGCCGGCGCCACCCGTCGAGCAGGTCCTGCCCGCGCTGCTCGAGTTCATCGGCGACGCCGTCTTCGTGGGGCACAACGTCCGGTTCGACCGATCCTTCGTCGACGCTGCGTTGGTACGGGCCGACCGGCCACGGCTCGACAACCTCATGGTCGACACGTGTGCGCTCGCCCGGCGCCTCGTCCGCGACGAGGTCCCCAACTGCAAGCTCGGGACGCTGGCCGACCGCTTCCGCCTCGACCACCGTCCGAGCCACCGAGCCCTCGACGACGCCCTCGCCACCGCCGATCTGCTCCACCTCCTGCTCGAGCGGGCGTCGGCGTTCGGGGTGTTCGCCATCGACGACCTCCTCGAGCTGCCCACGATGGCGGCCCACCCGCAGGCGGCCAAGCTCGCGCTCACCGACCGTCTCCCCCGAGCGCCGGGTGTCTACCTGTTCCGCGACGCCACCGGGCGCGTCCTGTACGTCGGCAAGGCCTCCGACCTGCGCACCCGCGTCCGCAGCTACTTCTCGTCCGACACCCGTCGCAAGGTCGGCGGCCTGCTGCGCGAGGTCGCCCGCATCGACCACATCGAGACCGCGTCACCGCTCGACGCCGCCGTCACCGAGATCCGCCTCATCCACGAGTTGCTCCCCCGCTACAACCGCCAGGGCACCACCTGGAAGAAGTCCGCCTACCTCAAGCTCACCGACGAGCCGTTCCCGCGCCTGTCCGTCGTCCGCGGGGTGCGCCAGGACGACGCCACCTACCTCGGTCCGCTGCCCAGCGCCCGGTCGGCCCGCATCGTGCTCGACGCCGTCGAGACCGCGCTGCCCATCCGCCGCTGCACCTCGGACCCGGCCAAGAACCGACGCGACGCACCGTGCGCTCCCGCGCAGCTCGGCGTCAGCACCTGCCCCTGTGCGGGTGACATCGACGCCGACTCGTACGCCGCCATCGCGGCCGATGTGCGTCTCGCCCTCACCGAGCGCCCGGACCTCGTCCTCGACCCGCTCCTCGACCGCATGCAGACCCTGGCGGTCACCGAGCGCTACGAGGAGGCCGCCGACCTCCGGGACCGGGCGGCGAGCTTCGCCGACGCCCACCGGAGGGTGCGCCGCTTCACGCGCCTCCGTCGGGCCGGACGCCTCGTGGTGCGCGTCGCCGGTCGCCGGGCGATCTTCGCCGGCGGTCGGCTCGTCACCACCGAGGCGGTCGACTCCCCGGGCTTGTTGGCCGATGCCGACATCGAACCGGCCGGCGCCGTCGTCCACCCCGGCGACGCCGACGAGCTCACGGTCGTGTCGGCGTGGCTCGACAAGAACGCCCACCGCATCGAGATCGAACACGTCGAGGGCGAGCTCTGCTCCCCGCTGCCCGCGTTGCCCGAACTGCGCGCCCGCTGACGCGCCGAGCGGTCAGCCCTCGGCGGGCGGGGCGAGGGCGTCGACCAGCTGGGCGATGAGACGCTCCCACGGGGCTGCGGGGGGCGGATCGAGGTCGATGGCGCCGAACAGCAGGAATCCGAAACCGACGGCATGGCAGAACCGCACGACGACGTCGGTGTCGAGGTCGGCGTCGATGAGGCCGTTGCGCTTGGCCTCCTCGATGAGCGTGGCGAAGGTCTGCGCCCGCTGCTCGAGCAGGTTCCGCATCAGCGCCGCGACCTCGGGGTCGCGGCGGGCGGCGACGAAGGCCTCGAGGAGCAGCGCCTGCCCATCGTCGAACGGGTCGGTCACGAGGTGCGACCCGACGGTGGTGAGCACGTCGGTGACCTTGCCCTCGAAGCGGTGCTCGGCGAAGAGCTGCTCGAGCTCGTCGTGGCTGCGGGCCTCGATGGCGGCCAGCAGCAGCTCGGCCTTGCCCCGGAAGCGCCCGTAGATCGCGCCGGTGGTGAACCCCGCCCGCCGGGCGATCTCCTGCACACCGGCGCCGTCGTACCCCTTCTCGGCGAAGACGGCCGCAGCCGCTTCGATGAGACGGTCGCGGGTGGCGTCGTCGGATGACTCGGGGCCTCCCGCTGGGCCGACGTCGCGGGACGGCGTCGCGGGCAGAGCGGTGGCGTCGGTCACGGCTCCACGATAATGGCCGTTATCCGCCGGAGCAACGACCGGGAGTGCACCCGGGCGTCCGGGCGGTGGTGACAACGGCGCCCGGCGGCGGCCCGGTTCAGGCGGAGGTGGCCTCGACGAGCCGCTCGAGCGTGGCCGCCGCCCGACCATCGTCGATGGCCGTCGTGGCCAGGTCGACGCCGGCGGCGATGCTCCCGGCGAGGTCGGCCACGTACAGGGCGGCACCGGCATTGAGGCACACGATGTCGCGGGCCGGGCCATGGGCGCCGGCGAAGAGGGCGCGGGCGATCGCGGCGTTCTCGTCCGGGGTGCCGCCGGGCATGTCCGCGCCGACGACCTCGGCGAGCCCCACGTCGGCCGGCGAGAGGTCGTAGGCCGCGGTCACGACGCCATCGCGCACCTCGCGCACGTGCGTCGGACCCGTGAGCGAGATCTCGTCGAGCTGGTCGGCTCCGTGCACGACGAGCGCGTGCACCGCACCGCGTGCCGCCAACACACCCGCAACGAGGTCGAGGAGGCGGCCGTCGCCGACACCCAGGAGCTGGCGACGAACGCGGCCGGGGTGCGACAGCGGGCCCAGGACGTTGAACACCGTGGGGATGCCCAGCTCGGCCCGGACCGGACCGGCGTGGCGCATCGCCGGGTGGAAGCCTCGGGCGAACGCGAACCCGACGCCGACCTCGCGTACGACGCGAGCGACCGCCGCAGGTTCGAGGTCGTAGTCGATGCCCAGTGCGCCGAGCAGGTCGAAGGACCCCGACGTCGATGACGCCTTGACGTTGCCGTGCTTGCACACCGTGGCCCCGGCTGCGGCGGCGACGATGCTGGCCATCGTCGACACGTTGAGGGCTCGCTCGCGACGACGGGGCGAGCCGCCGGTGCCCACGATGTCGATCGTCCCGTCTGGTAGCTCGAGCGGCGCCGCCGCGTCGAGCATCGCTCCGACCATGCCGGCGAGTTCGTCGACCGTCTCACCCTTGATGCGCAGGGCGACGATGAGGCCCGCGGTCTGGGCGGCCGTGGCATCGCCGGCCAGGATGGTGGCCAGCGCGGCGCCGGCCTGCTCACTGGAGAGGTCCTGGCCCGAGGCCAGTCGTCCGAGGATGGCGGGCCACCCGCCGTGGTCATCGATCGGCGGCACGATCAGGAGGCGGCGCGGCGACGACGCCGGATGATCCGCCGGCGCTCGCGTTCGGTGCAGCCGCCCCAGACGCCCTCGCGCTCGCGCTGGCCGAGGGCGTGCTCGAGACACAGTTCACGCACGTCGCACCCACCGCACACCGCCTTCGCCGAGTCCGCCTCGTCGTCGGTCAGCGGGAAGAAGATGATGGGGTCGAGGCCGCGGCACGCGGCGCGCTTGCTCCAGGGGGTGTCCATCTCGGGCTCCGTAGGGGTGGCTGGTCGCCCCGATCGGGCTGCCGGCCGGGGATGCCCGAGACTGGCACCCGCACCTGCGCGATGCAAGGGTTCTTCCTGGAGCCACCGACCCCGCTGAGCAGGGTGTTCGGGCGACGACTCTCCGGACCCCGGACCCGGGGACCGGTGGTCAGATCGAGCGGCGCTCGTCGAGGAGGAGTCGGGCCACGGGCTCGGCCGGGTAGCGGCGATGCCCGCCCGGCGTCCTCAGGCTCGGGATCCGGCCCTTCGTGGCCCAATCGGTCACCGCACGCTCCGAGACCTCGAACAGCAATGCGACCTCACGGGTGCGGAGCAGTCGGCCGCTCAACGTGCTCGATTCGAGCCCGTTGACGAGCTCTTCGACCAGATGCTGCCGTTCCATCTCACTCTTCGTAGCGACCATAATCCTGAGAGTACAGAAGATCCGGAACCATTGCAAGGACTTTTGAAATCACGCTGCGTGCGGGAAGTCCGGCGGAACCGGCCGAACCGGTCAGCCCCGAAGATCCTGGAGCAGTTCGGCCACCGAATCCTCACCCAGAGTGGTGGCGTGGTCGTAGTTCTCGTGGTCGATGAGCACCTCGACCGGGCCCGCAGCCACCGCGTCGATCTGCTCGGGGGTGAGCTCGAAGAAGACGTAGTGCACCGACGCGGTGATCTCGTCACGCGTGAGCTGGGACGCGTGGGCGGCCTCGGGCTGGGCGTGCACGACGAAGTGGTCGTCGCCACGGCCGACCCGCAGCCCGACGTGCTGCTCGACGCCGACCAGGCGGGGCAGCCAGTCGCGGAGCGCCAGCTCGGAGGTGAGTTCGATGAAGAGCGTCAACGCCAGCTGCCCGGGATCGGGCACGAGCGGGTTGTAGGTCCGCAGCTCGGTCTCGATGGCTTCGTCGGACATCAGCTTCTCGGCGCGGGCCATCTCCTGGATCTGGAACCGGATGGTGTCGCGGTTCTCGAAGACGACGGTCATGAAGGGCCCGATGCCGATACGGCGGCGCTTCTTGAGGTCCATGATCCGGCGACGGAATTCGTCGCGCTCGCGCTCGTAGGCCCGCAGGTCGGAGATGTCGTCGAGGGTCAGCTTGCGGTTCATGTGTCGTGTGCTCCTTGGGAGAGATCGGTGCCCACCGACGGAGGTGTGAGGTGTTCGGGGGACGGACGAGGGGGTCGGACGAGCCGACCCCCTCGATCAACGACGTCGATGCGACGCCGGCGGTGTTCGTCCGCTCAGGAAGCGGCGATGACCTCTTCGAGGCCTTGCTGGAAGCGACCGGCGTGGCTCTTCTCGGCGCGGGCCAGGGTCTCGAGCCACTCGGCGACCTCGTCGAAGCCCTCGTCGCGGGCCGTCTTGGCGAAGCCCGGGTACATCTCGGTGTACTCGTAGGTCTCGCCGGCGATGGCCGAGCGAAGGTTGTCGGCCGTGGGTCCGACCGGCTCACCGGTGGCCGGATCGCCGACCTCGGCGAGGAAGTCGAAGTGACCGAATGCATGGCCGGTCTCGCCCTCTGCGACCGAGCGGAAGAGCGCCGCGACGTCGGGGTAGCCCTCGACGTCGGCCTTCTGCGCGAAGTACAGGTAGCGGCGGTTGGCCTGGCTCTCGCCGGCGAACGCCTCCTTGAGGTTTTCTTCGGTCTTGGAGCCCTTGAGCTCAGCCATGGAAGTGTTGCTCCTCTGTGTTTGACGGGATTCCCGAAATGGGATCTGGGGTCTCGGCGGCGGCGCACGAGGTGCAGCGGCCGCGGAAGACGATCTGGGTGGTGTCGACGACGAAGCCGTGGGCGTCGGCGGGGGTGAGCGCGACGCCGGGGAAGTCGGCGTGGAGGTCCTGCACCGAGCCGCACTGCGTGCAGACGAGGTGGTGGTGCTCGCCGGTGTCGGTGTCGAATCGGAACGAGCCGGTGCCGAGCTGGAGCTGGCGCAGCTCGCCCATCTCGGCCAGCTCGTGGAGCGTGGCGTAGACGGTGCGCAGGCTCACGGAGGGCATGTCGGCCACCACCTGGGCGTGCACGGCCTCGGCGGTGGGATGCGTGGGGTTGTCGTGCAGCACCCGGAAGATCCGCTCACGCTGGGGCGTGACCTTGCGACCGGAGGACCGGAAGGCGGCGACGAGATGGTCAGGGCTGCGCATCGAGCGGCCCACCATAGAGATCTCGTTGCTCGTTGACAACGATTGTCGATTGGAAGTCGACGCGATCTCTCATCGCTCCTGGTGGCGCGAGGCAGGGTCGGGGACATGCACCCGCAGGGCGATCGGGCGCTTCGAGACGGCGACCTCGGCGGGACCGTCGAACGTCTCGCCGTCGGCGGCCAGACGGGTCGGGAGTCCGTCGGTCGCCGAGATCGCGAGACTCGGCACGCAGTGCTGGTCGTAGACACCCGACCGGGCGAGCTGTCCGAGCAACAGCGCCACGACGAGCCTGGTACGTGACCACGGGCGAGACGCGTCGATGATCCGTACGTCGAGCAGCCCGTCGGCGAGATCGGTCCGATCGACCGGAGCGAACCCGGCGGGCTGGTATGCACCGTTGCCGATGAACACCATCCACACCTGCTGGTGTCGCCCGTCGATGCACACGTCGTGCCGCTGGCTCCGCCGCAACACGCGCGCCAGCGCCACGGACATCGCAGGCCACTTGCCGATCCGGGCCTCGAGAGCCTCGCGGGCGTCCACCAGCTCGGAGTAACTCCCGAGGCTGGCATTGTTCACGAAGACGTGACCGGCGATCTCGCCGACGTCGATGGCCACGACGTGTCCGGCGCGGACCGCGTCGATGGTGCCCGCGATTTCGTCGAGGCCGAGGTCGCGGGCGAAGTGGTTCAACGTCCCCCCGGGGAAGACCGCCAGCGGGACGCCGGCAGCGATGGCGGCTCTGGCCGCAATGTTCACCGTGCCGTCGCCGCCGAGGACGCCGAGCGAGCGGGCCGACGATGCGGCCTGCTCCATCGCGCCGGCGAGTTCGTCGCCTCGCTCGACCACCGTGATCCGTGCGCCCGGAAGGCCGGCACGGATCTCGTCGAGTGCGTCCGGAGCAGCACCAGACCCCGATGCGGCGTTCGTGACCACGTGCAGCCCCGTGCCGTCCTCGCTCGGGGACACTCGACCGCGCGTGGCGACCGCCACGCCGCGGGCAGGCGGTGTCCGGCGGTGCCGTCCACGGACCCACAGCAGCGAGACACCGACGCCGGCCGCCGACGCGACGACGGCCCGGTGGCGGAGGGGCGACGGCCTCGTGCGGGGGGTGGAGGCGGGGGCGATCGGCGGCACGCTAGCCACCCGGGGCGGGCGCGTGAGCCAGGATGACATCGTGATGGAGACCCGCCTCGGAACCGGCACGCGCATCGCCCAGGACGAGGCGGGCGACATCCGCATCGGTCACGGCGATCTCTCCGACTGGTTGGGTCCGGGGCGGTTCCTGTCCCCCGGCGTCGACCGCGGGGGCGAAGACCACGTGCTCGGCCGAAGCGCCGCGGTTCGATTGGCGCAGTCGAACCACGACGACGTCCTGCTCCTCCGTCTCGAGGCCACGGCCGACGTGTCGGCCGCATCCGCCGGCGGGTACGCCGACGTCGCGGTGGGCGTCCGCTTCACCCCTTCACGACGTGCATCGGGGTCGTGGCCGACCGGCATGCGGGCCTTCGGCCACCAGTACAGCGAGTTCGGCCTGCCCACTCAGGCGGGCGAGGACCTCGACCGCTGGTTCCTCCTGCCCTTCCGTCCCAACGCCGTGGCGCCGCTGTGGCTGTGCGACCCCGGCGGGGCCACGCTGCTCCTCGCCCCCCTCGATGCGTTCCACGAGCAGGTGCTCACCGTCCCGACCCGCGAGCAGCCGGACGCGGGGATCTCGTGGGGATGGCACGGAGACCTCGCCGAGGTCCCGGCCGGGTTCACGTCGACGCTGGCGATCATCGGCGGCCACTCGCCCCGCCAGGCGCTCGAGCGATGGGCGTCGATGCTCGGCCTCGCACCGCGCCTGCCGGTCGACCACGACGCCCTCGGCCGGTCGGTGTCGTACTGGACCGACAACGGGGCGGCGTACTGGTATCGCACCGAACCGCACGACGACGGCCGACCCCGAACGGTCACCGAGACGATCACCGAGGCGGTCGCCTCGGTCGAGGCCGCCGGCGTGCCGGTGGGCTCGGTGCAACTCGACTCGTGGTTCTACCCACACGAGGTCATCCGCCCCTTCGACACCGACGAGTGGGTGGTCCCACCATCGGGGCTCATCGACTGGGCACCCCGGGCCGACATCCTCCCGGACGGCATCGATCCCGTCCGCGACGGCGTCGGCGCCAAGCCACTCGTCACCCACTGCCGTCACCTGTCGAAGCAGTCGCCGTTCGTCGACCGGTTCGAGTGCTGGGTCGACGAGGCCTACGCCCATCCGGTCGGGCCCGACTACTACGAGCACCTCCTCGATCGGGCCGCGATCTGGGGCGTCGAGACCTTCGAGCACGACTGGCTGGTCGAGTGCTTCTTCGGGGTCCGCGGGCTGCGCGCCGGCGTGGGCCGGGCCCGGGCGTGGCAGGAAGGCATCGACCGAGCCGCCGCCGAGCGCGCCATGACGCTGCAGTGGTGCATGGCCACGCCGGCCGACTTCTTCCAGACCGCCTCCCTCGGTCGCGTCACGTCGATCCGCACCTCCGGTGACCACGGCTACCTGGTGGGCCCCGGGTTCCTGTGGGCCTGGTTCTGCTATTCGAACGCGTTGGCCCGAGCCCTCGGCCTCGCTCCGTTCAAGGACGTGTTCTCCTCCGGTGGCGAACATGCCGAGGTCGAGGCGCTGCTGTCCGCCCTCTCGACCGGGCCGGTCGGCGTCGGCGATGCCATCGGGACCACCGATGCATCGATCGTGCTCGCCACGTGCCGCGCCGACGGCGTCATCATCCGTCCCGACGTCCCCATCGCCGCGGTCGACGCCTGCTTCCGCGAGCACGCGGTCGCCCGACCCGTCCCGCTCGTCGCGGAGTGCCACACGGACCACTCGGCGGGGAGATGGACGCAGGTGTTCTGCGCCAACACGTATCGCGGCGACGAACCGATCGTGGGCACGGCCGACCTCGGCCCAGCCTGGCCGTCCTCCCCCGTCGTCGCCCTGGACCTCCGCTCGGGTGAGATCTCCCACCCGTCGAGCGGCTGGGACGTCGCGCTCGACCCCGGCGAGTGGACCCACCACCTCCTGGCGCCGGTGGTCGCCGGCGGTCTCGCCGTCTTCGGCGACGTCGCGAAACACGCCCCCGTGGGGCGGACACGCATCTCCGACATCACCCAGGTCGACGACGGCGTGTCGCTCACGGTCGACGGCGCGCCAGGTGAAGCCGTGGTCGTCAGCGGATGGGTCGCAGGAGGTGCCGTCGACGCATTCGCCGGCGCCGATGCCCGGGACGAGCGCCTCGACGTGCGCACGAGTGGCGACCGGTGGTCGGTCGCGCTCAGCGCTCCGGCGACGATCCTGGTTCGTCGCCGCTGACCACGACCTCCGGGTGGGCTTCCACGGGCTGGGTCCCCCGGACTGGGCTCCCGCGGCCGGGGCCACCGGGAGCTGGGTCGTGCGGTCGATGACGGGCGGATCCGCGATCTCGGTCCGGCGGACGACCCGCAGCTGACGCCGCGCTCAGCCCCGAATCTGGACCCCGCCCACGGAGTGGTCCCCGATCCCGTCCACCTGCACCTCGACGAGGCGATCGGGTCGATCGTCAGCCGGCACGAACGTGATCGTGGTCCCCGGGAGCTGGATCTGCGTGCCGTCACAGGAGGTGTCGAGGACCGCCGCCCATCTCGCCGCCACCCGCTCCGGCTCGGCGGCGGTCAGGCTGATCGCGCTGATCGGAGCGCCGCTGACGGGCGGCGCCGTGCCCGTCCAGGCCGGACCGCACCACGGCCATGCGTCGGGCGGATCGGCCTGGTCGAGGCTGAGGATCGCCCCGCCGACGTCGGCCGGGTGGAGGTGGGCTCCCCGGATGCCCGGGATCCCGCCCTCCCAGATCAGCCGGACGCCGAGTTCGGCGACGCGGGCGAGGTGGTGGTCGAGGTCGTCGACCTGCACGATGACCATGTAGCCGCCGTCGCCACCGAGCCGGGTCAGGTGCCGTCCGACGGGCGACCCGGCGTCGCGCTCACCCAGCAGCTCGACGAAGGTGTCGCCGGCCGCGTGGAGCGAGTTGACCGCACCGAACGCGCCGACGCCCGGATCGACGTACACGAACGGCAGGCCCACGGCGGAGGCGTGCGCGGCGGAAGCATCGACGTCGCCGACGGCGGCGACGACCTGTCGGACTCGGATCGCCGTCACGGCCGGCGTCCCCTCACGGTTCGGTACACGGGCATGACACAACTCCCCCCGGGCGGTCGGTCGACCACCTCACCCTGACAGATCCACCGCGGCACTTGTACGGTTCCCGCCATGGATGCTCTGCGGCGGCACAACATCCGGCTCGCTGGCCGGGCTGGAGCGCGACCCATGGTCTTCGCGCACGGGTTCGGATGCGACCAGAACATGTGGCGCCACCTCGAGCCGCGGTTCGCCGATCGCTTCCAGACGGTGCTCTTCGACCACCTCGGGGCGGGCGGATCGGATCTCGACGCGTACGACCCGGCCCGGCACGCCTCGCTCGACGGCTACGCCGAGGACGTGCTCGCCATCGTGCGCGAACTCGACCTGCACGACGTCGTCTTCGTCGGCCACAGCGTCAGCGCCATGATCGGCGTCCTCGCCGCCGTCGCCGAGCCCGATCGGTTCTCCGCGCTCGTGCTCATCGGCCCCTCGCCCCGCTACCTCGACGACGACGGCTACATCGGAGGTTTCACCGAAGGCGACATCGAAGGTCTCCTCGAGTCGCTCGACAGCAACTACCTCGGCTGGGCCCAGGCCATGGCGCCGGCGATCATGGCCAACGCCGACCGACCCCAGCTCGGAGCCGAGCTGTCCGAGAGCTTCTGCCGCACCGACCCCGACGTCCAGAAGCGCTTCGCGCGCGCCACGTTCCTGTCCGACAACCGCGCCGATCTCGCCAGCGTTCGCTGCCCGACCCTCGTCCTGCAGTGCAGCGACGACATCATCGCCCCCGACGTGGTCGGCCGCTTCGTCGCCGATCAGATCCCCGATGCGACGCTCGTGCAGCTCCGCGCCACGGGCCACTGCCCGAACCTGAGTGCACCCGAGGAGACCGCCGCCGCCATGGAGACCTTCCTCCGCGAGCTCCAGCCGTCGATCGGTACCTCGTGATCGACGAGCCGATCGATCTCGGTGCGCTCGCGTCGTTCCGCGAGGCGCTCATCGAGGACGATCCGGCCGACCTCTACGAACATGCGCCGTGCGGCTACGTGTCGCTCCGGCCCTCCGGACGGGTGGTGAAGGCCAACCGCACCTTCCTGAGCTGGACGGGGTACACCGCGACCTCACTGGGCGCGCTCCGCATCCACGACCTCCTCGCACCGGGCGATCGCATCTTCTACGAGACGCACTTCGCACCGTCACTCGCCCTGCAGGGTCACGTGCGAGAGGTGGCGGTCGAGCTCCGATGCGCCGATGGCCGGCGTCTCCCCGTACTGCTCAACGCCATCCTGGTGGCCGACGACCTCGGCGAACCGGCAGCGATCCGCCTCGCCGTCTTCGACGCCCGCGAACGCCGGGCGTACGAGCTCGAGCTGCTCGCCGCCCGCCGCGAGGCCGAAGCAGCGGCCGAGCGGGCACGCGCCCTCGCGGCGACGCTGCAGAAGACCCTGCTGCCACCGTCGCCTCCGTCCATCCCGGGCATGGCGGTCGGTGGCGCCTACCGCCCCGCCGGCGACGGCAGCGAGGTCGGCGGCGACTTCTACGACGTGTTCGAGATCCCCGGCGCCGCGTGGGGAATCGTCATCGGCGACGTGTGCGGCAAGGGCGCCAGTGCCGCCGTCGTCACCGCCCTCGCCCGCTACACCCTGCGGGCCGAGGCGGTGCGCTCTCCCTCGCCGGCTGCGGTGCTCGCCCGGCTGCACGACGCCATGGTCCGAGACCACGGCGACGGTTTCCTCACGGCCGTGTACCTCACCGCCACGCCCATCGACGACGGCGTCGGCATCCGCATGAGCGCCGCGGGCCACCACCTCCCGCTGCTCGTCGACCTGGACGGCGGGGTCCGACCCGTGGGCCGCACCGGCCACCTCCTCGGCATGCTCGGGCCGCCACGTCTCCACGACGACGACGTGGTCGTCCGGCCCGGCGAGACGCTCGTCATGACCACCGACGGCGTGATCGAGGCTCGCCGCGACGGCGAGTTCTACGGCGAAGCCCGTCTCCACGCACTCCTCAGCGCGAACGCCGGCATCGGTGCGCCGGAACTCGCCGATCTCGTCGCCAACGATGCGATCGACTTCCAACGCGGCGCACCTCGCGACGACATCGCCGTCGTGACGCTGCAAGCGGTCGGCTAGGCGGGCTGCTCGGTGGCCCGTCTGCTCGTCGTGCACCACACGCCGTCGCCCAGCCTCGACTCGATGTTCCGGGCCGTGCTCGACGGCGCCACCAACGAGGCCATCAGCGGCGTCGAGGTCGTGTCACGAGCCGCGCTGTCGGCCACCGCCGTCGACGTCCTCGGTGCTGACGGCTACGTGCTCGGCACGCCCGCCAACCTCGGGTACATGAGCGGTGCACTGAAGCACTTCTTCGACACCATCTACTACCCGTGTCTCGAGGAGACGGCGAAGCGACCGTTCGGCGTCTACGTCCACGGCAACGACGACGTCGACGGTGCGCTGCGCGCCATCGACAAGATCACCACCGGCCTGCGCTGGCGGCCGGCCCAACAGCCCGTACGGGTCACCGGCACCCCTGACCGAGCGGCGCTCGACGCGTGCTGGGAGCTCGGCGCCGCGGTCGCCGCCGGCCTCACCGACTGACCCCCCTGACGGGGGAGGTGGCGGGCACCGGCGGGCCGGGTCAGTCGCCGTCGAGGAGGGCGTGGCGCTCGGCCCAGGCCGCCTCGGCCGCGTCGAGGCGGTCGCGGGCGTCGTCGCGGCGTCGGGCGGCCACCTCGGTCACCAGCAGATGCAGCAGTGCGACGACCCCGGTGGCGCTCTCGAACGGTCCGGGGCTGGCGACGCCGACCACCAGGCGATGGGCCGCGTGCTCGAACAGCGGCGACGTGGGGCCGTCGGACACCGCCACCAGCGGAACCCCCTGGGCCGTGACCTGGGCGACCGTCTCGAGCATCCAACGCTCGTAGCGGCGGACGTCGAGCGCGACCACGACGTCGTCGGGTCCGAGGTGGGCGACGAGGCGGGCGATCCGCGGTGCCGGCCCTTCGAGCAGCTCGACATCGGCGCGGAGCTGGAGCAGGTGGTCGACGAAGAGGCGCCCGATGCCCGACCAGGAGTCGGCCGCCACCACGGCCACGCGCTGCGCATCGGCCAGCTGGGCGACCACGGCGTCGAGCACCGCCGGTGCCACGTCGAGGCTCGTGGCCACGTTGTCGAGGTCGGCGGCCGCGACGTCGCCGAGCACGTCGGCACCCGGGGGCTGGCGGATGCGGGCGGCGGCCGGCGGCAGCCGGGCAACGAGCTCGGTGCGCACCTGGTCCTGGAGGTCGGGGAACCCGGCGTGGCCGAGTCGAGCCGCCAGGCGGAGCACCGTCTGCGGCGACGTCCCCGACGCCTGGGCCACCTCGGCGACCGTGCCGAAGGCGACCACGTCCGGCGATTCGTCGACCAGCCGGGCCACCCGACGCTGCGCCGGCGAGAGCGAGGCGCTCACCGACGCGATCCGGTCCCGGAGTGCCCGCGGTGCTGCCATGCCCCGGATCCTACGACGGAACTCCTGTTCCATCCATGACCCTCTGCCGGAACAGATGTATCATGTCGGTACCCGATTTCGACGCAGGAGGACACGATGGCCGTCACCGAGCATGCACGTTCCACCGAGCACGCCGGCGGTCACGCCGGTGCCACGGCGATCGCCGCGCTGGCGGCGGCGACCGTCCCGGACCTGCGGACGCCGCTGCCCGGACCCCTGGCCCGCGCCGTCATCGAGCGGGACCGCACCCTGGTGAGCCCGTCGATGGGACGCGTCCACGACCTCGCCCCCGCCCGCGCCGCCGGCTGCGTCGTCGAGGACGTCGACGGCAACCGCTTCCTCGACCTCAACGCCGGCATCGCCGTCACCGCCACCGGCCACTGCCACCCCGAGGTCCTCGCCGCGATCGACGAGCAGGCCCATCGCTACCTCCACTACTGCTCGTCCGACTGGTACCTGCCCGTCTACGCCGATGTGTGCGAGCGCCTGATCGCCGACGCACCGGTGCGGGGCGACCAGCTCCGGGTGTTCCTGGGCAACTCGGGCACCGAGGCGGTCGAGGCCGCCCTCAAGCTGGCCCGGTTCAACACGGGTCGCCAGAACGTCATCGCGTTCCTCGGCGCGTTCCACGGCCGCACCGCGGGCAGCCTGTCGCTCACGGCGTCGAAGGCCCACTACCGCAGCGGCTTCGGCGCCCACGTGCCGGGCGTGCACCACGCCCCGTACGGCGACTTCGACTTCATCGAGGGCACCATCTTCCGGCACCTCACCGACCCCGCGGATGTCGCAGCCATCGTGGTCGAGCCGATCCAGGGCGAAGGCGGCTACCTCGTCCCACCCGACGGCTGGCTCGCCCACCTGCGGCGCATCTGCGACGACCACGGCATCCTGCTGGTCGTCGACGAGGTGCAGTCGGGCGTCGGCCGGACCGGCGAGATGTGGGCGCTGGACCACGAGAACCGAGGCGACGCGCCGGTCGAGGCCGACCTGCTCCTCGCCGGCAAGGGCTTGGCATCGGGGCTCCCGCTGTCGGCGCTGATCGCACGCGGCGAGCTCCACACCTGGACCGCGGGCAAGCACGGCTCGACCTTCGGCGGCAACCCGGTCGCCTGCGCCGCCGCGATCGCCACCATCGACCTCGTGCGCCGCGAGCTCGCGGCCGACGCCCGCGCCATGGGCGAGCGGTTCCACGCCGGTCTCGCTCCCCTGCTCGAACGTCACCAGTCGCTCGTCGAGGTGCGCGGCCGGGGGCTGATGATCGGCCTCGAGTTCACCGACGGCACCACCGCCAAGGCCGTCGAGCAGGCGGCGTTCCACCGAGGGCTGCTGGCCCTCACCTGCGGGCCGGCGGCCATGCGATTGGCCCCGCCCCTGGTGATCGCCCGGGCGCAGGTCGACACCGCGCTCGACCTGCTGGACCGCGCCATGACCGACGTCGAGGAGATCCGATGAGCAGCCACGAGTCCCGCAACCCCGCCCACCTCGACGACGTCGTCGCCAAGATCGAGCTGGCGAGCGCCGGCGACATCGTCGACGCGGCACGCGCTGCCGGTGCGGTCCAACACGAGTGGGCA
>JBFJNI010000050.1:0-25592 GCA_041618235.1 Acidimicrobiales bacterium
GCCAGCGCGCAGACCACGAAGGTGCCGGTTTCGATCCTGGTGCCCTGGACCTCGATGGGCTCGAGGTTGACCCGGCGGGTCATCTGCACCGGCGCGTCGTAGCGGAGGAACTCGTCGACCGCGTTCTCGATGAGGCCGGGCTCGTCACGCAACCGCTGGTACTGCTCGGGGTTGCGGGCGAGGGCGTGCAGGCCGTTTCCGATGAGGTTCACGGTGGTCTCGTGGCCGGCGATGAACAGCAGACCGACCTGGGCCGACAGCTCCTCGTCGGTGAGCGAGTCGCCGTCTTCCTCGGCGTCGATCAACAAGGTGAGCAGATCGTCGGCCGGATTCGCCCGCTTCCACCGGATGGCCTCGTCGATGAGCCCGAACATCTCCTCGCCGGCGGCCGCGATGGCCCGGATGAGGTCGGGGTCGACCACTGGCTCGAGCGAACGGACCAGCGTTCCGGAGACCTCGCGGATGCGATCGCGGCTGACCGTTCCGTGGATGGTCTCGGGCATCCCCATCATCTCGGAGATGACCTCGAACGGCAGCGGGAACGCCAGATTCGAGATCGCCTCGAACGAGCCGGCCCGGGCCGCGTCGTCGAGCTTGGCGTCGACCAGCTCCTGGATGCGGGGGCGCAGCTCGCTGATGCGCCGCGGGGTGAACGCCTTCGACACCAGCTTGCGCAGGCGCGTGTGGTCGGGCGGGTCTCGGTCGAGCATCGACTGCCCGCGTCGTTCGAGCGCGTTCTCCTCGTCGCCGAGCACCTCGCGGCTGATGGCGTCGAGGGGTGTCTCGGCGGCGTTCGACGCCTCGACGCTGAGCGTCTTGTCGCGCAGCAGCGCGAAGACGTCGTCGTAGCGGCTGACGTACACGGCCCCGAACGGCGTCATGTGGGCCGGATCGTGCGCCCGCAGCTGCGCGAACTGGGTGTACGGATTCTCGGCGTACCCGTCTTCGAACGGGTTGAACATCACCTGGATGTCGGACATCGGACATCACCCCCGGCGACGGACCCTACGCGTCGCCGCCGCTGGACCGCCGTGTCATGTGCCACGTCATCTCGCTGCTGCCGCGGAGCAGGCCGGCGGAGCGGCCACCGGTAGCCTCGTCGTATGCCCCAACCCCGCTGGATCGCCGTCGGCGCCGCCATCGTCGTCGTCGGGGTGCTGTTCACCGACTCGAGCGCGTGGGCGATGGTGGTGGCCGTGCTGGCCGGCGGGCTGATCTTCAAGTTCGGGTTGGCCATGCTCGGCGGCATGTCGCAGATGCTCCCCGAGCCACCCCCGCCCGGCGAGCTGCGCAAGGTCAAGATCGAGTTCCGCTGCTCGATCTGCGGGTCCGAGGTGCGCATGACCACCGCCAACGACGAGATGCCCGACCCGCCCAAGCACTGCCTCGAGGAGATGGATCTCGTCACCCCGGTCGAGTGAGCTCGCCCATTACGAGGTGACGCGTGGGGCGCTGATTTCGTCACCGTGAGTGAACTTTCCACAATTTGGGCACAAGGTGGGGATGATTGCCCTGATCCGTTCGGGGGAGGCGCCGGATGGTCAGCCTTCGTCCACGAACAGGCGCGAATCGCCAGATTTCGCCGCCGTTCTGCACCTTCGGCCCTCGCGGGGGCCGCTACTCCTCCAGTTGTCCACAGGTCCTGTGGACAACAGGTGGAGGTTTCAGTGGAGTTGGGTGGAGGTGACGATGCCGCCGAGGACGAACCCCAGCCCGAGCAGCAGGTACTTGTTGTCGGTGGCGCCCGGCAGCAGGCCGAGGTAGTTCAGGAAGATCACGACCATGCCCAGACCGAGCAGGGTGAACATCAAGACCGTGACCCACGGCGGGCTGACCTTGAACTCCTGCGGGATGGGTGCGGTGTAGCGCGCGGACGCCGTCTCGGGTTCGCTGGTGGCATGCCCCTTGGAGATGGCATGCCGGGCTCCGGATTGGACGCCGCCCTTCGGCGTCGTGCGTCCACCCTTCTTCTTGCGATCCTGGCGTGCCACGTCGGCGAGCGTACCGGTTGGCCGACAGCGACCCGGGATCGCGTCGGCCGCGGGTCGCGGTCGGTACCGTCACCGCGGTGACCGAGCCCACCCCTGGCCAAGTGCTCGCCGCCGTCGACATCGGCACCAACTCGGTCCACATGGTCGTCGCTCGGGTGGGCACCGACGGCCGGTTCGAGATCCTCGAGCGCGAGAAGGAGATGGTCCGGCTCGGCCGCTCGGGTGGCGACATGAAGGAGCTGGCTCCTGACGCCATCGACCGCGGCGTCGCCGCGCTGCGCCGTTGCCGGGATGTCGCCGACGCCCACGGCGCCGAGCTGGCGGCCGTGGCGACCTCGGCGGTGCGTGAGGCCGAGAACCGCCGCGAGTTCCTCGACCGTGCCTACGACGAGGCCGGCGTGTCGGTCGACGTCATCAGCGGCTTCGAGGAGGCGCGGCTCATCCACCTCGGCGTGCTCCAGGCGCTCCCGCTGTACGACCAGAAGCTGCTGCTGTGCGACATCGGCGGCGGCTCCACCGAGGTCCTGCTCGGGCATGAAGCCGACGTGTTGGCCAGCCGCAGCTTCCGCCTGGGCGCCATTCGACTGACCGAGCACTTCCTCACCCCGAACCCCGACAAGAACGGGGGCCAGCTCCGTACCAAGCACATCGATCGGTGTCGTCAACACGTCGAGGCCATGCTGGCGCCGTTCGCGCTCGAGGCGAGGGCGATCGGCTTCGACGCCGTGGTCGGAGCGTCCGGGACGATCGAGACCGTGGTGGCGATGGCCATGGCCGCTCGGGGCGAGGGCAGCGGTGCTCGGACGCGCAACGGCGAGCGCATCACGGCCGACGAGGTCCGGGCGATGGTCGAGCTGCTGATCACCACCCCCGACGTCGCCGAGCGGGCCAAGCTCCCCGGCATCGACGCGAAGCGCGCGGACATCATCCTGGGCGGTGCCATCATCCTCGAGCAGTTCGTCGAGGCGTTCGGCGCCACCGAGGTCGTGTTCTCCGACTACGCACTCCGCGAGGGCGTGCTGCTCGACCAGGCCCGCCGGCGGGCCGGCGCCACGTTGCACCACCTGCGCGATCTGCGACGGCGGTCGGTGCTCCACCTCATGGAGCTCACCGACGAGCACCCCGACCACAGCCGCGAGATCGCCCGGCACGCACTGGCGCTGTTCGACGGTCTCCGACCGCTGCTGGGCCTGGGCGACGGAGCACGTGAGCTCCTCGAGGCGGGTGCGCTGCTGTGCAACGTCGGCGTGTTCATCTCGCACTCGGGGCACCACAAGCACAGCTACTACGTGATCCGCAACGCCGAGCACCTCGCCGGGTTCACCGACCGCGAGATCGAGCTCATCGCCCAGACGGCCCGCTACCACCGCAAGTCAGCGCCCAGGGCGAAGCACGCCGAGTGGGCTTCGCTGCGCAGCGACGACCGCGAGCTGGTGTGCCGGTTGGCCGCGGTGCTGCGGGTCGCCATCGGCTTCGACCGGTCGCACGCCGGTCGCATCGAGTCGGTGTCGGTGCGGTGGGACGATGACGAGGTGACCATCGTCCTGCACCCGTCCGGCACGCACGACATCGACCTCGAGGTGCACTCGGCCGAGCTCCGACGAGGGCTGCTCGAGCAGGTGCTCGAGCGCGACGTCAGCGTCGAGGTCGGCGACGTCGTGCCGGCCTGACCTGGTCGGACCCGGGGGCTACAGGGCCTGACGCACGAGCACGCCGGCGTCGCTGGCGTCGGTGAGCGCCACGTCGGCGGCCATGAACAGCCCGTCGGTGTCGACCGCGTTGGTGGGGTAGGCGGCCACGCCACCGACGAGGTCGACCGGCACGGTGGCGCCGCCCGGGAACTCGAAGTCGCCGACGGCGTCCTGGAGCGTGTGTTCGAGGGCAGCGAACGCGGGTGTGCTGTCGAGCGCAGGGAAGATCACGGCCAGCTCGTCCGAGTCGGTGACCCCGATGACCGCGCCGCGGGGGAGCGTCGCCCGTGCCTGGCGGATCAACGTGGCGACGAGGTGGTCGCGCCCGTCAGGCCCGACCTCGGCCACGATGGTCTCGAGGGAGCGCAGCCGGACCAGCGCGAACGAGAACGTGCCCCGAGGCCCGGTGACGGCGACCTCGTCGGCCAGTCGAGCTTCGAGGTAGCCCTGGGTCATGACCTCGAGGCCGGCATCGCGCCCGGTGGCGGCGAGCTGAGCGGCACGCTCGATGAGGCTCTTCACCAGGTCGGCGAGGACGTTGGTGTTGAAGGGCTTGGCGACGAACGCGTCGAGGCCCTTGTGGGCGTCGAAGTGCGGGTCGGCACCCGTCTCGGCCGACACGACGATGACCGGCGTGAACGCCCATCGCTCGTCGGAGCGCATGCGGCGGTAGGCGTCGAGGCCCGAGAAGCCGCGCAGATTGACGTCGAGCAGGACGAGATCGGGGTGGTGTTCGTCGAGCGCTTCGAGCACCTCGTCGGGGTTGCCGGGGTCGACGTGCACGAGGTCGTAGCCCGCCGCACGGAAGTACGCCCGCAGGAAGGCGGCGATGTCGCCCTCGTCCTCGACGCAGAGCACCCGTTGCGTGGCCGCCAGCCGGCGGGCGACGGGGCCGAGCTTGCTGGGTTCATCCATCACCCACGAGTCTGCCGCGTTCGAACCGACGCGGGTCGGATCGGGGCCGACCTCTACCATCGGCACGTGCCTGCTCGCGTCCTCGTCGTCGACAACTACGACTCGTTCACCTTCAACCTCGTCCAGTATCTGGGCGAGCTGGGGGCCGAGCCGGTGGTGCACCGCAACGACCAGATCGACCTGGCCGGGATCGAGTCGCTCGACCCCGACGCCATCCTCATCTCGCCGGGTCCCGGCACCCCCGACGACTCGGGGATCTCCACCGCGGTCATCCGCGAGTGGGCCGGGCGGCGTCCCATCCTCGGTGTGTGCCTCGGTCACCAGGCCATCGGGCAGGTGTTCGGCGGCGAGGTGATCCGCGCCCCGCAGGTCATGCACGGCAAGACGTCGTTGGTCCACCACGAGGGCGAGGGCGTCTTCGAGGGGCTCCCGTCGCCGTTCGAGGCCACCCGCTACCACTCGCTGGTCGTCGACCCCACGACACTGCCCGCCGTCCTCGAGATCACCGCCCACACCGGGACCTTCGGCGACCACTCATCACCGGAGGCGGCCGGGGTGATCATGGGTCTGCGCCATCGTGAGCTCGAGGTCGAGGGCGTCCAGTTCCACCCCGAGTCCATCCTCACGACGCTGGGCCACCAGATGCTGCAGCGGTTCCTCGACCGGGTACCGGCGACCGCCTGACCGCGCCGACCTCCCGATCAGGGAGCGGTGGTGGTCGTGGTCGTGGTCGTCGGCGTCGGTGAGCGACCGACGGTGATGGTGACGGTCGAGCCACGGTCGGCCCGGCTGCCGCCGGCGGGGTCTTGACTGATGACCCGGCCGTTGTCGGGGTCGCCGGGTGGCAGTGCCTGCTCGACGACGTTGACCTTGAAGCCGGCCGTGGTGAGGTCGGACCGGGCGGTGTCCTCGGTCTTCTCGATGACGGACGGCACGATGACCTGTTCGGGTCCGGCCGAGACGACGAGCTCGACCGAGTCGCCCTTCTCGAGCAGCGTGCCCGCCGTGGGTGCGGTGCGGATCACCGTGTCGGCCGGGATGGACGGGTGGTTCTCCTTGCGCTGGGTCACGTTGAACTCGGCCTGACGCAGGATGGCCTCGGCCTCCTGGGCGGTGCGGCCCGACACGTCGGGCACGACGCGCTCCTCGGCGCCCTGGGACACGCGGAGGGTGATCTGGGCCGACAACGGGGCGTCCTCGCCGGCGGCCGGGTCCTGCTCGACGACCCGACCGGGCTCGACATCGCTGTCGAACACCAACTCGGTGCGGATGTTGGTGAACCCGGCGTCGCCGAGCACCGAGCGAGCGTCCTCCTCGGTGAACGACGTGACCTCGGGGACAGGTATCACCGGCTCGCCCGTGGACACCGTGAGCTTGACGGTGCCGCCCTCCTCGAGATCGCTGTTGCCGGCGGGGTCCTGGGCGAACACCTCGCCGTCGTCGAAGTCGGGGTTCTCCTCGAACGTCGTCTCGACCACGAAGCCGAGCCCCTCGAGCGTGGCGGTGGCCTGCTCGGCCTGCTCGCCGATGACGCTGGGGACGGTGATGAGGTTCGCAGTGGACGGGTCGTCGGAGTCGAGGACGCCGAGGGCGCGAGCGAGGAAGAACAGCACTCCGCCCATCACCAGCAGGAGCAGGAGGAGGATGGCGATGAAGGCGCCGTTGCGTCGCGGGGGCTCTTCGTATTCGTCGTAGGGGTCGTGCGGACCGGCGGGCGCGTAGTCGTCGTAGGCGCTCGTGGTCGCGGTGACCGGGATGGCACGGGTGGCATCTGCGGCGGGCGTGGCTGCGGTGGCCGCCGCGGCGACGGGCCCGGCGGCGGGTCCGACGATGTGGCTGCCCTCGCGGTAGCGGCGCAGATCGGCACGGAGGTCCTCGGCCGAGGGATACCGGGCGGCCGCGTTCTTGGCCAGGCACTTCAGGATGATGGCTTCGAGGGTCAGCTCGATGTCGGGGTTGACCTGCCGTGGCGGGGTGGGCTGTTCCTGGACGTGCTGGTAGGCGACCGCCAGCGCGTCGTCGCCGCGGAAGGGCGGACGACCGCACACCATCTCGTACAGCACGACGCCCAGGCTGTAGACGTCGGCGCGTGGGTCGACCGGTCGGCCCTGGGCCTGCTCGGGGGAGAAGTAGGTGGCCGTGCCCATGACCAGACCGGTCTGGGTGAGGTTCTCGTCGGCGCCGGCGGTCATGGCCCGAGCGATGCCGAAGTCGGTGACCTTGACCTGCCCGTCGGACGACAGCAGCACGTTGCCGGGCTTGACGTCGCGGTGGACCACGCCGTTGCGGTGGGCGAAGCCGAGGGCGGCGGCGATGTCGATGCCGATGTCGGCCGCCCGGGCGGGCAACAGGGTGCCTTCCTGGCGGAGCACATCGGCCAGGCTCCGGCCGTTCACGTACTCCATGACGATGTAGTACGTGTCGCCCTCCTCGCCCCAGTCGTAGACGCCCACGATGTTTGGGTGGGTGAGGTTGGCGGCGGCCTGGGCTTCGCGCCGGAAGCGCTCGACGAATGCGGGATCGCTGGCGTACTGCGCGAAGAGGACCTTCACCGCGACCGGACGGTCGAGCAGCTGGTCGCGGGCGAGGTAGACGTCGGCCATGCCGCCGCGGGCGAGGCGGCGGTGGAGCTCGTAGCGTCCGCCGTAGACGACGGGTCCCTGGTCAGACATGACGGCGGGCACTCTACGACACGAACCGAGCGCTCCTGGGGGTCACGACATCGGGCGTCGGGTCGGATCGCGCAGCCAGGGCACGGCCGACCGGGGCGGGATCGGCCGCTCGGCGAGTCCAGACGTGTCGACGGTGAGCGCCTCGGGCCAGGGGTCGAGGCGGTCGGCGAGGACGTCGACCGTCGACGCGGTGGCCTCGGAGGTGGTGGAGGACCTCGTCCGCTCCCGGATGCGGTCGCGGCACAGCGCCCGGGGTGCTTCGCAGCGCAGCTCGAGGACCCGAGCCGAGCGTTGGTCGGCCAGGAGGCGGGCCGCCGCCCGCTGGCGGGCCGACGTCCACGACGCATCGAGGATGACCGAGTGACCGTGCTCGAGCAGCTCGCCGCCCCGCGCCAGGAGCGCCTCGTAGACGGCCACCGCGTTCTCGGCCGTGTAGGCGCCGGTCTCCGGGGGGAGGTCGTCCCGGCGCAGACGCAGGTCGCGGCGGAGATCGTCGCTGCTGAGCACGACCCAGCCGTAGGTGTCGGACAGGCCCTGGGCGAGGGTGGTCTTTCCCGAACCGGGGATCCCGCCCACCAGCACGAGTCGGGGCTCGGCTCGACGGAGATGGTCGAGCGTCTGGATCAGGTGGCCGAGGGCACCCGCACCCGTCGTCGGGTCCTGTCGTCGTCGGATGCAGTCGACCTTGGCCCGCACCAACGACCGTTGGGCCACGAACAGGTGGGCCAGCGACGCCGGATGGTGCTCGTCGCTGAACTCGCAGTAGTCCTGCAGGAACGCGACGGCCAGGTCCTCGTGGCCGAGGCGCTGCAGATCCATCACCAGGAAGGCGACGTCGGCCAGCACGTCGATGATGCGCAGCCGGGCGTCGAACGCGAGGCAGTCGATGATCCGCGGCCCGTCGTCGAGGCAGAAGATGTCCTCGGCCAGCAGGTCGCCGTGCCCGTCTCGGACCATGCCGTCGGCGATGCGGGACTCGAAGAGCTGGTCGCGGCCGGTGAGGTAGACGGCGGCGAGACGCTCGATCTCGGCGATCTCCTCGTGGAAGCCGAATCCCTCGGCGGCGACGCGCAGACCGGCGATGTCGTCGGCCCATCGGGCCCGGATGGCGTCGGCGCCAGCGACGTCACGTGCGTCCGTGCCGCGCACGACCTCGGTGCCGGCATGGAACGCTGCGACCTTCCGTGCGACCTGGCGGACGGCATCGCGTCCTTCGGGTCCGTCGACCAGGGTGGCGAGCCGACGATCGGCGGGCAGGCGCCGCATCACGATGGCGGGCTCGAGCTCTTCGCCGTCGAGCTTCAGGGATGCGACGCCCTCGTAGACGTCCGGCGCCATCCGAGCGTTGAGGCGGACCTCGTCCTCACAGGCCAGGCGTCGGGCCGAGAGGTCGCGGTGGTCGAGGAAGTCGGTGAGGACCGGCTTGAGGAACTTGATGGCGCGCGTCCCCGAGAAGAGGACCCACGACAGATGGGTCTCGGCCGCTGAGGGCGCCATCGGCTCCATGGGACGATCGTCGCGAAGGCGCCCCCGGCGTCGGAAGGGTCGTTGGTCAGTTTCCCGGCCGGGCCCACGCGTCGCGCCCGGACGTGCACCATGATGGGATCATGGCCGCGATCGAGGTGTTCGGCGACGTCACCTGCCCCTTCACCCACGTCGGGTTGAAGCTGATCACCCGCGAGGTGCGCGGCGAGGTCGACATCGTGGTGCGGGCGTGGCCGCTCGAGTGGGTGAACGGCGAACCCCTCGAGGGTTCCGCCGTGGCCACCAAGGTGGCCGTCTTGCGCGAGCAGCTCGGCGGCGTCGACTTCGACGGCTTCGATCCCGAGGCCTGGCCGACCACGTCGATACCGGCGCTCAACCTGGCGGGCGTCGCCGCACAGCAGAGCGTCGCGGCCGGTCTGCGCGTGAGTCTCGATGTCCGGGCTGCGCTGTTCGAGCGGGGCGAGGACGTCAGCGACCCCGACGTGCTGATGCGCCTCGCCGTGGAGCACGGCGTCGAGACGTCGGTGGACGAGCTGGGTTCGGGGCCGACGGCCGCCGTGCAGGCCGACTACGACGAGGGGAAACGGCGTGGGGTGCGGGGCTCGCCGGACTTCTGGGTCGGCGGCGACGAGTTCTTCTGTCCGTCGCTCGAGATCGGGCACGACGCCGCCGGCGCGCTCACCGCGCACTTCGATACCGACGGGATCGACCGCTTCCTGACCCGGGTCGGCGTTCGCCGCTGAGGGACACGGGTCGTCGCGGGGCGGCGTCAGCGCTGCGCGGCGAGGATGGTCTCCATCACCGCGCGGGCGATGGGGGCGGCGACACGGCCGCCGGTCTGCTCGGACGCGCCTTCCTGACCTTCGACGATGACGGCGACGGCCACGCTGGCGGGTTCACCGGGCTTGCCGGCGAAGCCGATGATCCAGGCGTGGGACCGGGGCGGGTCGGTGCCGAGCTGCGCGGTGCCGGTCTTGCCGCCGACCTCGAAGCCCGGGATGGCGAGGTTGCGGGCCGTGCCCGATGTCGCGACGCCGACCATCGCCCGACGCATCGTCTCCGCCGTCTCGGGGGTCATTGCCCGACGCCACTGGCTGGGTTCGGGCTCGTCGACGATGGTGCCGACGTCGTCGCGGACGTTGGCCAGGACCCGCGGCGTCATGATCGCGCCCTGGTTGGCCACGGCGGCGGCGACGAGTGCCATCTGCAGCGGTGTGGCCGACACGTCGTTCTGGTCGATGCCGGACTGGGCCAGCGCCGGCAGGTTCTGGTCGAAGTCGGTGGGGAAGTTCGACGACGCCGCCCCGGGGAGGTCGATGGGCGGCTCGGCGTTGAAGCCGAAGTCCTCGGCGGTGGAGATCATCTCGTCGGGGCCGAGGTCGATGGCCATCTGGGCGAAGGCGGTGTTGCACGACACGCGCAGGATCTCGAAGAGGGTCCCGCCGCACGTCGAGCCGCCGAAGTTGCGCAGCGGCCGGCTGGTCTGGGGCGGGACGTACTCGTCGGTCACCGGGTAGGCCGGTGCGTCGGCCGTGACCTCGCCGGCCTCGAGGCCGGCGGTGGCGGTGACGACCTTGAACGTCGATCCCGGGAAGAACCGCTCGCGGTAGGCCTTGGCGAGCAGCGGCTTGGCCGTGTCGGCCTGGAAGAGCGAGAACGCGGCGTTGGCCGCCTCGAAGTCCTGCGACGCCAGGACGTTGGGGTCGAACGCCGGAGACGTCCACAGGGCGAGAACGTCGCCGGTGCTGGGGTCGAGCGCGACGACCGAGCCGCGTCGGTCGCCCAACGTCTCCGCCGCGACGCGCTGGGCGTCGCTGCGCAGGGTGAGCGTGACGTCGCCGACCCGGTCGCGTTCGACGAAGAGGTCGTTGAAGTCGCGGAAGCTGAGGTCGAGGGTTCGCCCGACGAGCTCGGCGTTGTACTCGTCTTCGATGCCGGTGGCCCCGAAGTTCAGCGAGTAGTAGCCGACGGTGTGGGCGAACAGGTTGCCCTCGGGGTAGGTGCGCATCCGGGTGAACCGGGAGCCGTCGGGCGTGGGAACGGAGCGGGCCACGACCACCCCGTCGGCGGTGACGATGCTGCCGCGCGGGCCGTCGTAGTCGCGGATGATCTCGCGCGTGTTGCCCGGGTTCTCCTTGAGCTGCTGCGCACCGAACACGGTGAGCCGGTTGAGCTGCGCGAACAGGAGCACGTAGCAGATGAGCAGCGCGGCGCCGAGCTTGGCGATCTGGCGATTCATCGGGCCAGGCTCTCGGCCGCGGGCGCCTTCACCGGCTTGACGCTGTTGTCGGAGATTCGCAGCAGCAGGGCGAGCAGCACATAGTTGAGGACCAGGCTCGACCCCCCGTAGCTCACGAACGGGAGCGTCACGCCGGTGAGCGGGAGCACGCGGGTGACGCCGCCGATGATGATGAATGCCTGGAACCCGAGCAGCGTGGTGAGGCCGGTGGCCAGCAGCGTGTCGAACGCCGAGTCGGCTCGGAGGGCGATGCGCAGACCGGCGCCGACCATCAGCATGTAGGCGCACAGCACGGCGGTGGCGCCCAGCAGGCCGAGCTCCTCGCCGATGGCGGCGAAGATGAAGTCGGTCTCGACCTCGGGGATGCGGGTGGGGGTGCCCAGCGCGATGCCGGTGCCGGCGATGCCGCCGTCGGCGAAGGCGAACGACGCCTCGACGACCTGGAAGCCCTCGGCCTTGGCGACCGGCCACGGATCGAGCCAGACCGAGATGCGGTCGCGCACGTGGGAGAACTGGTTGTAGGCGATGACCGATCCGGCGACGAAGAGGGTCGTGCCGATGGTGACGTAGGTGGTGCGGCCGGTGGCGACCCACAGCATCACGATGAACAGGAAGAAGAACAGCAGCGATGAACCGAGGTCCTTCTCGAGCGTCATGACGATGAGCGACGCCCCCCACGCCAGACCGATGGGGCCCAGGTACTTGGGATCGGGGAGGTGCAGGGGCCCGATGCGGAACGTCGACAGCGCCAGCAGCTCGCGCCGCTCGACGAGGTAGCCGGCGAAGAAGATGGCGAGCACGATCTTGGCCGCCTCGCCGGGCTGGAAGTTCACCGGTCCGAGCGAGATCCAGATGCGCGAGCCGTTGATGGTGCGGCCGATGACCGGCACCAGTGGGAGCACGAGCAGACCGATGCCGATGACGGCGAACGTGTAGCGGTAGCGCTCGAGATCGCGTGCCCGGCGGACCAGGAACAGCGTGAGCACGAACGCGCCGATGCCGACCGCCGTCCAGAGCGACTGGAGACCGGCGAGCCGTCCGCCGTCGGCCTGGGCTTCGTCGAGGCGGACGATGAACACGTAGCCGATGCCGTTGAGCAGCGCGGCGAGCGGGAGCAGGATGCCGTCGGCGTTGGGCGCCAGCTTCCGAACCGCGATGTGGGCGCCGACCAGGAGGCCGAGGATGATGCCGAGGAACGGGCCGATGTTGGCCGGGATCTCGGACTCTCGGCCGAGGCCGGCCAGTGCGTAGGCGCCGGCGGTGATGAGCGCACCGACCACGATGAGGCCCAGCTCGGTGCGCCGGCGCATCAGGTGCATGGTCAGTTCGCGATCGTGGTGGTCGGGCGGACCGTGGTCGACGTCGCGCCGCCCGGCCGCGTCGTCGTGGAGGTCGGGCGGGTGGTCGTGGTGGTGGTGGTCGTCACCGGTGGCGTGATCGCGTCGATGCGGTCCTGCAGGTTCTCGACGTAGGTCCGGGCCGATTCCAGCGTGGGTCGGCTCACGCCGGCGATCAGGTCGTCGAGGAACGCCTCGGGGACCTCGCCGGTGAGGATGCCGGTGCGCTCGACCACGGCTGGTTCGAACCACAGGAACCCGCCGGGACGACCGCGGAAGATGGTGATCTCCTCGCTCTCGACGCCCACGGTGTAGGTGTTGCGGACGAAGTCGTTGACCAGGAACGCTCCGCCGAACACCAGCCCGGCCACGACGAGGACGAAGGCGATCGACCGCCAGGTGATGGCTCGTTGGCGCTTGCCGGCGAGAACAGGATCGGGCTCGTCGGATGCCGCGGGGTCGACGTCGTCGGCGTCGTCTTCGGCGATTCTCGCCGCCATGTGGTCGGGGCCGACGTGGGCCTGGTCGTCGGGGATGGCCAGGAACTGCTGGGTGTCCTCGTCGGGGTGGGACGAGAAGTTGTCGTCGTCGGGGACCAACGCCGAGGCGCGCCCGGCGAGACCGCCGTCGGCGACCACGTCGACGATGACGATGGTGATGTTGTCGCGGCCGCCGTGCTCGTTGGCCCGTCGCACCAGCTCGCGGGCCGCTTCGTCGGGGTCGTCGATGGTGCGCAGGACGATGGCGATGTCGCGCTCGGTGACCTCGTTGGTGAGCCCGTCCGAGCACAGCAGGTAGCGGTCGCCGGCCTGCGGGAGGATCTGGAAGTCGTCGACCGGGATCGAGTGGTCGATGCCCAGCGCCCGAGTGACGATGTTGCGCTGCGGGTGGACCTCGGCCTCCTCGGGCGTGATGCGGCCCTCTCGGACAAGCTCGCCGACGAGGCTGTGGTCCTGGGTGATCTGGTCGAGCTGGCCACCCGAGAGCCGGTAGGCCCGCGAGTCGCCCACGTTCACGATGGCGAGGCGCTCCTCGCCGTCTTCGACCACGACGGCGATGCCCACGAAGGTGGTGCCCATGCCGGCGAGGTTCGGGTCCTGGCCGCTGCGGACGAAGACCGTCTCGTTCGCGTGGGCGACCGCCTCGACGAGCTCGTCGACCGAGCGTCCGGGGGCGCGCTCGGTCACGGCCTCGATGGCCAGCGCCGACGCGACCTCGCCGCCCTGGTGACCGCCCATGCCATCGGCGACGACGAACAGGTCGGGGCCGAGCAGCATCGAGTCCTGGTTGACGGAACGGACCTGGCCCACGTCGGTGGCGCCACCCCACCGCAGGTGCACGGAGCGCTCGGGCGCGGCGTCGCTCATGTGAGCTCCATGATGGTCGAGCCGATCTGGATCTGGTCGCCACGCGACACGACCATGGGCGCGGACACCTTGCGCCGGTTCAGATAGGTGCCGTTGGTCGAGCCGAGGTCCTCGACGAAGAGCTGGTCGTCGCGCAGGAAGATGCGCGCGTGGAGCTGTGACGCGTAGGTGTCGTCGAGGGTGATCTGGCAGCCGGCGGCGCGCCCGACGGTGAGCTCGTCGGCCAGCGGGAAGACGCTGCCGGCCAGCTCGGCCGGTTCGAGGACCGTGAGCTTCGGTGGCGTGCGCTCACGCGCTCGGGTGCGCCGGGCCTGGCGGCGGGTCGAGGTCGGGGCCGGCGCCGCCTGCTTCGCGAGATTGACCTCGGCCCACACCGCCCGCAGGACGCGGAAGAAGAACAGGTACAGCAGGACCAGCAGACAGATCTTGAGGACGTTGAGGAGAGGCTCCGGCACCGCCGGCGACTCTACGCGGCGCCCGGTTCGCGCGACCGCGCTCCCCGCCGGCTTCGGCGTGCTCGAGCGGCCTGGGCAGGAGAAGCGGTGCAACGGCTAGAACTTGACCGCATGGTCAAGATCAATGTGGGGAACGGTCGGGTCGAGGGAATCGACGCCGGCGAGGTGCTCGAGTTCCGGGGGATCCGCTTCGCGGAGCCGCCGGTGGGGGAGCTGCGGTTCCGACCGCCGGTCCTGCGACCCGTCACGGGTGATGTCGACGCCACGTCCTACGGCAACCGCGCCGCGCAGGCGCCGGCGCCCGAGGCCCTCGGCGGCGTCGGCCCCGGCGAGCCCGACGAGGACTGCCTGTTCCTCAACGTCACGACCCCGGCCGCCGACGGCGCCCGCCGGCCGGTGCTGTGCTGGATCCATGGCGGAGCGTTCACGCTCGGCTCGGCCAACGACTACCCGGCGGTCGACCTCGCGGCGGCCAACGACCTCGTCGTGGTCACCGTCAACTACCGCCTCGGCATGCTCGGGTTCCTCGACGTGTCGGGCCTCGACGCCGACGAGGCCTACGCCGGTTCGGCCAACCACGGCATCGCCGACCAGATCACCGCGCTGCAGTGGATCCGCGACCACATCGCCGACTTCGGGGGTGACCCCGACGACGTCACCATCGCCGGCGAGTCGGCCGGTGCGATGTCGGTCATGTCGCTGCTGGCCAGCCCTGCCGCCGACGGCCTCTACGCCAAGGCGATGGCCAACTCGACCGGCGGGCTCAAGCCCGCGCCGATCGATGTCGCTTCGCTGGTCGAGCCCCACCTGTCGGGCGACGGTCCGTTGCTCGAGCGGCTGCGCTCGGCCGACACCGCCACCCTGCTCGCGGTCCAACAACTCGCAGGGTTCGGCTTCGGCGGCTGCATCGACGGCACCATCGTCACCCGGACGATGTCCGAGGCGGCGGCCGATCGGTCGGCCGCGGGTGTGCCGCTGCTCATCGGGTCGAATCTCGACGAAGGCACGTTGTTCCACGCCATCGCCGGTTTCGACGAGTCGATGTTCGACCTGCTCACCTCGGCGCTTCCCGAGGTCGTGGCCGGCGGTGCCGGTGCCGACCGCTACCTCGCCTCGCTCGAAGACGCCCACCCCGACGCCGACCTCACCGCCCGCAACCTGATGGTGTGGAACGAGTTCTTCCGCCGTCCGGCGGTCGACTCCGCCGCCGTCGCCACCGAGCACGGCGCCGGTGGCTGGCTCTACCGGTTCGAGCTGCCCAGCACCGCATTCGGCGGCGCGCTCGGCGCCTGCCACGCCGGCGAGATCGCCTTCACCTTCAACTGGTTCGCCGGTGATGGTGAGATGCCGGGCTGGACCTTCCACGACCGCACCGACGACACCAAGGCCTTGGCCGATGCGTGGTCATCTGCGGTCGCCCGCTTCGTGCGGACGGGCGACCCCAACGGCGAGGGCCTGCCGGAGTGGCCGCGCTACTCCTCCGACGACCGACGCGTGCTCGTGATCGACTCGCCCCTGCGTATCGATCTCGACCCCGACGAGACCGCCCGGAAGCGCTGGTCCGAGTTGTCCTGAGCTCCCACGGAGCGGCTTGGCGCCCACCGTCCGGCCGGTCGGCTGGCGCCTCCCTCGGACGGGCGGATCAGCTGGCTTCGAAGCGGAAGGTGGTGGCGCCGAAGGTCAGCTCGTCGCCGTCCTGAAGCACGCGCTCGCTGATCTTGACCCCGTTGATCTTGGTGCCGTTGGTCGAGCCGAGATCGGCCAGCACGAAGCCGCTGCCAGAGGGGCGGATCTCGGCGTGGTTCCGGCTGACGTTGGGGTCCTCGAGCGTCATGACGCTGTCGGGAAGTCGGCCTATGGTGATGACGGTCTCGCCCAGCACGAAGCGATCGCCGTTGGGGAGCACGAGCGAGCCGGCGCCGGCGCCACCCGAGCCCTCGCGGAGCTTGGCCGTGATCGAGAAGGCACCGACCCGCATCTTGGGGTCGACCGCGAAGCGGACCTCGATGGGCCCCATGAACTCGTAGGACTCCTCGCGGGCGTGCTCACGAGCCAGGTCGGCGAGGCTGCGACGCATCGAGTCGTTGACGTCGGCGAACTCGTCGGCGTCCTGTTGCGAGAGGTTGACGGTGAAGTCGTTGGCGACGACCGTGCGGCCGCGCACGCCGATGGATCGGCTGTCGTCGATCTCCCGAGTGAGTCGGCGGCCGATCTCGACGGGCCGCAGCCCCGACCGGAAGGCGCGGGCGAAGGCGCCCTCGACCATCTTCTCGAGCTTCTTCTCGAAGTTGCGCAGTCCCATCGGGGCCGAAGGCTAGCGAGGGTCGGGGACGAAGGGCGCAGGACCGATCATCGGTGGTCGGAACCGGACGATGTCGCCTGTGGTGCGGCGGAGGTCGTGCGCTACCGTGTCGGCTCCGCTCGCGAGAGCGGCAAGCTACGTCGGAGTGGCGGAATTGGCAGACGCGCTGGCTTCAGGTGCCAGTGCCCGTAAGGGCGTGGGGGTTCAAGTCCCCCCTCCGACACCACGCTCCAGACCCACGCTTCGGCGTGGCTCTGTGCGCTGCGAGTTCGGGTTCGAACGTCTGGGCCACTTGCTCGCGCGAGCGTGCCATGAGGACGGCCTTCTGGAGCTCGGGTGAGCACTGCAGACGGATCAGAGCCCACCGGCTCGCCGGAGCGACGGTGGCGATCACCGGCGCGACGAGGCACACGCGGCCGCCGGATCGGTGACGTCGTGGCGGATCGGTCACCGCTGGCGTTCGAGGCCGTCTTCCAGCCGGAGCCGCCTGACTTGAGGCGTTCCTGAGGAACTCCTGAAGCCGCCCATGCGAGGCGTTGAGGTTCGACGGCGATCGTTCGTCTCACCTCGACACATGGAGCCCAGACCGGTGAA
Organism: Acidimicrobiales bacterium; assembly: GCA_041618235.1. Lineage (GTDB taxonomy): Bacteria > Actinomycetota > Acidimicrobiia > Acidimicrobiales > Salinilacustritrichaceae > Salinilacustrithrix. The sequence continues at coordinate 17,049 of JBFJNI010000050.1, forward strand.
CCCCACCTCGGACGACCAACCAGTCCCGACGAACCGTGCGGGTCGACGACTCGCAGCACGGAAGACGCTGCCCCGAGCGGCACGCAAGCAGCGCACCGGCGCCCGCCTGACGCGCGGCGCAATTCCTGCGTTCGTCGTCTTCTCCACGCTTGCCATCGCTGAACCGGCCGAAGCCGCTGCCGTCTCCTGGCCGACCGCGTGGGAGCCGTACACGTTCTCCGATGGCGCCCCGATCCTGTCCACGGGTGGTGACGTCAACCCTGGCTACGCGGACCTGTGGAGTGGCGCGGCCCGCGGCGAGGGGTCACTGCCGACCGTGTACTACGGCACCGACGGGAGCAACGCCTTCTTCCGTCTGCGCGTCGCCGATGACCCCGAGGCCACCAAAGGTGGGGAGTTCAGCTCCAATGTGTGGCTGGTGCAGATCGCCGTCGACGGCACCACGGTGGCCAGCGTCGGCCTCGATGCCAAGCCCGCCGGTGTGAACGACTACGTCTACGCGATCGACCCCCTGGAGACGACGACCGTCACCCCGTATGCGCCTGTCATTCCCGACGGTGGACAGTCGGGCGGTGCGCGAGTCGTCTCGGACGGCCTCGGCGGGTTCTTCGTCGACTTCCAGGTGCCGATCGATGCGATCACCTCGGTGTCGCCTGCACTCGACGCGTCGACCCCGGTCCAGTTGTTCTTCGGCTCCTCGACGACCAACACGGGAATCAACAAGGACTACATGTCGGGTGACGCAGTGAGCTTCGTCGGGCTCAGCACGGTCACGCTCGACGGAAGCCCGGTGGGTGACGTCGAGACGCAGATCGCCATCACCAGTGCCGAGGTGATGGTGGACTCGAACCCGGTCCTGTCCGGAACGGGCGAGGCCGGAGCGACCGTCGAGTTGACGCTCGCCGGACAGACGTTCCGGACGACGGTCGCCGAGGACGGCACGTGGTCGATCGAGGTGCCCGTTCCGCTGGCCGACGGCAGTTACCCGGTGTCGGCGACGGCGATCGATTCGGCCGGGAACACGGCCACGGCCGCTCAGATCCTGACCGTCGACTCCACCACCACGGTCGCGATCTCCAGCGCCGCGGCAACGGCAGACGCGACGCCCGTGCTGTCCGGCTCGGGTGAGGCGGGAGCGACGGTCGAGTTGACGATCGGTGACCAGACGCTCTCGACGCTGGTGGCCGAGGACGGCGCGTGGTCGATCGAGGTACCGGTGCCGTTGGCCGACGGTGGCCACGACGTTGCGGTGACGGCGACGGACCCGCTGGGCAATACGGCGGAGGCCACGCAGCTGCTCGCAGTCGACACGCTCACGGTGGTTGCGATCACGAGTCCGAGGAACACCGCTGATTCCACACCTGTGCTCGCCGGAACCGGTGAGCCGGGCGCGGCCATCGCCGCCACCGTCGCGGGCCAGACGCTGTCGACGACCGTCGGCGACGACGGGTCTTGGGCTGTGGAGGTGCCGGCGGCGCTGGCCGATGGCGCCTACGACGTATCGGTCGCGACGACGGACGAACTCGGCAACGTCGCAGCGGCATCGCAGGTCCTGACCGTCGACACGGCCACCACCGTCGCCATCACCAGCCAAACGGCGACGGCCGACTCGACACCCGTGCTCTCCGGCACCGGGGAAGCCGGCGCGACCGTCGAGGTGACGGTGGCCGGACAGATCCTGTCGACCACCATCGACCCCGATGGTTCCTGGTCGGCCGAGGTCCCATCGGCGCTACCCGATGGCGACTTCGGACTGACGGCCACCGCCACCGACGCCCTCGGCAACACCGCCACCACCACATCCGCACTCACCATCGACACATCGACCTCGGTGACCATCGACGGCCCTGGCGCCACCGACGACCCCACGCCCACGCTCTCCGGCACGGGCGAACCCGGCGCAACCATCGAGATCACCGTCGCCGACCAAACCCTCACCGGCACCGTTGCCGGAAGCGGCACGTGGTCCATCACCGTCCCCGCCGCGCTCGAAGACGGGAGCCACCCCGTCGCGGTCACCGCGACCGACCACCACGGCAACGTCGATTCCGCCGTCGGGACCCTGGTCGTCGACACGCGGACGACGGTCGGCGTCACCAGCGACTCGGTCACCGCCGACCCCGTACCCGTCTTCGCCGGTACCGGCGAGCCCGAGGCCACGGTGACCGTCTCGGTCGGTGGTCAGGACGTCTCGACCGTCGTCGACCAGGACGGCACCTGGTCGGCCGGCGTGCTGACGGCCTTGTCGGACGGCGTGTACGACGCGGTCATCACCGCCACCGACACGCTCGGAAACGCCGCCTCCACGTCACAGACGATCGTCGTCGACACCAGCACGACGGTTGCGATCTCCAGCAAGTCCATCACCGACGACTCGACCCCGACCATCAGCGGCACGGGCGAACCGCTTGCGTCGGTCGAGGTGCTGGTCGGCGGGCAGCGGCTGGAGACCACCGTCGATGCGACGGGAACGTGGTCGGTCGCCGTGCCCACAGAGCTGGCGGACGGCCGGTACGACATCGAGGTGACGGCCACCGACCAGATCGGCAACACGGCGACCACCTCGCAACAGCTCGTGGTCGACGCGACCACACACGTCACCATCCTCAGCTCACCCGTCAGCGGCTCGGCGACGCCGACGGTCAGCGGTCTGGCCGAGGCTGGTGCCGGGATCGTCGTCGTCATCGGAGATGAGACGCTCACCACCTCCGCCGGCACCGACGGGACCTGGTCGGTGACGGCCACGGATCCGCTGGTCGACGGCACCTACCTCGTGCCGGTCACGGCCACCGCGGCTGACGTCGTCGGGAACTCTGCGGAGGCGACGCAGATGCTGACTGTCGACACCACGACCGAGATTGCCGTCACGAGCGCCTCGGCCACCACCGATGCCACGCCGGTGCTCAGCGGAACCGGTGAGGCAGGCGCAACGATCGACGTCGTCATCGGTGGCCACACGCTCACCACCACGGTCAGCGCGGGCGGCACCTGGTCGGTGCCCGTGACCATGGCACTCGACGACGGCACCTATGACGTTTCCGTCACGGCGACCGATGCGCTGGGCAACATCGTGGTGCAGTCGCACCCGCTGACGGTCGACTCACGGACGTCGGTGGCGATCCTCAGTGCGCCGTCCACCGCTGACGCCACACCGACGCTGTTCGGCACGAGTGAACCGGGAGCGGCGATCGAGCTGACGATCGACGGTCAAACGTTGACGGCGACCGTCGCCGATGACGGCACCTGGTCGATCGAGGTGCCCCTCGCACTCGTTGACGGCGTCCATGCAGCGGCGATCACCGCGACGGACGCGCTCGGGAACACCGCGAGCACGACCCAGATGCTCGACGTCGACACCGTCAACGAGGTCGCGATCACGAGCGCAATGCTCACGGCCGACGCTGCGCCCGTCCTGGCCGGTACCGGCGAGGCCGGCTCGACCGTCACCGTCTTCCTCGACGGCCTGGCGCTGACGGCCCGGGTCGGCAGCGACGGCACCTGGCTCGTGGGCGTTCCGGTCGAGTTGGCCGACGGTGTCTACCGCGTGGACGCGAGTTCCACGGACCTCGTCGGTAACGCCGCGGACACCACGCAGATGTTGACGGTGGACACGGCGACGGACGTGACCGTCATCGGCGAGCCGGCGACAGCCGACTCGTCGCCGCTCCTCGCCGGTACCGGCGAAGCAGGCTCGACCATCATCGTGGTCGTCGATGGCCAGGAGCTGTCGACCACCGTTGCCCAGGACGGCAGCTGGTCGGTGCAGGTGCCGGTTGCCCTCGCCGACGGCGCGTACGAGGTTCAGGTCACGGCAACCGATGCCATTGGCAACACCGCTTCGGCGTCGCAGACCCTGGCCGTCGACACCGCCACGGAGCTGACGCTGAGCAGCGACGCAGCCGTCGCCGATGCGACTCCAGAGTTCTCCGGGATGGCCGAGCCAGGTGCGACGATCACCGTCCAGATCGCCGGTCAGACGGTCACGACCGCAGCAGGCCTCGACGGCACCTGGGCGGTTGCCCTCGAGACTGCGATCGTCGACGGCACCCACGAGGTCGTGGTCACCGGTACCGATGAACTCGGAAACAGCACGAGCGAGACGTCGGCTCTGATGGTCGACACCACCGCCACCCTGACGTCTCCCGTCATCGGACCGATCGCCAACCCGACACCCACGATCGACGGCACGGCCGAGCCCGGATCGCGGATCGCGGTCTCCGTCGACGGTGAGGTGCACACGACCACCGCGAGCAGAGACGGAAGCTGGGCGATCACCGTGGTCACGCCCCTGGCCGACGGCTTGCACGACGTGGTGGTCGCCACTGCCGACCCGCTGGGCAACACTGCGGTGCTCGGCTGGACACTCGTCATCGACACCACGGCCGAGATCCAGGTGATGCAGACGCTGACGGGTGAGGGCCCGGTGCAGGGAGCCGGGGAGCCCGGCAGCGTCGTGACCGTCACGGTGGATGGCGTCTCGACCGTCGTCACGGTCGGCGAAGACGGCACGTGGGCCGTGCCGATGCCCTCCGACCTCGCTCCCGGCCTGCACACCATCGAGGTCCAGATGGTGGACGCACTCGGCAACGTCGAGTCCGTCTCCTTTGTCGCCGAAGTCCCGGGGTCCGCCGCGGCGACGCCGGACGACGTGGTCACCGAGACCGTGGAACTCCGGAACGTCGTCGCCCCAGAGGTGCAGCAGGTCCCTCAGCCGGAGTTCGCCACGCTGCCCGCCACTGGCCTCAGCATGGTTGCCGAGACGTTGGTGGGTGCGCTCATGCTCCTGTTCGGGTTCCTGCTTCGTGCCGGAGCCCGACTGCTGGGACGTCGCGAGGCCTGAGGCCTCCACGGTCCCGCCGAAGCCGCTCGGCCCGGCTGCGTCCCTCGTCGAGGTGGGGTGCGGCCGGGCCGTCGGGTCCTCACGGCACGTTCGGGTGCCGAGCAGGCACGTCGATCCGACCACGGATGTAGGTGTCTGTCAGTACGCTCGGCGACTCGCATGAACGCACTGCTCGTGTTGCTGCTGATCTCGGTGATGGTCGGCTTCAACGCGCTCTACGTCGCTGCCGAGTTCGCCACCGTCGGATCCCGGCGGTCACGAATCCAGGAGACGGCTGAGCAGGGGAGCGGACCCGCCGGCAGTCTGCTCGCCATCGTCCAGGACCCGAGGCGGCTCGACGACTACGTCGCGGCCTGTCAGATCGGCATCACGCTCTCGAGCCTCGTCGCCGGTGCCTACGGTCAGGCTCAGCTCATCCCGCTCTTCGAGGAGCGCTTCGGTAGCGCCGGCCCGACGCTGTCCGTCGTGGTCGTGCTCTTGTCCATCACATCGCTCCAAGTCGTACTCGGTGAGCTGCTGCCCAAGACGGTGGCGCTGCGGTACCCCGAGGCGCTGGCCATCGCCACGCTCACACCGATGCGGATCAGCCAGTGGCTGCTCCGACCGCTCGTCGCTGTCTTCAACGGCTCCGCCTTCGCCGCCATGAAGCGGCTCGGCCTCGACGTCGACCACTCCCACTCCCACGTGCACTCGCCGACGGAGCTCGCCGGTCTGTACGGGGAAAGCGCTGCCGGCGGTCTGATCGACGCCGACGAGCGCGAGATGCTGGCCGGCGCTCTCGCCGTGTCCCGTCGACTCGTGCGAGAGATCATGACGCCGCGCCGCAGGCTCGTGACGGTTGCGGCATCGAGTCCGATCGGTGTGGCCCTCACCCAGCTCTCCATGAGTCCGTACTCACGCTTCCCGGTCACCGATGGTGGCGAGGAGATCATCGGCCTCGTGAGCCTTCGCGATCTCTTCCTCGCCGACGAACGGGAAGGCCGGTCCACGGTCGGCGACATCGTCGAGGAGCCGGTGGTGATCAGCGAGGCGTTCGAGGTCCCGTCGCTGATGGCGACCCTCTCCGAGCGCGGCGTCCATCTCGCGCTCGTCGTGAACGAGTTCGGATCGATCACGGGCATGGTCACCCGCGAGGACATCATCGAAGAGATCTTCGGCGAACTCAACGACGAGTTCGACATCGAGCCCGATCCGATCACCATCGACGGGCGCATGGTCTCGGTGCGAGGCGATGTGCTGCTGACCGTTCTCAACGAGCGATTCGAGCTGGCGATTCCCGAGGCCGGGGTCGACACCGTGGGGGGCTACGTGTGGCATCGCCTCGGGCGACTCCCCGCCGTCGGCGACACGGTGCCGCTCATCGCGGAGCCGGCCAGCGAGCACGCCGCCGACGTTCCCGACCCTGCGGAGCCACAGCCGGCGCTCCGGGTCGATTCGGTCGACGGCACCCTGGTCGACCGGGTCAGCTTCATGCTGCCTGTTGGTGCACCGGTCGAGGACGAGACGTGAGTGGAACCGTCCTCGCGGCAGGACTCGTCACAGGCGTCGTGCTGCCCGTCATCGCCGTGGTCACGCTCGTGCTGGTCAACGGCCTCTTCGTGGCGGCCGAGTTCGCGCTGGTCGGCAGCCGGCGTTCGCGTCTCCAGGCGCTCGCCGACGACGGCAGCCGCGGTGCGCGCTGGCTCCTTCGGATCTTCGATCGACCCGCCGGCAAGGACAGCTACATCGCCGTGGCGCAGCTCGGCATCACGCTCGCGTCGATCGGACTCGGCATGTACGGCGAACCAGCCATCGCCCACTGGTTGTACGACCCCTTCGAGTCCATCGGGCTCTCCGAGACGGCGGCACACATGATCGGTTTCGTGGTGGCGCTCAGCGTCATCACGTACCTCCACGTGGTGGTCGGCGAGATGATCCCCAAGGCGCTCGCGCTGGCCGCTCCCGAGTCGACGAGCCTGCGCGTCGGCCCGGTGATGCGTCTGTTCAGCGCCATCTTCCGTCCTGCGGTCGTCGTCCTCAACTGGGTCGCCTTCTCGCTGATGCGGATGCTCCGCATCCCCGAGCCCGACGCCACGCTGTCGCTCTACAGCGCCGAGGAGCTGGCGATCGTCACCGACGAGTCCGCCGCGAGCGGCGCACTTCCCGAGTTCCAGCGCGAGATCATTCGCAACATCTTCGACCTGGAGGATCTCACCGCCGAGGAGCTGATGACCTCGCGCGGTCATCTCGAGGCGATCCGGCACGACACCCGTCGGGCCGACATCGTCGCCCGAATCCAGGCGTCGCCCACGTCTCGCTATCCGGTCTATGTCGACGATCTCGACCACGTGATCGGGCTCCTGCATGTGAAGGACTTCGTCCGTGCGAGCCTGTCGGACGAGGAGATCGACCTCACGACCATGGTCCGCCGACTCCCGACCGTGGGCGGGAGCACCGCGGCCGACGTCCTCCTGGCGCGTTTCAAGGACGAGCGGGTCCACGCCGCGCTCGTCGTGAACGAGCTCGGGAGCACGATCGGGCTCGTGACCCTGGACGACGTCGTCTCCGAGGTGCTCGACGATCCCTCGGGCGACCACGACCTTCCTGCGGTCGTCCACGACGACGGCTCCATCACGCTCGATGGCGAGACCACCCTCCACGAGCTCGCGGACGACTACGGCTTCCGTTTCGGGCACGAGGGCGTGACGACGCTCGCGGGCCTGGTCCTGTCGCGGACGGGCACGCTCCCTGCGGTCGGCGATCGTGTCGAGGTCGACGGACACGAACTCCGGGTCGCAGGCCGCGACGGCTACAAGCTGACGCAGGTCTGTATCCGACGCCTCGACGCGGCCCCCGGAACACCCGAACCCGACGAGCACGCACCGGACCCGGACCGCTAGCGAACCATCGACGAGTTCGCGGCGTCCGAGCGGCGGCGGACCACCGAGCTCGGCGGTCCGTCGCCGGATTCCGGTGAAGAAATCGAGGGCGAAGTCCGACGCGCTACCGACCTCGTAGACGACCTCGTCGGCGAAAACCTGTCCAGTCGGTGAGCGTCCGAGCCACCTCGACGTATCCCGGTACCAGATCGACCCCCGTGACCCGGTAACCAATGGTGGGCTGCGCTCGACCGAGCGGTCGAGGTGGGCGATCACTCGTCAGGGTGCGTGACGATGACGACTGGACGGTTTGTGTGGTGGAGGCACTTGCTTGCGACGGAGCCGACCAGGACCCGGTGGAGGGGCTTGTGGCCTCGGCGGCCGAGGACGACGAGGTCGACATCGGCAGCAGCGGCGATCAGCTCCGGCGCTGGTTGTCCGACCTCGACGGTGACGTCGAGTGCGATCTCGGGTGCTTCATCGGTGATGACCTCTCGGCCGAGTTCCGCGGTTGTGTGCGCTTCGGCAGCGAGCGCGTCCTGTGCTTGGTGGTCGAGGCGCTCGAGGTAGGGGTAGTCGTAGGTGTGGAGGAGGTGGATGGAGGCGTTGCGCAGGCGGGCTTCTCGTGCGGCCCAGCGGGCGGCGGCGATGGCGTCGGGGGATCCGTCGAAGCCGAGAAGAATTCTTTCGCTCATGGTCGGGGTCCTGTGTCGGTGGTGAGGCTGATGAGGAGTTCTTCTTCTTGGGCGAAGTGGAGCCGCAGGATGGCGTCGAGGGCGTAGAGGAGGCGTCGGGTCTCGCTGCGATCGGTCGGGTCGAGGTGGTGGATGGTGGGGTCGGTGACGA
>JBFJNI010000051.1:0-25591 GCA_041618235.1 Acidimicrobiales bacterium
CCCGCTTGATGGCCTGACGGATCGTGTCGAGCGGGATCGAGTTGTCACGAGCCTTCTGGAAGAACGTGCGAAGCGTCGGGTTGGCATCGGGATCGGGGCCGCCTTCACGCGCCGCCACCTCGACCTGTCGGATGAGCTTGGCGAACACCTTGGCCCGTTTGGCGTCGGTGGCGGCCTTCTTGTTCTTGATCGTCGCCCATTTGGAGTGGCCGGACATCTACAGGACCTCCTGGAGGAATCGCCGGTGGATGCGCCGGTCGCTGGTGCCGTCGGGAGCGGGGAGCTCCGGGTGGAACGCTGCGACCATCACCGGTCCGGATGTGCACAGTACGGGCCGATCGTCGACCCGGGCGAGTACCTCGACGCCGGCGCCGACGCGCTCGACGACCGGGGCGCGGATGAACGAGGCGTCGAACGGGGCACGCTCGGCGGCGGTGTCACCCCAGCCGTCGCCCTCGAGCTCGACGGCCGCGTCGAAGCTGTCGACCTGGCGGCCGTAGCCATTGCGCCGCACCGAGAGGTCGATGGCTCCGAAGCTGCGCTGGTCGGGGCGACCATCGAGCACCTCGGTGGCCAGCAGGATCATCCCGGCGCAGGTGCCGAAGGCCGGCATGCCGTCGGCGAGACGCTTGGCGATGGGGTCGAACAGCTCGCTGCGCTCGAGGAGCATCGACATGGTGCCGGACTCGCCGCCGGGGAGGACGAGCGCGTCGACGTCGTCGAGCTGCGCTGGCCGGCGGACCTCGGCGGCGTCAGCGCCCAGCGAGGTCAGCGCGGCGACGTGCCGGGCGAACGCGCCCTGCAGCGCGAGGACGCCGATGGTGCGTCGCGCTCCCACCTGGAGGCCTCATCTCGTCGCCCGAGGGCCAAGGGCGAGCACGGCGGTCACCAGCCGCGGGTCTCGAACTGGGTGCCGTCGCCGTCCATCCCGATGCCGGTCATCGGGGCGCCGAGGCCGCGGGAGACCTTGGCGAGGATGTCGGCGTCGCGGAAGTGGGTGGTGGCCTCGACGATGGCCTTGGCCCGGGGCGCGGGATCGGCCGACTTGAAGATGCCCGAACCGACGAACACGGCATCGGCGCCGAGCTGCATGGCGAGGGCGGCGTCGGCCGGGGTGGCGAGGCCGCCGGCGCAGAACAGCGGCACGGGCAGGGTGCCGGTCTCGGCGATCTCCTGGACGAGCGGCAGCGGCGCACGGAGCTGCTTGGCCCACTCGAACAGCTCGGCCTCGTCGGCCTGGGTGAGCTTGCGCAGGTCACCGTTGATCGACCGCAGGTGGCGGACGGCCTGCACGACGTTGCCCGTGCCGGCCTCGCCCTTGGAGCGGATCATGCACGCGCCCTCGGAGATGCGTCGGAGCGCCTCGCCCAGGTTGGTGGCGCCGCACACGAACGGCACGGTGAAGGCCCACTTGTCGATGTGGTGCGTCTCGTCGGCCGGGGTGAGGACCTCGGACTCGTCGACGTAGTCGACACCGAGCGCCTGGAGGATCTGGGCCTCGACGAAGTGCCCGATGCGGGCCTTGGCCATGACGGGGATGGTGACGGCGGCCTTGATGCCCTCGATCATCTCCGGGTCGGACATGCGGGCGACGCCACCGTCGACGCGGATGTCGGCCGGCACGCGCTCGAGCGCCATGACGGCCACCGCGCCGGCGTCCTCGGCGATCTTGGCCTGCTCGGCGGTGACGACGTCCATGATGACGCCACCCTTGAGCATCTCGGCCAGGCCTCGCTTGACCCGGAACGATCCCGTCTGCTGCTCGTGCTCGGACATGCCGTCGATTCTACGGGCGCGGTGCCGAGGATCCCCATCGCGTTCGGGTCGGTCCGTGGAGCCATCCGTCTCCGGGGCGCTCGCGGGATGCGGTCAGAGCTCTCGGACCAGATCGATGCGGTCGGCCACCGGCGGATGCACGGCGAAGGGGCTGTCGGGAGCCACGGGTGTGGCGAAGAACAGCGGCGCCAGCGCCGGCGGCGCGAGGGCGGGCACGGTCGACCCCTGGAGCAGCAGGCCCAGCGCCTGCACGAGTCCGGGCGGGTAGCAGGTGGCCTGGGCGCCCTCGATGTCGGCCAGCACGATGCGACGTTCGTCGACGGTGGCGTGGACGAACGACGCCACCGGTCCGGTCAGCGGGCCGCGGGCCCAGGACCCGAACAGCCCGGCCGCCACCGACAGCACCTCGATGCCGTCGCGGGCCATGCTCAGGTGATAGGCGAGGATCGCCTCGAGCTCGACGCGCTCGGCGGTCTCGAGCAGCCCCGAGGTGATGGCGAAGGACACCGGGCCGCTGCCGGAACCCCAGACGACGGCGTTGCGGGCCGGATCGTCGATGACGTGGAGCACCGGTGTGCCCACGCCGGTGGCCATCGCGATGTTGTCGGCCAGGTTGTGCAGGCGCGGTGAATCGTCGTGCGCGAGCGGGCGGGCGCCGAGCGACCGCGCCAACCGGACGTCGATGCCCCGCAGGCGGAACGCCGTGATCGCGACGGCGACGACGATGGCCACGAGCAGGGCGAGCACGACAGGGAGGCCGACCAGCAACAGGACGACCATCACCGGGACGAAGCAAGCGGTGCCGTGGAGCGCGACCAGACGGACCAGGGCGGCGTCGGTGTCTCGTTTGTCGGTGACCTCGGTGGGCACGGAGCAGGCCTCTCGACAGGCGGGGCGGGACGACGGCCGAGTGTACGCGGCCCCCGACCACCCGGCCGATCCTCACGGACGACCGATCCATGACTAGTCCGATCGGCACCGGAGAATGACCCGAACGAGCGATTCCCGATCAGGGGCAATTCGGACAAGGTGGCATCACTGTCCGTTTCCGCTGTTGGGGAGCCCCTTTTCATGCGCTTGTCTCGTCTCGTTCCTGCCGTTGCGGCCGGAGCCCTGTTCGCCGCCACGGTCGGCCCGGCCGCTGGTGCGGCCCCTGCACCCACGGGCGTGGGATCGACCGCAGGCACGCTCACGGTCCTCGGCCTCGACGCCGGCGGTCTGCTCTCGCTCGACCTGCTCGCCGATCGCGGCGACGCCAACACCAACCCCGCCATCGGGCAGCCCTCGGCCGCAGCCGAACTCGCCGCCCTCGTCGTCGAGTCCGCCGCCGCCGGCGTCTCACAGACCGTGCCGGTCGTCTCGACCTCGTCGACCGGCGAGAAGTCGACCGCCAGCCAGGCGCTCACGCCGATCGACAACCCGGTCGTCTCCGGCTCGCTGCTCCCCATCGACCTCAGCGCCCTCGTCGGCGCGGACGGCGCGGTGTCCGAGCTCAGCGGCGGACTCGCCGACCTCGACATCCTCAGCGGCATCCTCGCCGTGTCTGGCACCACGCTCGACCTCAGCAGCAACGCTGCGCCGACCAACGCCAACGGCGCTCGCGGCCTGTCGGTCGACGCCGTCACGGTGCTCGACCTCGAGTCCCTGCTCTCCGGCCTGGGCATCCCGCTCACCAGCCTCCCGCTCGACACGGTGCTCGACCTGGTGAACGGGCTCGGCCTCCTGGGCGAGCTCAACACCGCCTTCGAGACGCTGGGCCTGCCCGCCCTCGCTCCCGAGGACCTCTCGGTCGAGGCCATCGGTGCCCTGATCGACGAGGCTGGTGCCCTCGAAACCGCGGCCGCCGTCATCGACGAAGGGGGCGACGGCGTCTGCGAGAGCGAAGCCTCCACCGTCATCACGACGGTCGGCACCACGCTCGGCCTCCCCGCCGAGACGTCATGCGACGCCATCGCCACCGAGGTCGAGACCCTCATCGAGAGCATCCCCGCCGTGAGCACCCTGCTCGGCGACACCCTCGAAGCAGTGCTCGACGTCCTCGACGGCGCGGCGCTGCTCTCGGTCGACGGCATCACCGTCTCGGTGGTCACCAAGGCCACCGACCAGGTGGCCACCTCGGTCGCCGACGTCACCGCCGCACTCGAGGGCCTCCAGGTCGGTCCGCTGGCCATCCCGTCGGTCGACCTGACGGCCACGGTCGCCCAGCTCACCGCCGTCCTCGACCAGATCGAGAGCACGCTCGGCGGCATCCTCGGCGGCATCGACCCGAGCCTCGCCGACCTCATCGACATCGGCCTCTTCGAGGAGGAGACCTCGGTGACGCAGAGCTCCGGAGCCACCGTCGCCGACGCGGCCTTCACCGCCCTGCGGGTCGACGTGCTCCCCAACGTGGCCGAGCTGCAGAGCCTCATCACCGACCTCGCTCAGCTCGAGTCGATCGGCGACCTGCTCGCCGACGCCGGCATCGACCTGCCCGCCGGCCCGCTCGACGAGCTGACGGCCCTGCTCGACGGCGTGCCCACCGCGGGCCTGATCCCGGTCCTGGGGGGCGTCCTACCCCTGTCCGAGGGCGTGGGTGTCCGTGTCGCTTCGCTCTCGCAGCGGTCGACGTTCGCACCGGTCGCCTCGACGGCCACACCGGTCCCGGCCCTGCCCAACACCGGTAGCAACGACGGCATGATGCTCCTCTTCGGTGCCGTCGCCGTGGTCGGCGCGCTCGGCGCCCGCCGCTGGATGCGCACCGAGCGCTGATTCCCGTATTCCCTGTTCGGGGGTGGGCGATGGGAGGGCTTCGGCCCTCCCATCGTCGCGTCCGGGGTCAGGCCAGGATCTTCTCGTACCGCTCGACGTAGAGCTCGGCCAGGCGCGCCATCGCGAACGACGACGCCCGCTCGCGGCCGGCCGCCACCAGCTCGGCTCGCCGGGCGGCGTCACCGAGGGCGAGCTGCAGCTTGCGGGCCAGGTCGTCGGCGTCGCCGACCGCGGCCAGGAGCGAGTCACGATCGTGCGTCGCGACGTTGCGGTAGCCCTTCAGGTCGCTGGCCACCACGGTGGTGCCGGCAGCCATCGCCTCGAGCAGCACGACGCCGAACGACTCCCCCATCAGCGCCGGCGCGCAGAACACGTCGGCGCCACGGAGACGAGCGGTCTTGTCCTCGTCGGTCAGCCGCCCCAACCACTCGATGCGGGTGTCACCCGCATAGGCGGCCTGGAGCTCTTCGGTCTCGGGCCCGTCTGACCCGACCCACAGGCGGACGTCGGGCGGCAGCGACTGGAGCGCCTCGAGCAACACGGCGAGTCCCTTGCGGGGCTCGTGGCGCCCGCAGAAGAAGATCGTCGGGCCCGTGGTGGGTGTCGCCGGACCGTGGGCGTAGCGGTCGATCTCGATGCCGTTGTGGAGCAGCTCGTACTCGCCGCCGAGGTAGCCCTGGGCCAGCGCCGCCGCATCGGGTGAGACAGCGACCCGGTGCCGGAGTCGACGCAGCCCCCAGCGCAGGACCGGCGCGGCGTACTTGTAGGACGACGAGTCGCCGGCGGCGTGGAACGTGCCGATCATCGGCACGGCATTGACGAGCAGCGCCGTCATGTTCGGGCCGGGCGCGAGCGGTTCGTGCAGGTGGAGGATGTCGAAGCCCTCGTCGACGATGGCCCGGATGGTCCGGAGCTGGGCCGACGGGTCGGGTGCGACGGGAGCGACGGAGCCGTTGGCGGCCGTGGGCACGCTTACGCCGAGCGGCGTCACCCCGGCATCGGGCGGCGGGCCGTCGGCGGGAGCGAGCACGCGGGTGGGATGGCCCATGGTCCGCAGCGCGCGTGCCAGACCGAGCACCTGGCCCTGCACGCCACCTGGGATGGTGACGCTGTAGGGACACATGAGACCGATGCGCATCAGGACTCCGGAGCAGGGTCGGGGGCGAGGCCGGCAGCAGCCAAGGCTTCGTGGTCGCTGGGCCAGTTGGGCGACATGAGATGCCACTGGGTTGGTTCACGGCGGATCAGCACCTCGAGCTCGTGCGCGATGTCCTGGGTGATACGGGCGACATCGTCGCGGAGCCGGCCCTGTCGCTCGATGAGCATGGGCGGTCGGACATAGCCGTGATGACTGCCGTCCGGGCGCTGGTACATGGCGCCGGGCACGAGGTCGGCACCCGACCGGAGAGCCAACGTGGCCGGGCCGGCGGGCAGGGTGGTGCGCTCGCCGAAGAACTCGACATCGACGCCGTTGCCGTCGATGTCTCGGTCGCTGAGCAGACAGACGAGGTCGTTGCGCTTCAGGGCCTTGAGCACTTCACGGCCGGCATCGGGGCCCAGCGGCACGACGTTGATGCCGAGCGAGGTGCGGAACTCACTGAACCAGTCGAACAGCTCGGGCGGTTCGAGCCGCTCGACGACCGCGGTGATCGGGACGCCGACCACGCGGGTGAACCAGAAGCCGGTCCACTCCCATCCACCGAGATGGGGCAGCACGAGGATGGTGCCCTTCCCCCGGTGGAGGCTGCGCTCGAGGTGCTCGAAGCCCTCGTAGGTCATGCCGGCGTCGAGCTCGGCAGGCGTCAAGCCCGGCAGGCGAAACGCCTCGAGCCAGTAGGCGGCGTAGGACTCGAAGGTCTTGTTGACCGCTCGCCGGAGCGCGAGCCCCCGGAGCTCAGGATCGACGCGCTGGAGGTTCCGGGACACAATGAGTCGCCGCGTGGCGTCGGGAATCGCAGCCCCGGTGCCGCCGAGCTTGGCCAGCGGACCGAGCAGCGAGGCCGGGAGCCGACCCGCGACCGCGGAGGCCACCTGGAACGCCGTCAGGACGCGCGACGCCATTGCCGGCGATCAGGGATGGGTGCGACGGCGTCGGCGCGCAGCGCGCTCTTGACGATCGGCCCGTCGCATCGAGCGGCGGCGGCGTTCGCGGTTGTCGAAGGTCGGCTGGGGCACCGTGGCCGACGCCTGCTTCCAGACCTTCACGAAGCGCTGACCGGCGGTGACGACGGTGAGCACGAGCATCAGCCACAGGGCAGGGATCAGCAGCGAGTCGAACAGCAGGGCGAGGCCGAGCAGGATCAGCCGCTCGGCGCGCTCCATGATGCCGCCCTTGGCGTCGAAACCGAGGGCCTCGGCCTTGGCTCGCTCGTAGGAGATCAGCATCGAGGCGCCCAGCACCGCCATGGGCAGCAGCGAGATCTGGCCGGGCTCGGTGGTACCGAGGTACCAGGCGATGCCGCCGAGCAGCAGGCCGTCGGCGACGCGGTCCATGGTCGAGTCGAAGAATGCGCCCCGGGACGACGCCGTGCCGCTGGCCTTGGCCACCGCACCGTCGAGCACGTCGGGGATCGCGGTGAGCGCCAGCAGGAGGAAGCCCCCGCGCAGCGCCCCGTTGGCGATGGCGACGGCGGCGGCGCCGGACATCAGCACCCCGAACGCGGTGAGATGGTCGGCCTTGACACCGGCCCGCCGGAGCTGGACGCCGATCGGCTTGATGCCCTTCTCGAAGCTGGATCGGAAACGACCGTCGAACATCTGGGTTCCTCGCGACAGGGGTGCCCACGCCATCGGACATGGGATTGCTCAGGATACTTCGCAACCGCTCCCGAGCGACATCCGAGTCTCACATGTCTGGTGCGTCCCGTCGCGCATCATCCCGTGTCACGCGCCGGTGAGCGGCGGTAGCGTCGCCGCAGTGAGCGACTTCCCCACCGCGCCGATGACCGAGCCCTGCCCCGAGTGCCGCTTCGATCCCGCGTCCGTCGACGACGTCGGTGGCGAGATCGCCGCGCTCGGTCGCAAGTTCGCCGCCCCGCTCACCCGGTACCTCCCCGGCGAGGACGGGCCGGCCCTGCTCCGCACCCGCCCCGAACCCGACACGTGGTCGCCGCTCGAGTACGCCTGCCACGTGCGCGACGTCCTCGTACGGTTCGAAGAGCGCACCCGCGCCATGGTCGCCGAGCCAGGCGTCCGCTTCGACTGGTGGGACCACGAGGCCGCCGTCGTCGACGACGACTACCGCGGCCAGGACCCGGCCGCGGTGGCCGACGAGATCGCCGAGGCCACCTCGACCTATGCGTCGACCCTCGCCGACCTCGACCCGATCGACCGCGAAGCCACCGGCGAGCGCCGCTCGGGCGAGATCTTCACCGTGGAGACCCTGGCGATCTGGGCGCTGCACGAGGCCAAGCACCACCAGCTCGACATCGGACGCGGCCTGCGCGCCGCCAGGGGGCGATGATGACCACCGACCCGCACCTCACGCCCGCGGATGCAACGGTCGCCGTGCGTTCGTTCCCACGCCGGTTCCGGGCCTTGCTGGCCCGTCCCGACGACGAGGACCGATGGGACCCCGACGAGATCGGTCGTCGCCTGAGTGCCGACGGCACCTCGGCCGCCGATCACGTCCTGGCCGCCGACGGGGTGCTCGCGCTGCTCGACCGAGCGCTCGAGCAGGGCGCGGGCCACGACGACGTCACCCTCCATCCCGCGTTCGCCGACCTGGCCGGCGCCACGTGGGATGACCAGCACACCCCGGTCCCGGCCCTCCTCGACCAGCTCGAGGCCACCGCGACCCGTTGCGCCGGCCGCATCGAGTCGGTACCCACCGATGCCTGGGCCGATCAGGTCGGCATCGCCGGGGTCGACGCGCCCGTCGGGCTGCTCACCGTCGTCCGCCAGGGCGTCGGCGTCGTGGCCGACCACCTGCGAGCCACCCAGCGCATCATCACCGAGGTCCGCTAGTCCCAGAGGGGGCGGATCAGGCGGTGAGCTTGCCGTCGAGCTCGGACCAGTCCTCGGGGTTGGCCTCGACCACCTGCGAGACGATCGAGCCGTCGACGCCGTCGACCAGCACGAAGCCCCGCTGTTCGGGCGGCTCTTCGGCCGAGTACATCAGGATCCGCCACGTGGGGCGGCTGCGCAGTCCCCGCCAGCCCATCTGGGCCGAGGCGTGGCCCACGGCGAAGCCCACCGCACGGGAGGCGTTGACCAGCGCATCGCGCTCGTCGACCACCAGGTCGAAGCCGGAGAGCAGGTGGAACGCCCCCACCGCGGCGAGGACGAGGCCGACCACGAGGAAGCCGCTGTTCACCAAGACGGCGTCGTCGCCGGCGAGCGCATAGAGCGCGATGCAGGCGGCCGCCGTCCCGAGGTAGAGGTAGCCGGGGATGCGACGACGGTTGTTGTCGGGGAAGACGTACGGCCCGACGTAGCCGACGGCGTCGAGGTCCTCGGGGAGCTCGTCGACGTGATCTGCTCCGGCCGCGGGGGTGGGAGCGATGTCGGCATCGTCGGAACTGGGGACCTCGGTCATGGTCCACGACGCTACCGTTGCGCCCGCCGTGGGCACGATCGACGTCACCCGACTGTCGCACCACCTGCCCGGTGGTCGACAACTGTTCACCGACGTCACCTTCAAGGTCGGCGACGGGCAGCACGTCGCGCTCGTCGGCGCCAACGGAGTCGGAAAGACGACGCTGATGGAGCTGATCGCCGGCCGCGGCACGCCCTCGTCCGGGACCATCTCGGTCGACGGGCGCCTCGGTGTGATGGACCAGCTCGTCGGCATGCGGTCGGGTGCCCGGTCGACGGTGCGCGACCTGTTCGCCTCGTTGGCCCCGCCGGCGATCACGGCGGCGGCGGCCGAGCTCACCGAGGCAACCCGCGCCGCCGAGCTCGCAGCGGGGGGCGGCAAGCCGTCGTTCGTCGAGAAGGCCGGGCTGCGGCTGGCGCAGGCCCACGCCGACTGGGGCGCGGTCGGTGGCTACGACGCCGAGGTGCAGTGGAACGTCTGCGCCACCGAAGCGGTGGGTCTCGACCTCGACGAGGCGTCGGCCCGCCCACTGGCCACGTTCTCCGGCGGGCAGCAGAAGCGGCTGGCCCTCGAGTACCTGCTGCGCTCCGACGACGACGTGCTCCTCCTCGACGAGCCCGACAACTTCCTCGACATCCCCGGCAAGCGCTGGCTCGAAGGCCGCCTTCGGGCCTCCCGCAAGACGATCCTGTTCATCAGCCACGACCGCGAGCTGTTGGCGCGGGCCGCCGATCGCATCGTGACCATCGAGGGTGACGGTGCCTGGGCGCACGGCGGCTCGTTCACCGACTACGCCGACGCCCGCATCGCCCGGCTCGAGAAGCTGGAAGAGGACCACCAGCGATGGATGGACGAGCGCAAGCGGCTCGACGAGTACCGGCGCATCATGAAGGAGCGGGCCAAGGTCTCCGACGCCAACGCCTCTCGTGCACGAGCCGCCGAGACCCGCCTGCGCCACTTCGACCAGAAGGGCCCGCCACCCGAGCGCCCGAGCGACCAGAAGATCACGATGCGCCTCGACGGCGGACGCACCGGCAAGCGTGCGGTGGTCATCGAGGACCTCGAGCTCGTGGACCTCACCTTCCCCTGGTCGACCGAGATCTGGTTCGGCGACCGCGTCGGAGTCCTCGGCGACAACGGCACCGGCAAGTCCCACCTGCTGCGCCTGTTGGCCGGCGACGCTTCGGTCGCCCACGAGGGACGTTGCGATCTCGGTGCGCGCGTCGTACCCGGTCACTTCAGCCAGACCCACGACCACCCCGAGCTGGTGGGGCGCACCCTGCTCGACATCCTCCAGGCGCTCGACCTCAACCGCGGACCGGCCATGTCGCGCCTGACGCGCTACGAGCTGACCTCGGCGGCGGATCAGACCTTCGAGACGCTCTCGGGCGGCCAGCAGGCCCGCTTCCAGATCCTCCTGCTCGAGCTCCAGGGCTGCACGCTCCTGCTGCTCGACGAGCCCACCGACAACCTCGACGTCACCTCGGCCGAGGCACTCGAGCACGCCATCGCGTCGTTCGAGGGCACCGTCATCGCGGTCACCCACGACCGCTGGTTCATGAAGAACCTCGACCGCTTCCTGGTCTTCACCGCCGACGGCGAGGTCGTCGAGACCGACACCCCCGAGAAGATCTGAGCGACCTCAGCGCGGCCAGGCGGTGGTGAGCTTGCGCCAGGTGACCGACAGCGGCTCGGGCATGACCCGCGCTTCGGCGACCGTGGTCATGAAGTTCGAGTCGGCGTCCCAGCGGGGCAGGACGTGGCCGTGGACGTGGGTCGGCACGCCTGCGCCCGCGGCCCGGCCCAGGTTGAAGCCGACGTTGACGCCCTCGGGCCGGTAGGCGGCGGTGATGGCCTCGACCGCCTCGTTGATCAGCTTCCACACATCGGCCGACTCGGCCGGCGTCAGCGACGTCAGCTCGCCCACCTCGCGGTAGGGCATCACGAGCAGGTGGCCGGTGCCGTACGGGTAGGCGTTGAGGATGGCGAACGCCTCGCTCCCCCGGTGGACGATGTAGGCCGCTTCGTCGCTGAGGTCGCCGGCGTCGACCGCCCGCAGGATCCGTGCGAACACCGACCCGCCCTCGGTCGACAGGCCGGCGTTGCCGTCGGCGGTGACCTCGTCCATGTAGGTCGTCCGCCAGCCGGCCCACAGCCGGTCGAGCGTCGGTCGGCTGCGCCCGGTCGATTCTCCGGCTGGATCACCGTCGGTTTCCGACGTCGATTCCCTGCGATTTGCCATGGGGGTCAGGCGTGGTCGCGGATCTCGATGGAGATCCGCTCGATGAAGTCGTCGACGGGGATGTCGCGCTCGGGCTTGTCGCCGCCGCGGACGTTGTCGGCGACGGTGCCGTTCGTGACGTCGTCGCCGCCCACCACGAGGATGTGGGGCACCTTCTCCATCTTGTGCTTGCGGATGCGGGCGCCGAGGCCGTCGGTGGCGTGGGAGACCTCGGACCGGAGCCCGGCGGCGCGCAACTGCTCGTGGACCGTGGCGGCGTAGTCCTCGTGCTCGTCGGCCACGGGGCACACGACGACCTGCACAGGGGCGAGCCAGGTGGGGAACGCGCCGGCGTAGTGCTCGACCAGGACGGCGAAGAAGCGCTCGATCGAGCCGAACAGCGCCCGGTGGATCATGATCGGCGTGTGTCGCTCGTTGTCGGCGCCGACGTACTCGAGTTCGAACCGCTTCGGGAGCTGGAAGTCGAGCTGGATGGTCGACATCTGCCACGTGCGACCGATGGCGTCGCGCGCCTGGACCGAGATCTTCGGGCCGTAGAACGCGCCACCTCCCTCGTCGAGCACGAGCTCGAGTCCGGCACCCTCGGCGACCTCACGGAGGACCTCGGTGGCCTCGTCCCACTCGTCGTCGTCACCGACCGCCTTCTCCTCCGGCTTGGTCGACAGCTCGAGGTAGAAGTCGTCGAGGCCGTAGTCGCGGAGCAGTCCGAGCACGAAGTCGACCGTGGTGCGGATCTCGTCGCGCATCTGTTCTCGGGTGCAGTACAGGTGGGCATCGTCCTGGGTCATGCCCCGGACGCGCGTCAGCCCGTGGATGACACCCGACTTCTCGTAGCGGTAGACGGAGCCGAACTCGAACATGCGCAGCGGGAGCTCGCGATAGCTCCGCTGCCGCGATCGGAAGATCAAGCAGTGGAACGGGCAGTTCATCGGCTTCAGGTAGTAGTTCGTGCCTTCGGGCCCACCCTCGTCTTCGAAGTGCATGGGCGGGAACATGCCGTCCGCGAACCACTGGAGATGACCGGACGTCTCGAACAGGTTCTGCTTGGTGATGTGCGGCGAGTAGACGAACTCGTAGCCGGCCTCTTCGTGGCGCCGCCGCGAGTAGTCCTCCATCAGCCGACGGACGATGCCTCCCTTGGGATGGAACACCGCGAGCCCCGAGCCGATCTCGTCGGGGAAGCTGAACAGGTCGAGGTCGACACCGAGCCGGCGGTGATCGCGAGCCGCGGCCTGCTCGAGACGCTCGAGGTGGTCGGCGAGCTCGGCCTTGGTGGCCCAGGCCGTGCCGTAGATCCGTTGGAGCTGGGGGTTCTTCTCGCTCCCCTTCCAGTACGCGCCGGCGACACGGAGCAGCTTGAAGTGGCCGAGGTGGTCCGACGTGGTGGGCACGTGCGGCCCGCGGCACAGGTCGATGAAGCCGTCGTGGCCGTGGAAGGTCTGGTTGGGCCGGGGCTCGGGCGGGATGTTCTCGTAGCAGCGCACCTCGCCCTTGGCCGACGTGGCCGACATGGGATCCGTGGACGCGTCGTCGATGATCTCGAGCTTGTACTTGTGGTCGGCGAAGATCGACCGGGCCTCGTCGGCGGAGATCTCGGACTTCTCGAACGGCTGCGCCTCCTTCAGGATCTCGCGCATCCGGGCCTCGATGGCCTCGAGCTCGTCCTCGTGGAACGTGCCGCCCCCGGGCAGCTCGAAGTCGTAGTAGAAGCCGTTCTCGACCGGCGGGCCGATGCCGAAGGTCGCGCCGGGGTGCAGCTCGAGTACCGCCTGGGCCAGCACGTGGGCCGTCGAGTGGCGGATGACGTAGAGCCCTTCGGGCGAGTCAGCGGTGATGATCGCCACCGTGTCGCCGTCGTCGAGCACGTGCGACAGATCGCGCTGCTCGCCGTTCACCTCGGCGATGACGGCCTTCTTGGCCAGGCCCCGGGCGATCGATCGGGCGAGGTCGCCGGCGGTGGCCCCGGTGGTCAGCTCACGCGTCGAACCATCGGGGAGCTTCACGGCGATCACGTCAGACATGGGGCGGAGGGTAGCGATCGCCCGCGAGGGCGACGAAGACGGTTGCGGGCCGGAACGAGAAACGGGGCGCAGACCCTCCGGTCTGCGCCCCGTGCCCTCGTTCGCCGAACGGATCAGATGATGCCGTTCGCCTTCAGGTAGTCACGGGCGACGTCGGCGGCGTCTTCGCCGTCGATGGACACCCGTCGGTTGAGCTCGGTCATCGTCTCCTCGTCGAGCGGCGCGAGGATGGCCTCGACGAGCGTGCCGAAGGCCTCCGGCGCGGTCTCGTACACGTCGGTGGGCATCGTCAGCGACACGTTGTAGAGGATGAAGGTGCCCGGGTCCTCGACCAGGTTCAGACCGAGACCGGCGATGCGGCCGTCGGTGGTGAAGACCTCGCCGAAGTCACAGTTGCCCGCGGCGGTCTCCTGGTAGATGACTCCCGTGTCGAGGATCTCGATCTGTGACTCGGGCACGCCGATGTCGTAGGCCTCCTCGAACAGCACGAGGCCGTCGTCACGAGTCGGGAACTCGGTCTCGAGGCACAGGCTCAGCGAGTCGTCTTCCTGGAGCCGCTTGGCCATCTCCTCGAGTGAGATCGGACCGACGTCCGGGGGCGTCGCGAAGCCGTCGGTGTCGTTGAACGGCGAGCGGCCCAGCCACTCGATGTTGTTCTTCTCCTTGTCGAGCTTGCGCACGTTCTCGGTCAGCTCAGCGGGATCGAAGCTGGGGTCGGGCTGCTCGAGGTGGACCTGCCAGCCGGTGCCGTTGTACTCCCAGTACATGTCGATGTCGCCGGCGAGGAGCGCGTCGCGGTTGACGACGGTGCCACCCAGGTTGACCTGGTTGTTGACGTCGGCGCCCGCGGCCTCGAGGGCTGCGACGATCAGCTCGCCGAGCTCGAGGCGCCGTCCACCCCAAGGGGACGACTGCTCGATACGTCGGACCGGGCGGAGATCAGTCCTCGGCGTGCGCTGCGGGCTGGGGGCGCCAGAACACGGCCAGCAACGCCAGCGCGCCGCCGAATCCGGCGCCGAGCGCGATCCACAGACCGGTGGATCCGGGCGGATCGAAGATCTCCAGCGCGTGGTCGAGCGACCAGGTCCCTCCGCCGACGACGGCGAGGGCGAGTCCCGCCGCGATGAGGGTCATCACGTACTCCCAGCCCTCACCCGGACGGAAGATGAAGAAGCCGTTCCCGCGGTGGTTGGTGATGAGCGCCACCGTCATCGTCCCGATCACCGCGGCACCACACAGCGGCATGAACAGCCCCAGGACCAGCCCGACGCCCGAGGCGACCTCGGCCAGGCTGGCGACCCACGCGTGGAGGATGCCCGGCTTCATCCCGAGCGAGGCGAACCACCGACCGGTGCCCTCGATCTTCCCGCCGCCGAAGATGTGGTTCCACCCGTGCGCCAGCATCACGGCGCCGATGGCGCATCGGAACACGAGCAGGGCGAGATCGACGGCGTCCTGGTCCATGGGCCGAGCCTCGCGCACCGATGGCCCGCGAGCCGACGATGCCCGCCGGTCAGCTCCGGATCAGGACCACCACTTGGCGAGCACGTCGGCCGAGGACGGCCGCACGTCGATGACCTCGTCGTCCTCGTTGGCCTCGCGCCCGTCTGGCAGGACGGGGACGCGGATGGTCTCGCGGACCTCCGGTCGACCGTTGCGGTGCGCATCGTCGAACGTCGCGGCCACGCCGCCGTCGACGGAGACCTCGTCGGGCGCGGCCTCGGGCACGGGCTCGGGCTTGGGCTCGTCCTTGGAACCGGCGTAGCTGTCGACGTACTCCTGGCCCGACAGCTTCTTGATCTCGAACATCACCTCGTCGGTGAGCTGGCGCAGGACGAGATGGTCGTCCTGGCGATCGAGGTAGCGGGTGACGTCGATGGGTGTACCGATGTTGAGCTGGCAGGTGCGGAACGGACGCGGGACCGATGCCCCGGTGGGCTGGATCAGGTCGGTGCCGCGGATGCCGACGGGGATGATCGGAGCGCCGACCCGCAGGGCGAGCCGAGCAGCGCCGGTGCGACCGCGGTGCAGGACTCCGTCGCGTGAGCGCGTGCCCTCGGGGTAGATCCCGAACAGCTCGCCGCGTTCGAGCACCCGGGCGGCGGTGTCGAGTGCTCGCTGGCTGGCGCTGCCGCCACCTCGGTCGATGGGGATCATGCCGACGGCCGGGAAGATGTACTTCGTCTTCCACGAGTCCATGTACTCGGCCTTGCCGACGTAGCTGATCCGCCGGGGCAGGGTCGCAGGCAGCACCACCGAATCGAAGAAGGAGATGTGGTTCGGGCAGAAGACCGCGGGCCCCGACTCGGGGACGTTGTGCAGTCCCGTGACGTTGATGCGCCAGAGCAGCTTGCACACGGGCTGCACGATCGCCTTGGCGATCGGATACGCCTTGCCGTACTCGCGGTCCTGTCCCACGGGCCGGACGCTACCAGCGGGCCGACCGATGTGCTGGCCGCAGTTCTGCCACTTCCGCTGTGGTCGGCCCCGGTTCAGTCGACGTCGAGCTCGACGCCCAGGAGCAGCGCCGCCTCGGTGACGTCTTCGCCGCGCTCGGCGGCGGCGTCGACGGCCGCGATCGCTCCCGGGGTGTCGAGGTCGTCGTCGAGGCGTCGGCGCACCTCGTCGAGCACGGTGGCCGACGATGCCGTCCCGACTCGCCAGCGGTCGAGCCGGGCCGCGGCTTCGGGCATGAGCTCGTCGTCCCACTCCCACGGATCGCGGTAGTGGTGCTTGACGACGGCGAGGCGGATGGCCATGGGCTCCCACTCCTTGCGCAGCTCGGACACGAAGACGAGGTTGCCCAACGACTTCGACATCTTCTCGCCGTCCATGTGGACCATCGCCTGATGCATCCAGTGCCGCACGAACGGTTCGCCGGTGGCGGCCTCGGACTGGGCGGCCTCGCACTCGTGGTGCGGGAAGATGAGGTCGGACCCGCCGCCGTGGAGGTCGATGGTGGTCCCGAGCTCGCGCAGCGCCAACGCCGAGCACTCGATGTGCCATCCCGGACGGCCCGGACCCCACAGCGAGTCCCAAGACGGCTCGTCGTCGAGCGACGGCTGCCAGAGGACGAAGTCGAGCGGGTCGCGCTTGTTCGGGTCGTCGACGTTGCCGCCCCGCTCACGGGCGTACCCGAGCATGGTGTCGCGGTCGTAGCCCGACACCTGCCCGAACGCTTCGTAGGTCGAGATGTCGAAGTACACGGCTCCGCCGGCCTGGTAGGCGTGGCCGCGATCGAGGACCATCCCGATGAAGCCGCGGATGTCGGCGATGGCCGACGTGGCCCGGGGCTCGCTCCACGACGGGATCATGTTCAGGGCGATCATGTCGTCGTCGAACTTCGCGGTCTCGGCGGCGGCGAGGTCGAGGTAGTGGACGCCGATCTCGCGGGCCTTGCCCAGGATCGAGTCGTCGACGTCGGTGACGTTGCGGACGCACTTCGTGTCATGGCCGCGGTCGCGCAGGCGACGCTGCAGGACGTCGTACCCGACGTAGGCCGCCGCGTGGCCGAGGTGGGTGGCGTCGTACGGCGTGATGCCGCACGTGTACATCGTGACGACGGGGCCGGGCTCGAAGGGGACGATGTCACGCTTCGCCGTGTCGTAGAGGCGGAGCGGCCCCGCGGCCTCGGTCATGCCTCGGCGGGGGGCTCGCTGGCGCCGTCGTCGTCAGACGATGCGGCCACCGAGGCCCGCGGCGGCTTCGGCGGCAGGTCGGTGATGGTGCCCGAGCCGTCGGGGATGCCGGTGAACTTCACGGCGACCCGCGTCTTGTAGCGCACGTTGAGCTGGAGGAGCACCGAGGTGAACGACTCGACCGGCGTGGCCTGGCTCAGCTCGCCCGCGTCGAGCGGACGCATGTTGGGGATGGCGTGGACCAGCTCGGCGGCGGCGGCGGTCGCGGCCTCGTGATCGGAGCAGATCAGGACGTCGGACTCGATGGGATGGTCGAGGTCGCCCAGCTCCTTGGCCGGCACGTGGTGGAAGGCGGCGGCCACCAGGCAGTCGGGCACGGTGGCCTGGACGCTGGCCGCGACGCTGCCGCGGGGCGGCACGAGCGGCTGGAACTCCTTGCCGATGCGGGTGAGCGCGTTGGCCATCGAGATGACGATCTTGCCCTGGAGGTGCTGACGCACGGAGGCAGCCGTCTGGGTGGCGCCGTCCCACGGGGTGGCGATGACCACGATGTCGGCGGCCGCGGCGTCTTCGTTGGCGCCGGCGACGATGCTCAGGTTCTTGCCGGGCCAGGCGTCGAGCAACGTGTCGACGGCCTCCATCGCCCGATACTTCGACCGAGAGCCGATGACGACGTCGTAGCCGGCGTCGGCCAGTCGGGCGCCGAGCGCCGAGCCTGCGGGACCTGTTCCACCAAGAATGCCGATCTGCACGGCCGGGACTCTACCGGCGGGGGTTCCGGCCGAGACCAAACGGGCACCTACCGTGCAGTCGTGCCCGATGCTCCCCCACCTGGCGATCCCACGAGCGAACGGGGTGCCGACGAGCCGTCGGCCCAGCTCAGCGCCGTTCCGTTCCTGATCGCGTTCGCGCTCTTCGTCCTCGTGGCGGGATGGGCGTTCCTCAACCTCCGGGACGACGCCGGGCTCGTTCTCCTCGCCCCCGACGGCTTCGAGGTCATCGACGACGACACGTTCCGGGTCGTGGGCGAGCGTCCCGGCGGCGAATGCGCCGAGCTGCGGCGGGTCCAGGTCGACATGGCGAAGGACCGCATCTACACCGAGATGGTGATCGCTCCGGCCGACGACTGCATCGCTCCCACCATCATCGCCACGGTGACCCTGCCCCAGTCGATCGCCGATCGACGCCTCGTGCCCGGCGCGGGTCGATTCCCGTTGCCGTGCGAGCGTGTCGGCGCATCGGACGGATGGATCTGCACCGATCGGTAACGTCCGGTCCCCGCCCACGGTCTGGAGACGCAATGGGAATCCTCGACGGCAAACGACTGCTCATCACCGGTGTGCTCACCGACGCCTCGCTGGCGTTCGGCGTGGCCAAGCTGGCCCAGGAGGAGGGTGCCGAGATCGTCCTCACCGGCGCCGGCCGTGCCCTGCGCCTCACCCAGCGCACGGCCCGCAAGCTGCCAACCGAGCCCGACGTCCTCGAGTTCGACGTCACCGAGGCCGCGCACGTCGAGGCCGTGCGCGACGCACTCGGCGAGAAGTGGGGTCGGGTCGACGGTGCACTCCACGCCATCGGCTTCGCGCCCGAGTCGTGCCTGGGTGGCGGGTTCACCGAGGCGCCGTGGGAGGACGTCGCCGTCGCGATGCAGATCTCGGCGTACTCGCTCAAGACCGTGGCCGATGCCGTGGTGCCGCTGATGAGTGACGGCGGATCGATCATCGGTCTCGACTTCGATGCCTCGGTGGCGTGGCCGGCCTACGACTGGATGGGCGTCGCCAAGGCCGCGCTCGAGTCGACGTCGCGCTACCTCGCCCGAGAGCTCGGCCCGAAGGGGGTCCGGGTCAATCTCGTCGCCGCCGGACCGATCCGCACGATGGCGGCCAAGTCGATCCCCGGCTTCAAGGCCTTCGAGGACGTCTGGGACGATCGTGCACCCCTGGGCTGGGACGTCAACGACTCGGCCGGCGTGGCCCGCACCACGGTGGCCATGCTGTCCGACTGGTTCCCCCAGACCACGGGCGAGATCGTCCACGTCGACGGCGGGTTCCACGCCGTCGGTGCCTGACACCAGCCGATCTGTACCGCAACGGGCGGGGGAAGCTGACCGTCGCCTCACACGGTGGTGGTGGGCGCCAGCGCACCGATGAGCATCAGCACGTGAAGGTGCCGGTGGGGTGACCTCGGGTCATCCCACCGGTGTCGCGTACCCCGGATTGGCCACCCGGAGCTTGTCGACCACGGTCTCCGCCACGACGCAGGTGACGTCGTCGGCGCGTTCGGTCAACCGACGGGCGCGGATGGCGGCAGCCAGCTCGACCTCGCCGGCGACGCCGAGGGCCGCCATGCGCTCGGCCTGCGCCCCCGCGATCGCCGGACCCAGCTCGAGCTCGCGCTGCACGGTGGCGAGGGCGTTGGCGGCCACTCGGGCGTGGAAGCGGACCCGACCCTCGGTGGCGCCCATCACGTCGCCTTCGACGTACTCGCGGACGGCCTCGACCAGCTCGGCAGCGGTCGGCCGTCCGTGCATCCCTGCGACGGTGTGCGGCGAAGGGGCGGGGCGCGACAGCGCGTCGGCCAGGGCCTCGGGCGCCAGCAGCAGGAGCAGGTCGTGCTCGTTCTCGCACACCCGGCGGCCGATGGCGGCCAGCTCGACCGAGCGGGAGTGCCCGTCGAGGTGCGCTCTCGCCTGCATGATGCACATGATCCCCCACTTGAGCGTGCCGAGGACCTCCCACCAGCGGACCACTGCGGCGTCGACCGGCTTCCCGCTGGCCCGCTCGTAGGCGTCGAAGAGCTGCTCGTAGCTCCCGACGCCACCGACGGGGAGCTCACCACCGAACCGCCAGGCGCGGACGCAGAGCCAACCGAGGTCCTCCATCGGGTCGCCGAGGTGGGCGAGCTCCCAGTCGACCACCGCACGGAGCCCGTCGGCCCCGACCAGCAGGTTGCCGAGCCGGAAGTCGCCGTGCACCACGGCCTGGCCCGTCCCCGCCGGGCGGTTGTCCTCGAGCCACCGGAAGGCGAGCTCGAACGCGGGGACCGCGTCGCCGAAGGTGTCGAGCACCTCGCGGTACTGCGCCACCTGATCGGTGGCGACGAGCCCGTCGACGGCATCGACGGGGATCGAGTGGATCGCGGCGAGCGCTCGGCCGCACTGGCCGGCGAGCTCGGACCGAGCGGTGGCGAAGTCGTCGTCGCGGAGGATCTTGCGAGCGATGGACTCGCCGGTCACGAACCGGCTGACGAGGAAACCGGCACCGAAGACCGGATCGGCGGCACCGGCGGCGATGACCGCGGCCACCGGGACGTCATGGTCCTCGGCGGCGCGGAGCAGGTCGGCCTCGAGGGCCATCGCCCCGGCGCGCGGGGAGCCCGCCCGCTCGCGCTGGAGGACGAAGCGCTCGCCCCCGGCCGTGAACGACCACGTCTCACGCGACGCGCCGCCGGTGAGCCGCCGCAGATCGGTGACCTCGAGCGAGGGCTGGTGGAGCTCGCCGCGCAGGAGGTCGCGCAGTCGCAGGGACAGATCTTCGGGAGTCACGGCGGCGATCCTGCCAGAGATGGCAACGCCGGTTGCCGGATCCCGACCCGGTGCCGAGTCGGGGTCGCTGCCGGCGACCCTCAGCCGCAGGCGCGGCGGGTGGCCGGGTACGGATTGACCGCAGCCCCGTTGTTCGGGTGGATCTCGAAGTGGAGGTGGTCGATCCCGCGCGCATTCCCCGAGTCACCGACGTAGCCGATGACGGTGCCGGCACTGACGCGGCCCGAGGCGGCATACCCGGAGAGGTGGGTGCCGTAGTAGTAGTGACCGTTGTCACCCATCAGGTGGTAGGAGAGCCCACCGACGCTGTTCCCGCGGTGGGTCACCACGCCCGACACGGGCGCCACCGCCGGCGTGCCCTTCCGAGCCATGATGTCGACACCCTTGTGGCTCCGACCACCGGAGCGTGGGGCGCCCCAGCTGTCGATGAAGCTGTGGGATCCCGCGACCGGGCAGACCATGCCACCGCCGGAGCTGACGACCGGTGCCGACGCCTGTCGAACGGGTGCGGCCGCGCTCGGGACGGCGGCCGGGGCGGACGCCGCGGCGGCAGCCTTGCGACGAGCGGCTTCCTCGGCGGCCTTGCGGGCGGCTTCCTCGGCCCGGCGCTTGGCCTCGAGTGCTTCCAGGCGCTTGAGCTCGGACTGGACGTCGGCCAACGCCTTCTCGAGGCGGGCGATGCTCTCGGTCTGCTGGGACCGCTTGGCGTCGAGCGCCTCGGTGGCGGCGTCGAGATCGGCCTTGGCTCGGGTGAAGGCGTCGATGGAGTCGAAGTTGCCCTGGTTCACGTAGCGGGTGAACGCCTCGGCCTTGACGCCATCGTTGATGTCGGCCTCGAGCAAGAGGGGCATGTCACCGAGCGACGTGTACCGCGCGATGACGATCTCCTCGATGGATCCTCGGAGTGATCCGAGCGCGGCCTGGGCCCGTTCGGCCCGGGTGCTGAGCACGGCCAGCTCGGACTCGATGGCTCCGAGCTGCGCTTCGGCCTCGGAGACCGCGGCGACGGCCTTCTGGGCACGGGCGCGTGCCTGCTCGATCTCGGGCGTGCCGGCACCGGCCGTGGAGATCGCCAGGTTGGACAACAGGGCGACGACGACGATGAGGGCGGAGAGGAGGGATCGGCGGGTCATGGGCTGGTGACGTGGTGGGCCGATGCGACAGCTGCCGGCCCCGTAGCGTCGACCAAGGTTACGAACACGCCGCCAACATTGCAATCCGGTGACGACTCGGCGACCTCAGAGGGCGGAACGCGGCTCGCCGGCACGGGTCGACACCCGACGTCGGGCCAGTGGACGCGTCGGATGGCGATCGGACTCGTCCATGATGTCGCCGACGAGCTCCTCGAGGACGTCCTCCAGGCTGACCAGCCCCAGGGTGCGACCGCTGGGCTCGGCCACCACGGCGAGGTGCACCCGAGCCCGCTGGAGCGCGTAGAGCACGTCGTCGACCACGGTGGTGGGCCGGACGATGGGGATCCGGCGGATCCGACCGAGGGGCAGCGGCCGGTCGCGCAGGTCGCCGGGGATGGTCAGCAGGTCCTTCGCGTGGATGAACCCGAGCACGTCGTCGAGACCACCGTCGCCCACGACGAGGAGGCGGGAGTGCCCGGTCCGGACGACGGCCGCCTCGGCGTCGGCCGGAGTTGCCGTCCGCTCGACGAACCCGATGCGATCGCGCGGGACCATCAGGTCGGAGACCGGCGCCTCACCGATGGCGAGCGCGCCGCGCAGGAGTCGATGCTGGACGTCGGCGATGAGACCCTCGCTGCGCGATGCCGAGACCATCTCGGCCAGCTCGTCGGACGTGTGACTGTCGGAGATCTCGTCGGCCGGTTCGCTGCCGAGCAGGCGCACGATGCCGTTGGCGATGCCGTTGAGCACCGTGATGACCGGCCGGAACACCTTCAGGTACATCCGGTTGGGCAGGTCGAGCGCCAACAGGGTCTTCTCGGGGCCGGCGATGGCGATGTTCTTGGGCACCATCTCGCCCAGGACCATGTGCAGGAACACGACGATGAACAGGCCGACGGTGAACCCGATGGTGGTGGTGACGCTCTCGGGCAGGTCGACGAGATCGTGCAGCGCCGATTCGAGCGCGTGGGCGATGGCGGGCTCGGCCACGAAGCCGAGCAGCAGCGAGGCGATGGTGATGCCGAGCTGGGCGCCGGCGAGCTGCGACGACAGGTCGCGAACCGACTCGAGCGCTCGGCGGGCGGCGGCACTGCCCTCGTCGGCCATCGACTCGAGCTTCGTGCGTCGCGAGGCGACGAGGGCGAACTCGACCGCCACGAAGAAGGCGTTCGCCACCAGCAGCAGGACCATGATGACCACCGACGAGAGGCTCATCGCGCCGCCCCGTCGCCAGCGAGCACCTCAGGCGCGACCAGGTGCACGGAAGCCACCCGCAACCGCTCCATCGTCTGCACCTCGAGCAGCCACCCGTCGTGGTCGAAGCCGTCACCGGCCTCGGGGATCCGGCCCAGCGCGTCGAGCACGAAGCCGGCGAGGGTCTCGTACGGGCCGTCGGGGATCTCGAAGCCGCAGGTGTCGAAGACCTCGTCGGGGTGCAGACCTCCGCTGAGCACCCACTCGCCCGGACGCTGCACGCGGGTGAGCGGCGGCGTGGGGCGGTCGTGCTCGTCGTCGATCTCGCCCACGACCTCCTCGAGGACGTCCTCGAGCGTGATGATGCCGGCGGTGCCGCCGTACTCGTCGGCGACGACCGCCAGGTGGGTGGCCCGCTCGCGGAGCAGCGCCAGCAGCGACGACAGGTCGAGGGTCTCCGGGACGACCAGGGCATCGGCGGCGATGGACCGCACCAGCGTCTCGGGCCGACGGCGGAACGGCACGGTGAACGCATCCTTGACGTGACCGACACCGACGATCTCGTCGAGGTCGCCGTCGTACACCGGGAACCGCGAGTGACCGGTCTCGACCGCACGTGCCGTGAGGTCGGCGACGCTGTCGTCGGCGCTCAAGCCGATGACCTCGGTGCGGGGCACCAGCGCATCGGCGGCGGTCTTCTCGGAGAAGCGGACGGCGCGCACGAGGAGGGTGAGCGACTCCTCGTCGATGGTGCCCTCCTCGCCCGACGACCGGAACAGCAGGTCGAGCTCCTCGAGTCCACGCACCGATCGCAACTCCTCCTGCGGCTCGATGCCCATGCGCCGCACCGTCCAGTTGGCGACCCCGTTGAAGGCCCGGACGACCGGCCCGACCGCGATGCCGTAGACCCGCATCGGCTTGGCGAGCGCGTAGGCCGTGCTGGTGGGGTGCGAGATGGCCAACGACTTCGGCACGAGCTCGCCCATGACCATCTGGAACGTCGTGGCCAACACCAAAGCGACCACGACCGAGACGGCGAGCGCTCGCTCGTCGCCGACGATGGACCCGACGAGGGGCTCGAGCAAGGTGGCGACGACGGGCTCGGCGATGAAGCCGAGCACCAGCGACGTGATGGTGATGCCGAGCTGCGCGCCGGACAGGTGGAACGACAGGCGTTGGAGCACCTTCTCGGTGGCCTTGGCCGCCGAACGACCCTCGGAGGCGTGCACCGCCACACGGGATCGGTCGACCGCCACCAGCGCGAACTCGTGGGCGACGAAGGCGCCGTTCGCAGCGATGAGCAGTACGACGGCGAGGAGACCGAGGGCGGTGTCGATGATGGGATCCGAAATCGAGGGACGGTGGGAGCAGAGGCTACAAAGGCGCATGCCCGACCCGACCATCGTGCTCGACGGCGTCGACGTCCAGATCGACGGGACGACCGTCCTCCACGACGTCGACTGGTCGGTGGGCCCGGGCGAGCGTTGGGTGGTCGTGGGTCCGAACGGCTCGGGGAAGACGACGCTGCTCCGACTGATCTCGGCATGGCTGCGCCCGTCGACCGGTCAGGCGCGCGTGTGCGGCGAGGTGCTCGGACGGACCGACATGCGCGCGCTCCGCCGCCGGATCGGGTTCACCAGTCAGGCACTCGCCGATCAGCTCCGTCCGACGATGACGCCGCACGAGGTCGCGCTCAGCGCCTCCAACGCCGCCCTCGAGACCTGGTGGCATCGCTATGACCGGGCCGACCACCTCGACGCCGACGAGCGATTGGCGACGTTCGGCATCGACGGATCAGCCGCACACCGTCCGCTGCAGACGCTGTCGGCGGGCGAGCGCCAGCGGGTCCTCCTCGCCCGAGCGTTCACCGGCCGCCCCGACCTCGTCGTGCTCGACGAGCCGACCGCCGGTCTCGACGTCGGCGGACGTGAGGACCTGCTCCGACGCCTCGATGCCGCGGCCGCGTCGACGACCGCTCCCCTGGTGCTCGTGACCCACCACCTCGAGGAGATCCCCGCCTCCTTCGACCGGGCGCTCCTGCTGGGCGGAGGTCGTGTCGCTGGTGTCGGCGCGACGGCCGACGTCCTGACGTCGGCCTCGCTCAGCGCGCTGTACGGCGTGGATCTCGCGGTCCGCCATGACGAGGGCCGCTGGTCGGCGACCGCCCGTCGCTGATCGGCGAGCGCTCGCTCAGTCGCCGGCGACGAGGGCGCGGAGTCGTCGACGCGACGCCTCGATCTCCCCCGACAGCAGTCGGTCGAGCAACGGAACCCAGAGCGATCCGCCGTAGTGGAGGTGCATCGTCAGCGAGGCGGCTTCGTCGGTGCCGGTGACGTCGGCGGTCAGCACCCAGGGAGCGTGCTCCCGACCGTCGGTCTCGCGGCGCTCGAACACGGCTCGACTCGGAGGCTCGTGTGCCGAGCGGACCATGCGGAGTCGCTTCGAACGCGCCAGCGGGCCGATGCGGCCCCGGAGGGTGACGAACCACGCCGGCCCGGGGTCGCCGTCGGCGGCCGGCGCCGGCTCCGTGCGGGGCACGATCTCGAGCCAGCGGTCGTACGAGTCGAGCGAGCCGACCCAACCGAAGAGCTCGTCGACGTCGCAATCGGCGTCGAGCGTGGCGGTGACGTCCATGATCTTCCCGTCAGCTCGTCATGGTGGGGGGGATCGGGATCATCGGCGCGAGAGGTCGGACACGACGCGGAGCAGCCCGTACGGGTTCACGGCTGCGCCACCGCCGGGGTGGACCTCGAAG
>JBFJNI010000052.1:0-24834 GCA_041618235.1 Acidimicrobiales bacterium
GACCAGGTCGCCGGAACGCTCACAGGTGCCGTCGGCCAGGACCTGTTCGTTGGCCAGCACCGTCTGGCAGCCCGGACACCAGTTGACCGCCGCCTTTCGTTTGTACGCCAGGCCGTGTTCCAGGAACTCCAGGAAGATCCACTGGGTGAACTTCATGGTCTGTGGGTCGTGGCTGGTGACCCGCCGGCGCCAGTCGTAGACCGCGCCGATGCGCTGGATCGAGCTGGTCAGCTCGGCCATCTTCTCGTCGGTGTGGACACGCGGATGCACCCCCGACTTGATGGCGGCGTTCTCGGCCGGGAGGCCGAAGCTGTCGAAGCCCATGGGCGACAGCACGCCATGGCCCTGCATCGTCTTGTAGCGGACGATCAGGTCGCCGAAGGTGTAGTTCCGCACATGCCCCATGTGGGCCGCACCCGACGGGTATGGATACATCGACAGCACGTAGTACGGCGGGCGGGGATCGTCGTTGTCGATCTCGTAGGTGCCCTCGTCGAGCCACCGCTGCTGCCACTTGGCCTCGACGGTCTGCGGGTCGTAGGCGGCGACGCGTCCATCGACGCTCCCGTCTTCGGCCTCGTCGGTCGCGGTGTGCTCGGACATGGCCCGGCATCGTACCGAGGCCTCCCCGACCGGCCGATTCGAGATTCGCGCCCGTCGGGGATCGGATGCCGATCGGATTGGGAACGCGACCCGTCGCGTGATCTATCGTGGCTGGCCCGCGAGAGATGCGCCCCGGCGCACCACTCGGCCTGAAACCCGGGGCTATAGCTCAGTTGGTAGAGCGCTTCCATGGCATGGAAGAGGTCAGGAGTTCGATTCTCCTTAGCTCCACGTTTCCTCGCCCTGCGGGCGAGGAACCCGAGTTGTTCGGCTTTGCCTCACAACTCGCCGCCGCCGAGAACCAGCGACCATGGACCTTCCTGAACCTGATCTGCTGGTCGACGTGGGCGGGGGGCGCCGGATCGCGGTCGACGACCGGGGCGATCCCGACGGTGTCCCGGTGCTGTACCTGCACGGCACGCCCGACTCGAGGCTCGCTCGGCACCCCGACGACCGCCTCGCCGTCGACGCCGGCGTACGGCTGCTCGCCGTCGACCGACCTGGCATCGGCGCATCCGACGCCGATCCCTCCGCCACCCCCGAGTCCGTGGCCGACGACCTCGCCGCCGTCCTCGACCGCCTCGACGTCGAGACCGCCGGCGTCCTCGCATGGTCGGCCGGGTCGATCGCCGCGCTGGCCCTCGCAGGCGGCCACGCCGAGCGGGTCCGCTCGCTGACGCTGGTCGCGCCGTTGGTGCCCGCCGACGCCTACGGCGACTCCGGCGTTCTCGAGGGCGCCGACGACAGCCGCCGGCTGTTCGCCTCCCTCCTCGACCAGATGACGCCAGACGAGCTCGGCACCGAGTTGGGGATGTGGCTCGTACCCCCGGACGTCGACGATGCCACCGCCCGAGCAATGCTCGAGCACAGCCTCGAAGCCGTCGCCGACTGCACCGGCGCCGCCGACCAACTCGTGCTCGGTCTGCGGGCCAGCGTCACCGCCGGGCTCGGTGGCGTCGAGCGCGACATCGCCGCCCAGGCGACCCCCTTGGCCGCACTGCTCGACCAGATCGGCCCGACGGTCCGGATCCACGTCGGCGACGCCGACGCGGTGGCGCCGCCCTCCATGAGCCGATGGCTGGCGGCCCGTCTCGGCGCCGAGTTCGTGATCCATCCCGGCGCCGGCCACGCCCTGGCCATCACCGCCTGGGCCACGTTCCTGGACGACGCCCGGCGCTGAGCCTCAGTCGCCGACCGGTACCACCGGTTCCGGGGCGTCGGGGTCGGGCCAGTCGATCGATTCCACGTCGGCCCACAGCCGTTCGAGCTCGTAGTACCGGCGGGTCTCGGCGTGGAACACGTGCACGACGAAACTGCCGTAGTCGGCCAGCACCCATTCGGCCTCGTTGAGACCCTCGACCCGGACCGGGCGGGGTCCGCCCGCCTTGGCGACCTGGTTCTCGATGTCCTGGATCACGCTGCGCACGAGGCGGGGGTTGCTGGCCGACACGATGACGAAGTAGTCGGTGATGGCCAGCACGTCGCCGACCCGGAGGACCAGGATGTCGACGCCACCCTTGGCGTGCGCCGCCCGGGCGGCGACCACGGGGAAGGTCGGGTCCATCGCATCGACGTCGATCGGGGCCGCCACTGCGAAGGGCGCGGGCGTCACCTCGGCGTCGGTCGGGAGGTCGGCGTCGGGTTCGCTCATCGGTGGGTCTCATCCATAGTCGGCCCCGAGGGTAACGGTGATGTCGGCCACATCACTCGGTCGGGTCTCGAGGATGACCTCGCCGACCCCCAGGATCGTCTGGATGGACTCGGCCTCGTCGCGGAACACGTCGCCGGCGTAGCTGATCGTGGTCGACGCCACGTCGTACGTGAGCGCGTTGCCGATGAGCGTGACCTGGACACCGGCTGGCCCCAGCAACGGAGCCACCTGCGCAGCCCGACTGGTGTCGGCCGTGCCGTTGATGATGCGAACGCGAGCCCGAGCACCCGGCGAGGCCGCCACCGGGAACGGCACGACCCGATCGAGGAGCTCCTGCACCTCGCGGAACTGGGGCACGAACGCCGGCTCGTCGCCGTAGCGACCCGGGGTCGCCGGCTGGACCGGGATGGTCTCGACCACCTGCGAGCCGGCGGCGATCGTCCGCACGAAGCGACCGATGCCCGACTCGACCTCGCCGGGCACGGCTTCAGGTGTGCCGACCGACGCGACGGCGTCGAGCCAGGCGAGCCAGAAGGTCCGATGGCGGAACAGCCGGGCGAGATCGTTCTCGCCCTCGACCCTCGCTTCGAGATACGGACCGACGTCCTCGGCCTCGAGCTCGATCTCCCCGACGCGGAACCGCACCTCGCCGTCGACCTCCAGCTCGTCGGTGTTGTCGACGGTGATCGGCGCCACCGGAGCGACGAGTTCGGCCCACCGCTGGGCGTCGACGACCACGCTCGAACCGATTCCCGTGCCGAGCAGCTGGCCGACGACATCGGTCTCGAAGTCAGGGCTGCCCAGGTCGTAGGCGAGCTCGATCGGATTCACCTCGTACAACGGCATGTCGTAGACGGTGCGGGTGGGCACGAGGAGCACGCCGCCACCGCTCCCCTCGGGATCGGGCAGGGTCAGCACCGTGACGGCGTCGAGCTCCCCGTCGAGGTCGTGGAGCAGGACCATCGTGGGCGTCGGCTCGACCAGGGCTTCGAACCCCGGCGCCGTCGGGTCGTCGACCGGCGCGACCACCTGGCCCTCGGTGCTGTTCCGGATGATGCGCGAGCCGGCGTAGGCGAGACCGACACCCGAGACCAGCAGGATGACGAGGACCGCGGCGGAGACGAACCCCTGCACGCCGCGGCGCGGCTCGGTCTCCGGCGCGGCCGGGGCGAGGGAGGCAGGACCGTCCTCGGACGCCCGCCGACGACGCCGGACCGGGGCGTCGCCGATGTCGACCGAGAGCAGTGACGCCAGGCGGTCGGTCGAGGGCGTCGCGCCCCCGGACGCAACGTCAGGGGTCTCGTCGGCGCCGGCGGCGCCCGGCGGCTCCGGGGCCTCTCGCGTCATGCGCGCCCACGATAGAGGTGACGCTCACGCACACAGGTGATCACGTCACGCGGCAGCAGGTACTCGAGTGGGCGCCCGTCGGCGATGCGTTCTCGGAGGTCGGTGGACGAGACCTCGAGCCGTGGCACCTCGACCCGCACCCCGTGCCACCCCGGAGGAATGCTGGCAGTCTGCTCGCCCGGTCGATCGACGACGACCAGCGACGCCAGCGAGCGCACCTCGTCGGCGCGCTCCCAGGTGTGGAGGCCGGCCGCAGCGTCGGCACCGAGCACGAGGTGGAGCTCACCGTCGGGGTCCGCTGCCTTCAGATCGGCCAGCGTGTCGGCCGTGTAGCTGTGACCACCTCGATCGATCTCGATCGACGAGGCCTCGAGGCCGTCCACACCTCTGACGGCCGCCTCGACCATGGCCAACCGGTCCGCGGCGGGCGTGATCGTCCGAACGCCGACCTTCTGCCACGGTTCGTTGGCCACCACGAGCAGCAGTCGGTCGAGCCCGAGGGTGAACCTGACGTTGACCGCCGTCACGAGATGGCCAACGTGCGGCGGATCGAAGGTCCCGCCGAACACCCCGATCCGTGCGCTCACCCTGGTGGCCTCTCCCGATCTCCACGTGCCGCCGCCTGGTCCGGCGCGGCCAGATGAGGACGGTAATCGACTGGGGTCAGCGACCCAGGGTGTGGGACAATCGAAGATCCCCACCCGCGGCGTCCGACGACGCCGTCGGGTCCGTAGACCTCTCGAGGAATCCTGACTGATCACCGGTCACGACGGGTACAGATCCTCGCCACGGTGCCCAAGATGCGCCACGACGTGACTTCAGTCACAGGTCTCGTTGGAATCACATCACTGCAATCTTCGTTGGAAAGCATGTCATGAGCGATTCAGTCGGCCAGTACCTCAACGAAATCGGCATGGTGCCCCTCCTCACTGCCGAGGAAGAGCGCCAGTTGTCGCAAGTCATCGAAAAGGGCCGTGAGGCCCAGGATCGAGTCGACGCCGGCGAGACGATGTCTCGCGAGCTGCGTCGGGCGATCGGTGATGCGGCAGCCGCCAAGGACCGGTTCATCCGGGCCAACCTCCGCCTGGTGGTGTCCATCGCCCGGCGCTATCCCCTTCCTCCTTCGATGGAGCTCCTGGACCTGATCCAGGAGGGCAACCTGGGCCTCGAGCACGCGGTCGACAAGTTCGACTGGCGCAAGGGCTTCAAGTTCTCCACCTACGCCACGTTCTGGATCCGCCAGGCCATCGGTCGAGCCCTCGACCAGAAGGCCTCGCTGGTCCGTCTCCCCGGCGACCGTTCGGCCAGCCTCCGGGCCGCCCTGCGTCACGCATCGGGCGAGGGCGGTGAGCTCGACGACGAGCACGCTCGCCTCCACCGGCTCACCACTCCGACCTCGCTCGACCGCACGGTCGGCGACGAGTCCGACGGCTCCGAGCTGGTCGACCTCCTCGCCGACAACAAGCCCGGACCCGAGTCCCTCATGCTCGCCCGGGCCGAGGACGAGTTCGTCACCGGCCTGCTCGACGTGCTCGAGCCCCGGGCGCGCTACGCCGTCGAGCAACGCTTCGGCCTCAACGACGGCCGGACCCGCAGCTACCGCGAGGTCGGCGAGGAGCTCGGCGTCACCGCCGAAGCCGCGCGCCGGCTGGTCAAGCGGGCCGTCGGAACCGTCCGCGAAGAGGCCGGCACCCGAGGCGCCGCCTGATCGAACCACCCAGGCCACCAGCCGGCCTGGTCAAGTTGTCGCATCGGGCCGCCCTCCGGGGCGGCCCGAACTGCTTTTTGCTCAACCCACTCGACCTGCGAGGCTTTGACGATGAACACCACTGCGGGCACCTGGACGCCGTCCTCCTGGCGGTCCCACGCCGCCGAACAACAGCCCGACTGGCCTGACGAGACCGCCCTCGATCAGGCCCTCAAGCAGCTGTCGACCTACCCGCCGCTGGTGTTCGCCGGGGAGGCCCGCGACCTCACCGACCACCTCGCCCAGGTCTCACGCGGCGAAGCGTTCCTGCTCCAGGCCGGCGACTGCGCCGAATCGTTCGACGGATTCTCGGCCGACGCCATCCGCGACAAGCTCAAGGTCATCCTCCAGATGGCGGTCATCCTCACCTACTCCTCGGGCGTCCCCACGGTGAAGGTGGGTCGGATCGCCGGCCAGTTCGCCAAGCCTCGTTCCAGCGCCACCGAGACCGTCGACGGCGTCGAGCTCCCGTCGTTCCGCGGCCACATCGTCAACGACGTCGGTTTCGATGGCCAGGCTCGCCAAGCCGATCCCAACCGTCTGCTCCAGGCGTACCACCAGTCCGCCTCGACACTGAACCTGCTGCGGGCCTTCACCAAGGGCGGCTTCGCCGATCTCAACCGGGTCCACGCCTGGAACCAGGAGTTCGTGGCGTCCTCCAACGAGGGTCGGCGGTACAACCAATTGGCCGACGACATCGACCGCACGCTGCGATTCATGCACGCCTGCGGCATCGACACCCGCGAGACGCCCAACCTCCACGAGGTCGACTTCTACACGTCCCACGAGGCCCTGCTGCTCGGCTACGAGGAAGCCTTGACCCGGCAGGACTCCCTCACCGGCGGCTGGTACGACTGCTCGGCCCACATGCTGTGGATCGGCGAGCGCACCCGTCAGCTCGACGGTGCCCACGTCGCGTTCCTCCAGGGCGTCGAGAATCCGATCGGTTGCAAGGTGGGCCCCACCGCCACCCCCGACGACGTCATCGCCCTGTGCGAGGCCCTCAATCCCGAACGGATCCCGGGTCGGCTCACGCTGGTCAGCCGCATGGGCGCCGACAAGATCGGCGATCTCCTGCCGCCGCTGCTCGAAGCGGTCCGCGACTCCGGCCACCCGGTCGTCTGGGCCTGCGACCCGATGCACGGCAACACGTTCACCTCGGAGTCGGGCAAGAAGACCCGCAACTTCGAAGATGTCGTGCGCGAGGTGGCGGGCTTCTTCGCCGCCCACCGTGGCGCCGGCACGTGGCCGGGTGGCATCCACGTGGAGCTCACGGGCGACGACGTCACCGAGTGCATCGGGGGCGCCGAGGAGATCGCCGATGCCGACCTCCCCGAGCGCTACGAGACCATGTGCGACCCCCGTCTCAACGGCCGCCAGTCGGTCGATCTCGCGTTCCGGGTCGCCGAGCTGCTGCAGGGCTGACGTCGCCCCCGCCGTCGGGGGTCCACCGGTCTCCCCTGCTCCCCGTCGGGTGACCGGTACCGTTCCCCGACGATGACCTCCACGCCCACGCTCGACGAGCTCAAGGGTGCCGTCGTCGTGCTGCGCGACCCGGCGGGTCGACGGGCGCGCTTCACCATCGACCGCATCGTCGACCAACGCGCGGTCTGCACCTACGTCTTCCGTGGTCGTCACGATCCGCCCGTCTCGTGCCAGGCCGGCGACCTGATCGAACTCGGCGCGCCCGCGGTCGACGGGTGGCTGACCGCGCTGGCCACCGTCGAGTCGGTGGGCGAGCAGGGCAAGGTCGTGGTGGAGGTCGACGAGATCCACGTGGTCCAGCGCCGCCAGTCCTATCGCGAGGAGGTCGTCATCCCGTTCGCCATCGGCGGATCGTTCGACAACGACCTCCGCAAGGGGCGCACGTCGAACCTGTCGATCGGTGGCTTCGCCGCCAAGGTCGCCGGCACGCCGGTTCCCGACGGCTCCTTGACCACCGTCGTCTTCGCGATGCCCGAGGGCGACGCCGTCAAGGTGTCGGCGCAGAAGATCGGCGGCGACATCCAGCAGCGATTCTCCTTCGTCGACATCCACCGGTCGGTCGAAGAGCGCTTCGCCCGCATGGTCCGGGCGGCCGAGCTGGAACGGCGCCGGGCCTGGCGCCGCATCGAACGCTGAGGCCGGACATGTCGGCCGAACAATCCGGCGAATTCATCCAGACAAACGGGAATGTTGATCTGTTGGGTCAGGTTTGACACACTCAAGCACTGATTGTTGACCGATCGGGTCGGGAATACCCCTCGACCGACGGTCTCCGCCGACACCGCAACGCACCGAGGACACCATGCAGAGCCACGAGATCGTGCTCGACCCCGACCAGGCCGCCGACATCGCCAAGTTCGAGACGCAGCTCGC
Organism: Acidimicrobiales bacterium; assembly: GCA_041618235.1. GTDB lineage: Bacteria > Actinomycetota > Acidimicrobiia > Acidimicrobiales > Salinilacustritrichaceae > Salinilacustrithrix. Next base: position 7,707 of record JBFJNI010000052.1, read on the forward strand.
TGCCTATCTCGACGGTTCGCTCGACGAGGACGCCTTCCGGGTGTTCCGACTCACCAACGGCATCTACGGACAGCGCCAGGGCGGCCACAACCAGATGGTCCGGGTGCGCATCCCCTACGGCCAGATCTCCGCCGAACAGCTCGACATGATGGCCCACCTGTCGGACACCTACAGCCGTGGGTGGGGCCACATCACGACGCGGCAGAACATCCAGTTCCACTTCGTTCCGCTCGAGCGCATCCCCGACTTCATGCGCGACCTCGCCTCGGTGGGCATGACCAGTCGTGAGGCCTGCGGCGACACCAACCGCAACGTCCAGGGATGTCACCTGGCCGGCGCCTGCCCCCATGAGGTCCTCGACATCACCGCGTGGGCCGAGGCCGCCAACCGGCACTTCCTGCGCAACCCGCTGGTGCAGCGCCTCCCCCGCAAGTTCAAGATCAACTTCTCGGGTTGCGACACCGACTGCGGTCAGGCGATGTTCAACGACTGCGGCGTGATCGCCGTCAGCCGCCAGCGCGACGACGGCACCATGGAAGCCGGCTTCCGCGTGTTCGTCGCCGGCGGACTCGGCGCCAACCCGCACCCCGCCCTCGCCCTCGAGGACTTCACGCCTCGCCACGAGCTCCTCGCCACCCTCGAGGCCGTCCTCCGGGTGTTCTCGAACCACGGCAACCGCGACAACAAGCTGCGGGCCCGTCTGAAGTGGCTCATCGACACGATGGGCTGGGAAGAGGTCCAGGAGCGCATCCTCAAGGAGCGCAAGTTCCTGGTGGCGTCCGCCTCCTGGCCGGGCGGCGTGCCCGACGTCGTCGACAAGTGGGGCGACTCCCCCGCCGGCGTCCGCTCGGGCACCGCGCCCACACCTGTCGGCCAGGGCGTCCCGGTCATGCTCCGCCGCCGCGGAGCGTACGAGCAGTGGGAGGACGCCAACGTCGTCCGCGGCAACGCCAAGGGCACGGTCTCGGCCTACGCCTGGGCCCGCCTCGGCGACATCACCACCGAGCAGTTCCGGGCGCTGGCCAGCATCCAGCGCGAGCTGCGTGCCGACGTGCGCGTCACCAACCGGCAGAACCTCGTCTTCCGCGACCTCACCGAGGAGCAGCTCCCCGTGCTCTTCGATCGTCTGGCCGTCATCGGCATGGCCGAGCCCGGCGCCGAGCTGTCACGCGATGTCGTCGCGTGCCCCGGCGCCGACACCTGCAACCTCGCCGTGACCCAGTCCCGTGGGCTGGCCGACGCCATCGGCGAGGCGCTCGACGAGGCCGGCTTGGCCGAGGTCGGCGGCATCCGGACCAACATCTCCGGCTGCACCAACTCGTGCGGTCAGCATCACACCTCCGACATCGGCTTCTTCGGCGCCGAGCGCCGCGCCAACGGCCGCTCGGCTCCCGGCTACCAGATGCTGCTCGGCGGCTACGTCGGCCAGGAGAAGATCCACTTCGGCGAGAAGGCCCTGCGCCTCCCGGCCAAGAACGCACCCGAAGCCGCGGTACGCGTCGTCCGTCGCTTCACGGAGGAGCGTCAGGCCGGCGAGGACTTCCGCGGCTGGCTCGAGCGGTCGGGCGGCGCCGGCGCCGTCGGCGACACGCTGGCCGAGCTCGACGTGTTCCCCGCCTTCGAGGACGACCCCGACTTCTACGTCGACTTCGGCGAGACCGGCCCCTACGTCAAGGAGATCGGCGAGTCCGAGTGCGCCACGTGAGCGCCTGACCTGTCCCCATCGCCTCCTGACAACGGAAGAGTTCCTCCATGCCCGTGACCGTGCCGCTCCCCAGCCTGCGCCACACCTACACCGACGACGAGCTGCTCGAGCTCAACGCCGAGTTCGAGCACGCCCCCGCTTCGAAGATCATCCGGTGGGCCGTCGACGCCTTCGGCCCCCATCTGTGCCTGACCGCCTCGATGACCGACGCGGTCCTCATCGACCTGGCCGTGAAGGCCGACCCCGCCATCGAGGTCGTGTTCATCGACACCGGCTACCACTTCCCGGAGACCCTCGAGACCGTCGAGACGGTGCGCCGGCGCTACGGGCTGAACATGAAGATCATGACGGCGCCCGACAACACCGAGCTGCTGTGGCAGACCGATCCCGACAACTGCTGCTCGGCCCTCAAGGTCCAACAGCTCGAGCGGGCGCTCGCCGGCAAGGCCGCCTGGATGTCGGGTCTGCGCCGCAACGAGGCCGACACCCGGTCCAGCGCGCTCGTCGTCGGCCGTGACCTCCGGGGTCTGGTCAAGATCAACCCGATCGCCGCGTGGTCCGATCAGGACGTCGCCGACTACATCGAGACCCACGACGTGCCCTACAACCCGCTCCTCGAGCAGGGCTACCCGTCGATCGGCTGCATGCCCTGCACCAAGCCCGTCGCACCGGGCGAGGACCCTCGCTCGGGCCGCTGGGCCGGCAAGGACAAGACGGAGTGCGGCATCCACGTGAACCCTTAGGCCCGGACGGGCACGGGTTCCCCGAGTCGTGCGGCTCCGCCTCACGGCTCGCATGCCTCAGCGTGTGGCGCCGGCGTTCCGAGGTGAAGCCGAAGTAGGCCAGGAAACTCGGAGGCCGCCCAGCGGCCGCAGGGTTCAGTCGCCGTTGACGGACCAGTGCCAGGGCTCGCTGGGCAAGTTGTAGAAGCCGTACGAGGCGGCGTGCGCCTTGAGCCACTGGAAGGCCGGTGACGACCGTGAGCTGATGGCCCGACCCTGGTACGTGAAGTCGATGGCCAGGCCGCGCTCGTGGTTCGACTGGCCCGGACGGGCGGTCGGGGGCGAGCACTGGCTCGGCGGCTTCTGGTACACGTCGTAGTTGCTCGAGCCGCAGTGGGCCCGGCGCAGTGCGATCTGCTGGTTGGGGTCGCGGTAGCCGCCACCCGAGAGCGAGATGCCGTCGCCGTCGGCCGCGGACAGCAACCGGGCGGTCTGGTCGGCGATGCTCTTGTGGACCCGGATGCCGCGGACCGAGACGATGTTGCCGGAGCCGGTGATGGCCACCGGGCCGAGGCTGGCGGCACGAGAGGTCGACTTCTGACGGGCGAGCTCGGCGGCGATGCGGGCCTGCTCGGCCGCGATCTGCGCGGACAGCTTCTTGTCGAGGTCGGCGAGGCTGGCGGCCTCGGACAGACGACGGTCGAGGCGAGCGTCGACCTCTTCGGCGACCTGGGCCTGCTGGTTACGGGCCTGGGTGACCGACGCGAGCTTGCCGGCGACGGCGGCCTTGCGATCGCTGGCGGCGGTCTCGGCGGCCTCGGCGGCCTGACGGGCGGTCTCGAGGTCCTCGCGCGCCCGCTCGAGCTGGTCGAGCACATCGAGCTGGCTGGACGACTGGGCCTCGAGCAGCGACTGCTTGAGCTCGGCCTCGCCGATGGTCTCCGAGGACAACGAGTCGATGAACGACGACGAGGACGGCGGCCGGATGTACGCCTCGACGGCGAGGTCCTTGACCGCAGCGTCGAGCTCGACGATCTCGGCCTGCTTGGCGGCGACCTGGGCCGTGGCGGCCTCGAGCGCGGCCGCCGCCTCGGCGGCCTTGCGCTCGGCGTCGCGGAGGGCGGCGGTCTGGGTGGCGACGTTCGCGTTCAGCGCCCTGAGGGCGGCTTCGACCTGGGCGTCGGTGGCCTTGAGGGTGTCGATCTCGGCGGCGACGGCGGCCCGCTTGCGCTGGACCTCCTCGCGTTCGGACTTGGTGTCAGCCTGCGCCGTCGCGGGCACGACGAGCGCACCGAAGACCAGCAGGGCGGCCAGGGCGGGGCGGGAGAGGGTCCGGAGGGGGTGCATGAGGTGAGAGGAGACTCGACTTCGTCGTGGGGCTGGCAGGACTGGGTCGTCAACGGCACGGCGCGGATGCGTTCGGCGTTGTGTTGCGAAATGGTAACGAAACCAAATCGGTTTGTCACACTTCGACACACGGTACCCCCGATCCTGCCGTGGAACCGACACCCCCATCACCGATGATGAGGGCATGGCGACCCGCATCGACGACCTCGCGCTGCTCTCCGATCTGGAGACGGCCGCGCTGGTGGACCGCACGGGGGCCATCGTCTGGGCCTGCTTCCCCCGCTTCGACGCCGGGTCATGCTTTGCCTCGCTCCTCGACGGCGACGATGCCGGTTTCTGGCGGATCGCGCCGATCGACCAGAACGCGACCCTCGAGCGACGGTACGTCGACGGTCTCGTCCTGGCGTCGACCTGGACCACGTCGACCGGCGTCGTGCGGATCACCGATTTCATGCCGGTGCGCGATGGATGCCCCGCCATCATCCGCATCGTCGAGGGACTCGAGGGCGAGGTCGACCTGTACGCCGAGCTGGTCATCCGGTTCGACTACGGCTCGATCGTGCCGTGGGTCCACCGCGTCGACGGCCACCTCGAGGCCGTCGCCGGGCCGGAGCGGCTGCGGCTGACCACGCCCGTCGAGCACCACGGCGAGAACCTGCACACCGTGGGCGACTTCACCGTGTCGGCCGGGGACCGCATCCCGTTCGTCCTCGACTGGCACGAGAGCCACGTCGACCCCCGCGCACCGGTCGGCGCCGACGAGTCGCTGGCCGCCACCTCTCGTTCCTGGGTCGACTGGCTCGCTCGAAGCACCTACGACGGCGCCTACGCCCAGGACGTCCATGCCTCGCTCGCCGTGCTCAAGGGGCTGACCTATGCCCCCACCGGAGGCATCGTGGCGGCACCGACCACCTCGCTCCCCGAGGCCATCGGCGGGAGCCGCAACTGGGACTATCGCTTCTGCTGGCTCCGCGACGCCACGTACACGCTGCTGGCACTGCTCGAGTCGGGCCACACCGAGGAGGCCATCGCCTGGCGCGACTGGCTGCTCCGGGCGGTGGCCGGCCAGCCCGAGACCCTGCAGATCATGTATGGCATCGCCGGCGAGCGCAGGCTCACCGAGATCGAGCTCCCGTGGCTGGCCGGCTACCAGGACTCCACACCCGTCCGCACCGGAAACGGGGCCCACGACCAGTTCCAGCTCGACGTCTACGGCGAGGTCATGGACGCCTTCCACCAGGCCCGGGTGGCCGGCATCGACCCCGATGGCGACGCCTGGAACCTCCAGCTCCTGCTGATGGAGGAGGTCGGGCGACGCTGGAGGGAACCCGACGACGGCATCTGGGAGGTCCGCGGACCGCGACGACACTTCACCCACTCGAAGGTCATGGCCTGGGTCGCCGCAGACCGCGCCGTCAAGGGTGTCGAGGACTTCGGCCTCGACGGCCCGGTCGACGAGTGGCGGACCCTCCGCGGCGAGATCCGGGACGAGGTACTCACCAAGGGAGTGGACGACCGGGGCGTGTTCACCCAGGCCTTCGACACCGATCTCCTCGACGCCTCGGTGCTCCTCATCCCCCTCGTCGGCTTCCTCCCTCCCGACGATCCGCGAGTGGTGGCCACCGTCGACGCCGTCGCCGACGAGCTGATGGTCGACGGCTACGTGCGCCGATACCTCACCGACAGCGGCGTCGACGGTCTCGATGGCGAGGAAGGAGCGTTCCTGCTGTGCTCGTTCTGGCTGGTCCAGAACTGGGCGCTGCAGGGTCGCGCCGGCGAAGCCGAGGAGCTCTTCGGGCGACTGCTCGACCTCCGCAACGACGTGGGTCTCCTCGCCGAGGAGGTCGACCCCCGCACCGGGGCGCTGCTCGGCAACATGCCCCAGGCGTTCAGTCACCTGGCCATCGTCAACACCGCGATGCTGCTGTGCGACGTCTCGGACGACGGCGTGCACCGTCGCGCCGAGCAGCGGTGAAGGCGGGGCTCGACCCGCCTACTCCAGGATGTCGACGAAGCGCTCGAGCTGGCGCAGGTTGCGGCACTCGAAGACCCCGTCGGTGTAGCCCGCGTACTCGCCCATGATGGAGTCGCCGGTGTCCCAGTAGGACTTGGGCTCGGGGTTCAGCCAGTAGACGTGGCGGGCCCGGTGCTGCATCTCCTTGACCACCCACGACTGCGACGCGTGGTAGTTGTTCCGGGCGTCGCCCAGCAGGAGCACGGTGGTCTTGGGCCCGACGTCCTTGCCGTAGGTGCTCCAGAAGACCTCGAAGGCGTGTCCGTAGTCGGAGTGACCGTCGACCCAGACGACGTCGGCCTCGGTGTTGACCCGGTGGACGGCCTCGGCGATGTCCTCGACGCCCTCGAACAGACGGGTGACCTCGTCGACGCCGTCGATGAAGACGAACGCCCGCACCTTCGAGAACTGGCCCTGGATGGCGTACACGAGGTGGAGGGTGAACCTGGCGAAGCTGGCCACCGAGCCCGAGATGTCGGCCACGACGAAGATCTCCGGCTTGGCCGGGCGTGGGTAGCGGAACTTGGGCTCGGCCGGGACCCCGCCGTAGCTCAGCGAATGGCGGATGGTGCTGCGGAAGTCGAGCGGGCCCTTGCGGCCGTGACGGCGCTTGCGGGCGAGTCGTACGGCCAACTTGCGGGTCAGCGGGTAGATCGCCTTGCGGAGCTGCACCATCTCCTCGCGGGAGGCGTGCATGAAGTCGATGTCCTCGGGCAGCGGCTTGCGCAGCGTGCGGGCCATGGCCTCGACACCTCGGTCGGCCACGAGGCGCCGGCGGATCTCGGACTCGATCTCCTGCTTGAGCTTCTCGATGCGCGTCTCGTACTCGTCGCGCTCGAGGCGTTCTTCGAGCCCGGTGAGCGGGTCGGGCGACTCCTGACGAGCCTGGTCCATGAGCTGGTCGAGGACGCCGTCGAGATCGAGGTGCCGCAGCGTGCGGTACAGGTAGTACGTGCCGCCGACGGGCCGGCCGGGTTCCATGCCGGCGAACCGCTTGACGGACTGGCGGGCGACGGCGCGCATCATGCCCTGGTCGCCCTGCTGGAGCGCCTTCATCAGCATCTTGGCGATCTCTTCGGGCGTCATGGCGTCCATGGCGCCACCGCCGCCGGCCTGCTGGCCGTCCTCGCCCTGGTCACCCTGGAGCTGGTCCATGAGCTCCTCGAGCGCCTCCGACAGGTCGGAGTCGGGGTCGAGCTCGTACTCGGGGCCCCGATAGCTGAAGTACACCTCGAACACGGTCTCGAAAGCGCGCCAGTGCGAGTTGTTCTTCACCAAGGTGGCCGCCAGCGCGTACTTGAACGCCTCGCGGTCCTCCATGGGGATGTGCTTGACCGCCTCCATGGCGTCGAGGTTCTCGGTGAGCGACACCGGGAGCCCGGCCGCCCGCAGCTCCTGCATGAAGCCGGCGAGCAGCTCGTTGATGGCGTGGCCCGCGCCGAGTTCCGCCTCGTTGAGGTCTGTGGGAGGTGCGGGCTCGGCCATCACGCGTTGGCGTCGGCGTGCATGTCGGACTTGGCGTCCTCGAGCTCGCGCAGCGCCTTGGTGATGTCGGACTGGTACTTGAGCAGGATGCCGATGGTGTTGCGGGCGGTCTCGGCGTCGACCTGCTGGACCCCGAGCAGGATCAGCGTGCGTGCCCAGTCGAGGGTCTCGGAGACCGACGGGCTCTTCTTCAGCTCGAGGTTGCGGATCGAGCGCACGATGCGGGCCACCTGGTCGGCGAGCGACTCGGTGATGTCCGGCACCTTGGTGAGCACGATCTCCTTCTCGCGTTCGAGGTCGGGGTAATCGACGTGCAGGTAGAGGCAGCGGCGCTTGAGGGCCTCGGAGAGCTCACGGGTGTTGTTCGAGGTCAGGAACACCATCGGGATCTGCTTGGCCTCGATGGTGCCCAGCTCGGGGATCGAGACGGTGTAGTCGGAGAGGATCTCGAGCAGCAGTGCCTCGGTCTCGACCTCGACGCGGTCGACCTCGTCGATGAGCAGCACGACGGGATCTTCGGCGGTGATCGCCTCGAGCAGTGGACGGGTCAGCAGGAACTCGTCGGAGAAGATGTCACCGGAGAGCTCGTCCCAGTCGTCGCTGCCGCCATCTTCGCCCTTGCCGGCGGCCTGGATGCGCAGGAGCTGCTTCTTGTAGTTCCACTCGTACAGCGCCTTGGACTCGTCGAGGCCCTCGTAGCACTGGAGGCGGATGAGCCGGGCGCCGGCCATCTCGGCCACCGACTTGGCCAGCTGGGTCTTGCCGGTACCGGCGGGGCCCTCGACCAGGATCGGCTTGCCGAGGCGGTCGGCGAGGTACACGATGCCGGCGATGCCCTCGTCGGACAGGTAGTCGACCTTCGCCAGGGACTCCCTGACGGCGGGGACGGACTCGAAGCGGTAGTCGGCCATCCGCTGACCCTATCCCCCCTCTTGACCGGTTGGTCAAGTTCGTTGCAGCTCCTGCTGCTCAGTTGGAGCGACGGGCCTTCTTCGCGGCAGCGCGCAGCTTCGACTTCAGCGTCCGTCCGACGGATCGAAGCGTCCGTGCGTCCTTCTCGACGTTCTCCTCGATCAGCGTCTCGACGAGTTCGATCTCGGCGGGCTGCAAGCCGACGGCCACGGCCTCGCCGTTGGCCACCGCCTGCTGCGCCTCGGCGGGAAGGCCGCCGTCGGCATGTTCGAGGGCCTCGACGGCATCATCGAGGAGGTCTTCGTCGGCCTCGCCCGGCCGGTCGTCGACGAGGTCGAGGAGCTCCTCGGCGACGTCGGTGTCGAGGAACACCACGCGGTGGTCGTCCTTGCTCATGGGATCCTTTCGGTTGCTGGGTGGTGACGCCCGTCGCCCCACCTCCCAGGCGTCCTACCCGCTCACCCCCGACCCGTAGAACCGACGTTCAACCGCGGGTCTGGCCGGTCCCCCGCACCACGAACTTCTCGGTGGTCAGTTGGCGCAGACCCATGGGGCCGCGGGCGTGGAGCTTCTGCGTGGAGATCCCGATCTCGGCACCGAAGCCGAACTCCTCGCCGTCGACGAAGCGGGTCGAGGCGTTGACGACCACGGCGGCCGCGTCGACCTCGGTGGTGAAGCGGTCGGCGGCGGCCAGGTCGCGGGTCACGATGGCCTCGGAGTGACCCGAGCCGTACTTCGTGATGTGGTCGATGGCGTCGTCGATGGAGTCGACGACGGCGACGCCGAGCTTGAGGTCGAGGAACTCGGTGGACCAGTCGTCGTCGGTGGCCGGGCCGATGCGTGGCTCCCAGGCCTCGGCTCGGACGTCACCCACCAGCTCGACGCCGGCGAGTGCGTCGGCCATGCGCGGCAGGAACTCCTTGGCGACACGGAAGTGGACCAGGACCTTCTCGGCGGCGTTGCACACGCTGGGTCGCTGGGTCTTGGCGTTGACGATGATCGACTCGGCCATGTCGAGATCGGCGGCCTCGTCGACGTAGATGTGGCAGTTGCCGTCGCCGTCGATGACGAACGGCACGGTGGCGTGCTCGAGGATCGACTGGATCAGCGACTTCCCGCCACGAGGGATGAGACAGTCGACGAGGCCACGGAGCTGCATGAACTCGACCGCAGCCTCACGGCTGACGTCCTCGACGAGGACGAGCGCGTCCTGCGGCAACCCCGCCTTGTCGAGCCCCTCGCGGAGGGCCGAGGCGATGGCCGTGTTCGACTCGATGGCCGCTGAGGAGCCACGGAGGAAGGCCGTGTTGCCCGACTTGAGGCAGAGGCCGAACGCGTCGCTGGTCACGTTGGGACGCGACTCGTAGATGATGGCGACGACGCCGAGCGGCACGCGCACACGGTTGATGCGCAAGCCGTTGGGGCGGGTCCAACCCTCTGAGATCTCACCCACCGGATCGGGAAGGGCGGCGACCTGGCGGAGCCCGCCGGCCATGGCCTCGATGCGCTCGGGCGACAGTCGCAGACGATCGACCAGGCCCGGTGCCATGCCGTTGGCCTCCTCGCGAGCGACATCGCGGGCGTTGGCAGCGAGGATGTCGTCGGCCCGGCGGCCGAGGAGTTCGGCGGCGGCGAGCAGCGCGGCATCCTTTGCCTCGGTGGACGCCGTCGCCAGCACGCGCGACGCCTCCTTCGCCCGGCGGCCGAGCAGGGTCATCGGGGAGAGCGACATGGCCGGAAGTGTAGAACCGCCCCTGCGGGCCAGCCGTCCCGGCGGACGAGGTGCGGTCGGGCAGACTGCTGGCGATGGTTCCTGATCCGGCACTCGACGAGGCGGTCACCGCGTTCTGCGACGCGCTGGGCCCCCGGGTGCGGGACCTCGCCGCGTCGGTGAGCGGCGTCGACGGCGACCGGGTCGAGGCCGACGTACCGGTCGAGGCCTACAACCTCGCGGCCGCGTTCATCGACTGCGACGGCCTGCACACCGATGCCGAGCTGTGGTCGTTCATCGCCACCTTCGGCCCCCGCTTCGGCGGCTCGTTGGCCAAGGCCACCCCCACCGACGTGCGGACCGCCCGCCTCGTCGCCGACCGCTCGTCGTTCCTCGACCGCCCGTCCGAGATGTTCGACGTGCTGCTCGCCGCCGACCAACGCGACGGCACCGACCTCGCCAGCCTCTACTACGACCGCGCCCTCGCCATCGGCTTCACCATCGCCAGCATCGACCAACTGGCCTCGCCGATGGAGCTGGCCTGCATCGAGCGGTTCCGAGGCCGCCTCCTCGACAAGATCGCCGAGACCAAGAACATCGGCCGCCAGGAGGCGGCGCACCACGCCGCGGCACCGGCCGCAGCCGCCGCCGGAGAGGCCGCCGCTGACGACGAATCGGAGCTGCCCCCGGCCCGTCCGGTCGACGAGGTCCTGGCCGAGCTCGACACCCTCATCGGGCTCGACGCGGTCAAGGCCGAGGTCAAGCTCGTCGCCGACCTGACCCGCGTCGAGATCCTCCGCGCCGAGCGCGGGCTCCCCGTCCTCGAGCACTCGCGGCACCTGGTCTTCTCGGGCAACCCGGGAACCGGCAAGACCACCGTCGCCCGACTGCTGTCGGAGATCTACCGCTCGCTCGGCGTGGTGAAGAAGGGTCACCTCGTCGAGATCGACCGCTCGGGCCTGGTCGCCGGCTTCGTCGGCCAGACCGCGCCGAAGGTCGTGGCCGCTTTCGACGAGGCCGACGAAGGCCTCCTGCTCATCGACGAGGCATACGCACTCGTCCGAGGCAGCGAGTCCGACTTCGGGCGGGAGGCCATCGACACGATCGTCAAGCTGGTCGAGGACCGGCGCGACCGCATCGTGGTGGTCATGGCCGGCTATCCCGACGAGATGGAGCAGCTCGTGTCGGCCAACCCGGGACTGCGGTCTCGGTTCCCCAAGACCATCCACTTCCCCGACTACGACACCAGCGAGCTCGTGGCCATCTTCCGGATGCGGTGCGACAAGGGCGGCTACCTGCCCGACGACGGTGCCGCCGAGGCCGTCAGAGCTCACCTCGAGGCCGTCCCCCGGACCAAGGGGTTCGGCAACGGGCGCGTCTCGCGCAACCTGTTCGAAGCCGCCGTCGCCCAGCAGGCGTCACGGGTGGTGCAGATCGACGACCCCACTGATCTCGAGCTGACCACCCTGGTGGCCGGCGACATCCCGACCTACGTGCCCGAGGACGAGGACGAAGCCCCGGGTCCGGGGCGGTAGCGTCGAACCCACGATGAAGCGAGCGGGCGCCCTGCTGGGGGTGGTGGTCATGGTGACGGTGGCGTTCCTGGTGCGGAACGTCCTCGACACCGATGACACCGCCGACGGGTCATCGCCGTCCCGGTCGGGCCCATCGGTCCTCTGCCCCACCGAGCTCGCCGACGTCTGCGAGGCCTCCGACGTCGAGGTCTCGACCGAGTCCGCAGGGTCCACGGCCGACCGCCTCCTGGCCGCCTCCGACACCGATGCGCTCGACGCCGACGCCTGGATCGTGCCCGCCGCATGGGCCCGTCTCGTCATCGACGAACGGGCCCGACTCGGCCGGGCCCCGCTGTTCGAGATCGCCGACGAACCGCTCGCCAGCAGTGGTGTGGTGCTCACGATCTGGGCCGATCGCAACGACGAGCTGGCCACCACCTGTGGCGGCGACGTCGGATGGCGCTGCCTCGCCGAGCAGGAGGGCGCCACGCTGGCCACCGGTGACCGGGTGCGTCCCGCCGGCCCCCTCGCCGACTCCGCGGGCGGCCTCACCCTCGCCGCCGGTCAGATGGCCGAGCTCGTCGGTCGCGCCGACTTCGCCGCCAACGACTTCGACGGCACCGTGCGGTCGCTCGCCGATCGATTGGCCCGCGGACAGATGAGCGACCCGTTGCGCACGATGCGCAGCCGAGGCCCCGGTCAGATCACCGCGGCCGGGGTGCTGCTCGCCGATGCCCGCAACCTGTCGAGCACCTTCGGGGCCATCGTCCCGATCGCCGAGGGTGGGCCTCGTGCCGATCTCGTGGTCCTCGTGCGCCGTGGAGCGGACCTCGACGGCGGTCTCCGGGCCGACCTCGCCGCCGCCTTCGTCGCCGCCGGTTGGGACCCACCGGCCGACGGCAGCGACGGTCTCCCCGACGGCAGCGTGCTCGCCGCCGTCCGCACGCTCTGGAACCAGTCACGGTGACACCCACGCCCGCACCCCGCCCAGGAGGCACCCCCATGTCCCGACGACGCCCTGCCCGCATCGCGGCCGCCCTGGCCGCAATCCTCCTCGCCTCCGCCTGCAGCGGCGGCGAGAGCGACCTCGGCTTCGACGAGAACGGCAACCCGGTGGTCGATCCCGGCGACTGCGTGCGCGTCGACGCCGCGGTGTCGTCCGAGAAGATCGAGCTGCTCAGCGCTCTGGCCGCCGACTTCTCGGCGTCCGACCTGGCCGAGACCGACGACGGCGAGTGCATCGCGGTCATCGTGCAGTCGAAGGCATCCGGTGGCGCCGCGCAGCTGCTCGACAGTGGCTGGGACGAAGAAGCCGAAGGGCCGCGCCCGGTCATCTGGTCGCCTGCGTCCGCGGCGTGGGGCTCGGTGCTCAACCAGCGCTACGAGACGTCGGGTCGCGAGCCCATCGCCAACGACTCGACCCCGTTCATGCTCACCCCGCTGGTCATCGCGATGCCCCAGCCGATGGCCGAAGCGCTCGGCTGGCCCGACGAGGCCCTGGGGTGGGGCGACATCCTCACGCTGGCCCGTTCGAGCCAGGGTTGGGCCGACTACGGCCACCCCGAGTGGGGGCCGTTCCGGTTGGGCAAGACCAACCCCAACTTCTCGACCTCGGGCCTGTCCGCGCTGATCGCCCAGACCTACGCCGCCGCCGGCAAGACCGCCGGGCTCTCCGCCGAGGACCTCCGCAAGCCCGAGGTCATCCAGTACGGCACCGACGTCGAATCCGCCGTCGTGCATTACGGCGACACCACGCTCACGTTCCTCAACAACTGGTACCGGGCCGACCAGCGCGGCAACCCCTACGCCTACGTGTCGGCCGCCGCCGTCGAGGAGAAGTCGATCATCGACTACAACACCGGCAACCCCGACGGCGTGCTGAGCCAAGGCGAGCAGCCACGACCGCCTCGTGTCCCGCTGGTCGCGATCTACCCGGAGGAGGGCACGCTCTACTCCGACAACCCCCTCATCGTCCTCGATGCCGACTGGGTCGACGACACCGAGAAGGCCGCCGCCGCCAAGTTCGTCGAGTTCGTGCAGTCAGCCGAGAACCAGGAGAAGGTGCTCGAGTTCGGGTTCCGACCCGGCAACCCCGACGTGGCCCTCACCGCGCCCGTGTCGGCAGCCAACGGCGTGGACCCCGCGCAGCCCCAGACGCTGCTGGAGGTGCCCGATCCCGCCGTGACCGTCGCGGTGCTCGATGCCTGGGCCGACCAGCGCAAGAGTGCCCGCGTGACGCTCGTGATCGACGTGTCCGGGTCGATGGGTGAGCCGGCGGTCGACGACACCTCCGAGACGAAGCTCGACCTCGCCAAACGAGCCGCCATCGAGGCACTGGACGAGTTCAAGGACGACGACGAGGTCGGCCTGCGGATCTTCACGACCGACCTCGACGCCGCCGGCGCCACGTTCCTCGACCTCATCGAGCCCAGCCGGGTCGGCGACGTGCGCGAGAACCTCGCCAACCGCATCCGCGATCTCGTGCCCCTGAACGGGACACCGCTGTACGACGTGGCCCGCGACACCTACGAGCAGCTCGCCGCCGACTACGACCCGGCCCGCATCAACGCCCTCGTGCTGTTGACCGACGGCCGCAACGACGACGGGCGCACCGACGACGACGGGCGCCAGCTCGACGAGCTGTTGAACGCGCTCACCGCCGGCTCGGAGGGCGCCACCAGCCGTCCGGTCCGGGTCTTCCCCATCGCCTACGGCGGCGATGCCGACCTGGCCACGCTGCGCCGCATCGCCGAGGCATCGAACGGCGCGGTCTACGACGCGTCGGACCCCCGGTCGATCACCAAGGTGTTCACGGCGGTCGTCTCCAACTTCTGAGCTGGCAACGACGGGCGGTCAGCTGCACGAGAGCGCACGGTCAACCGGGTCTCCGGGAACGCTCCCCACGACGGGTCGGTCAGCGAGGTCGTCCGACGGGGCCAGCTCGACGATGAGGTCGGCGCTGCCCGGCACCTCGATGATGTCGACCACCTCCGGACGACCCTGGAGGTCGGCGACGATGGCGTCGGTCTCGCCTGGCGAGTACCAGCCGACGCATGCCCGGTCACCCACGTGAAGGACGAGGTAGCGGACCTCGAACCGTCGAAGGAGTGCCAGAACGCCGGGATCGGTCAGGTCGAGCTTGGCGGTTTCGAAGAGGGGCAGGTCGGGTGGAGTCGCGCCCGAGTACCCCTCGATTCGCGGTTTGCCGTCATGAAGACTGTTGAGCTGCCGAGCGACGGCCACGTACGGATACGACGCTGTCACCATCGCCGGCGGCGCCTCGGTGACCACGCCGTCGGGCATCGTCGCCAGCGTTCGGTACACGGCAAGGGTCTCCTCCGACCGGTCGATCGTGACGAAGCGCGGTCGGTAGGTGCTCTCGCCCAGGACCAGTACGACGAGCACGACGCCGACGGCCAGCGACCAACGCTCGCGTCGGTTGATGCGGGCCACCAGTTCGGCGACGACGGCACCGGCAAGACACGCCAGGACCAATGCCACCGGCAACCAGAACCGGCCCGTGTCGCGCACGCTTTCCATGCCCGGCACCACCCGCCGCAGCGCACGGAACGGGTAGCTCCACGGGCGACTCGCCGGGCCGAACGACAGGACGAAGGCCAATGCGCCACCGGCCACCAGCGGTAGAGCGAACTCCTGACGGCGCGACGGTCGGGGAGCCTCGTCGCCGAACCCGGCCGCCGTCCACGTGCCGCGGAGCTTCGTCCGGCGCCAGGCGAGGCGGAGCAGGTGACCGACGAGCAGGGCGAGAAGCGCGACCACGACGAGACCGGGGAACCAACCTCCCCGGTCACCGAGACGGTGCTCCTGACCCAGGACCGCGCGGTACAGCGGGCTGGGAGGCAGCTCCCACAGGTACGACCACCGGCCGCTCGCGATGGTGGCGTCGGAACGATCGAACACGTCGAGTCTCTGGAGTCGCAGATACGCAGGGAGAGACGGGAGGATGAGGACGCTGGCGACCATCGCCGAGAGGACTGCGCCACCGAACAACTCTCGTCCCAGCGCCGGACGGAGCACCCAGGTGGGTCGGACGAGGCGCTGGACGAGCCACACCCCGGCCACCGCCGGCAACATCACGACCAGCAGCACCGCGAAATACGCAGCCGTGTACCAGGCCATCGCGACCGACACGCCCAGCCACACGACATCCGCGACCTTACGGTCACGCAGGAAACGGAAGAGGAAGAGCAATCCGAGCGCAGCGGTGAAGCAGCCGGCGAGTTGGGTGTGCCCGACCGCGACCGACCGGTACTGCGTGGTGGTGAAGAACAGCGCGGCTGCGAAGGCCCCGATGGTCGATCGGGTCAGCCACCGAGCCAACGCGAACACGCAACCGGCGCCGGCGAGATAGGCGACGAAGGAGACGACGTTGAACGCCGTGACCGGATTCCCGCCCGCGACCCACTTCGCCCCACCGAACACCGGAGCGAAGAGCAACAGGTTGTCGCTCCATGCCAGTGCGTCGTCGTACGGATGGAAGATGTTGCCGTCGAGGATCTCCGCTGGACCGGAAGGTCGGCCTTCGACGACCGAACCCATCACCCACATCAGCAGGACGGAGTCGCCCGCGTCAGGCGCGACCTCTTCGTCGATGGACCCCCACGACGGCATGAGCTGCACCCACGTCGGAACGGCGAGGCCGACGAGCACAAGCACCACGGTGGCCGCAGGTTTCCAGCCCCTGGTGGCCGACGGTCCGGCTGTTCCCAACTCGCGCTCCTGCGGTCTCCGGGTGCTCACCGCTCGCCGGAGCGGAGCGTACCGTCAGGCGTGGCCGACCGAGGGGTCTTCCCGGCCTGGAGCCACCCGCCGGTACGCTCACCGCCGATGCCGCAACTGTCCTTTCGGGACCGGTTCCTGACCCCACCCGTGGCCCGAGCCATGACCTCCCCCAGCGGCATCCTCCTCGCCGGTGTGGGGGCCAGCCTGGCCATCGCCACCGGGCTGCCCCTCGCGGCCGCTCCGGCCATCGCGGTCGCGGCATGGGGCGCTCGGGTGCTCGCCGCCGTCCCCAAGGCCAAGCCCGAGGAGCGCATCGATCCCTTCACGCTGCCCGAGCCCTGGCGCAGCTCGGTGGTCGAAGCGCTCAAGGCCCAGGTTCGCTACCAGAGCGCCGTCGCCGCGGCCGATGCCGGCCCCATCCGCACCCGCCTCGAGGCCATCGGCGAGCGCATCGACGACGGCATCCACGAGGCGTGGCGCATCGCCCGTCGGGGGGCGCAGCTCGTGGTCGCACGCGAGGGCATCGACGCCGACGCCGCCAGGCGCGAGCTCGCCCGCGTCGAGGCCGACGCCGACGCCACCTGGGCGGCGGGGTCCAACATCGAGCGCACAGCGCAGGCACTGCGTTCGCAGATCGAGACGGCCGAGCGCCTCGACACCGTGCTGTCCGACGTCCGCTCACAGCTCCAGCTGCTCGATGCCCGCCTCGACGAATCCGTGGCGCGGGCCATCGAGCTGTCGGTACGGGTCGGCGACGTCGACGACCTCGTGGGCATCGATGCCGACGTCGACGGGCTCGTGCACGAGATGGAGGCGCTCCGCCTCGCGCTCGAGGAGACCAGCCGTCCCACCGGTGGACCCGGCACGCAGGCCTCCGACTCGTGACCCCGACACCACCCGAGTCGGGGACGGAGACCGCTGGCGACGGCGACGGCGACGGCGACGGCGCCGCCCACGTCGGCGCCGGCATCCTGC
>JBFJNI010000053.1:0-24758 GCA_041618235.1 Acidimicrobiales bacterium
GACCCGGCGGTGGCGAGGACGCGGTCCATGACGAGGCCGGTGTAGGCGAAGTGACCGAGGTGGTTGGTGCCGAACTGCAGCTCGAACCCGTCGGCGGTCTCGGTGCGCGGCGGGATCATCACGCCGGCGTTGTTGATCAGGAGGTCGATGCGGTCGAAGCGCTCGAGCGACTCGGTGGCGGAGGCACGGACCGCGGCGAGATCGCCGAGGTCGAGGGCCAGCACCTCGACGGTGGCATCGGGGAATCGTCGACCGATGTCGGCCGCGGCGGCGTCAGCCTTCGACGGCGTGCGACACGCCAGCACGACACGGGCGCCGGCGCCGGCGAGCTCGGCGGCGGTCTCGAAACCGAGACCGGTGTTCGACCCGGTGACGATGGCCGTCCGGCCGGACTGGTCGGGGATGTCTGCGGTGGTCCAGGCCACGGGGGCCTCCTCGCGTGGTGGTCGGATGTGTGTGGATGCGGGGTGCGGGGCCTGCCGGCCCGGAGGTCATCGGTGCAGCGGGTGGAACTGGACGAAGGAGAGCGTGGTGTCCTCGATCGCCGCCATGCCCACCTCGACCTGGACGTCGCCACGCGCGGTGCGCAGGGTCGTGACGGTGCCGGCGCGCTCATTGCCCTGGATGAGGACGTCGGACCGGAGGGCGTCGCCGTCGTCCGGGTCGACGAGGAACTCGCGCCCGCGCCGCCCGACGATCTGTTCGGCAGGCAACCCCAGCGCGCGCTCGGCGGCCTCGTTGACCCGCACGATCGAGCGTGCAGCCAGGTCGATCAGGAGCGTCGGCGTCGGCGCGAGCTGCAGGATGCGGTCGAGCTGGCGGGCGGTGAGTCCCGCGGCATAGCTGCCGCCGAAGGCCTCCCTGGTCTCCACCTTCACCTCGGCGACCGACGGGAGCCGGATCTGGAACCGTGCACCCCGGTCGTCGGCGATCGCCACGAGGGAGCCGCCGAGCGCCTCGAGGGCCTCGCGGGAGTGCGCCAGCCCCATCCCACTGCCCTCGGTGGCGTCGGCGTTGTCGCCGCGGACGCCCATCTCGAAGATCGCGTCGACGTCGTCGATGCCGGTCCCGTTGTCGCGCACGGTGATCGTGGTGTCGTCCTCGTCGGTCGCCACGTCGACGGCGACCACGAGCGGACGGGTCAGGTCGCGGTACTTGATGCTGTTGCCGATGAGGTTCACGAGCGGCTGACGCACGAGGGCGAGTGGGACCGGGAGCTGCTCGACCGTGGTGCGGGTCTCGAGCTCCCCGCCGACCGCGAACAGCTCGACGTCGTAGATCGACCGGAGGGTGGTGAACAGGTCGGCGACCCGTGTCGAGCCGTCGTCGGCCCGCTCCTCGGACAGCATCGCCTCGTCGAGCATGTCGCCGATCATCTTGGCCAGCGAGCGAGCGTTCTTGCCGATCCGCTCGAGGATGGCTTCACGCTGTTCGGGCGGGTACGTGTCCGCGTGGTCGCGGAGGAGGTCGACGAAACCGGCGATGGTGGCCAGCGGGCCGCGGAGGTCGTGTGCGATGCGTGCCGACAGCGATTCGAGCGCGTCGGTCTGCACCTGGAGCTCACTGGTCCGGCGCTCGAGGATCGCGTTGGCATCGAGCACGTCGGTGAGGTCGTGGGTCTGGATGAACACGATGCCCTCGGTCCCCGACTGCACCATCGTGACCTCGGTGATGCGGACGCCTCGAGCGGTGTTGACGTTGCGGATGGTCCGGGTCGACTCGCCGCGGAGCCCTCGGAGCCGCAGGGCGTCGTCGGGAGTCGGCTCGGCCAGGAACTCGGCCGCCGCGTGCCCGATGACCTCGTCTCGGGGGCGCTGCAGGAAGTCGAGCGCCGCCTGGTTGCACTCGAGGATGGCGCGTCGCGCCAGATCGAGCGTGAGTGTCGGCACGGCGGACTGGTGGTAGAAGCGGCGATAGACGTCGGCGCCGAACTGGGGGGCCGTATCGCTCTTCGGCACGTCCCCCGGCCCGTGGTCCTCGGTCACCTGCTGCTCCGTTCCCTCACGTCTCCGATGGGAGGACCTTACGACGCCTGCTTGCCCTTCTTGCCGCTCTTGCCGCCGGCCTGGCGCTTCTGGATGTTGGCCCACTCGTCACGGAGTCCCACCGTGCGGTGGAAGGTCATCGGCTCGTCCCGATCCACGGCGAAGTAGCCGAGCCGCTCGAACTGCACGACCGAGCCGGGTTCGGCGTCGGCCAGCGCCGGCTCGAGCTTCGCCTGCATGGTCTGGCGTGAGTTCGGGTCGAAGCTGTCCATCGGGTCACCGTCGCCGGCGTTCGGGTGCGGGTCGGAGAAGAGGCGGTCGTAGAGGTGCACGGTGGCGTCGACGGCGTGGGCGGCCGACACCCAGTGGATGGTCGCCTTCACCTTGCGACCGTCGGGTGCCTGCCCACCAGCGGTCTCGGGGTCGTAGGTGGCGTGGACCACCGTGACGCGGCCGTCGGCGCCGGTCTCCGCGTCGGTGGCGGTGATGAAGAACCCCGCCCGCAGCCGCACCTCACGACCGGGAGTGAGGCGGTAGTACTTCGGTGGCGGGTCGGCCATGAAGTCGTCGCGCTCGATCCAGAGCTCGCCGCTGAAGGGCACCTGACGGGTGCCGGCCGAGTCGTCCTCGGGGTTGTTGACCGCCTCGACGTGGACGACCTCGGGGTTGCCGTCGGCGTCGGTGGGCCAGTTGGTGATGACGACCTTCACGGGGTCGAGCACGGCCATGCGCCGGAGCGCGTGGGCGTTGTGATGGGTGCGGACGAACGACTCGAGCAGCTCGACCTCGACGGTGCTGTTCGTCTTCGCGACCCCGATGTGTTCGACGAAGGCCCGGATGGCTTCGGGCGGGTAGCCCCGCCGGCGCAGGCCTCGGAGCGTGGGCATGCGCGGGTCGTCCCAGCCGTCGACCTCGCCGCCCTCGACCAGACCGCGGAGCAGCCGCTTGGACATCACGGTGTGGGTGAGGGCGAGGCGGGCGAACTCGGTCTGCTCGGGCTTCTCGAACGGGAGGTCGAGATGGCTGAGGCACCAATCGTAGAGCGGACGGTGATCGGCGAACTCGAGCGTGCAGATCGAGTGCGTGACGCCCTCGATGGCATCGGACTGCCCGTGGGCCCAGTCGTAGGTGGGATAGACGATCCACTGGTCGCCCGTGCGCTGATGAGGGATCCGTCGGATCCGGTACAGCACCGGGTCGCGCATGGACATGACCGGGTGGTTCATGTCGATCTTGGCCCGCAGCACCTTCTCGCCGTCGGCGAACGCGCCGTCGCGCATCTGCTGGAACAGCCCGAGGTTCTCCTCGACGCTGCGATCGCGGTACGGGCTGTCGACGCCAGGCTGACCGAAGCCGCCTCGCTGCTCGGAGATGGTCTCGGCGTCCTGGTCGTCGACGTAGGCCAGGTCCTTGCGGATCAGGTCTTCGGCCCAGCGATAGATCTGCTCGAAGTAGTCGGACGCGTGGAAGATGTTCGCCGGCTCGAAGCCCAGCCAGGCGATGTCCTCGAGGATGGCGTCGACGTACTCGTGGTCCTCGGCCTCGGGGTTGGTGTCGTCGAAGCGCAGATTGCAGGTCCCGTCGAAGTCCTCGGCGAGGCCGAAGTTGAGGACGATCGACTTGGCGTGGCCGATGTGGAGGTAGCCGTTGGGCTCCGGCGGGAACCTGGTCTGAACGCGGCCGCCGTAGGTCCCGGCTTCGATGTCGGCACGGATCTTCTCGCGGATGAAGTCATCCCGTCCGGGGTCGTCGGAAGGGGCATCGGGGCGCTCGGTCACGACACCACTGGTAGCAGGTGGCGGTTCAGCGCACGATACGGCGACCGCTGATGTCCTCCGGGAGGATCCGGACCCAGTCGTCACGATCGGTCGAATCGGCCCAGGCGTCGAGGTCGACGTCCTGGACATCCTCGTCCTCGGCGGCGTGGGCCTGACCCCGGATCACGACGCTCCAGCCCGACCGTGTCGACGCGTCCCAACCGTCGACCTCGAAGGCCACGGGGCGGGTCATGAGTGCCTCGTGCAGCAACGCCCCCTGCGCCGTGCGGAACACGACGTGGTGGCCCACGACGCGATGGTTCACCGGGAGGATCATCGGGCCACCCTCGCTGGTGAAGCCGATCCGACCGACCGGCTCGGACGCCACGAGTTCCCAGCACTCCTCCGGTCGCAGGACCTCCATGCCCTGATGGTCGATGGTCGCGTCGGGTGTCGTCATGTACCGATCGTGCACCTGAGCGGCCCCCACCCGGCAGGGTCGGAGGTCCCGAATCCGGTGGGCCCATCCGGTCCTTGGGGCACGAAACGCCCGGTAGCGTCGACCCGTGCCCGGCCCCGCCAGCCCCCTCGTCGTCGACCTCGTCCGTGGTCCTCGCACCGAGAGCTCGCACCTGGTGCACGCCGTGGTCGTCGACACCGCCGGCGTCATCGTCCGTGCCTGGGGCGACCCCGAACGGGCCACGCACCCCCGGTCGGCGGTGAAGCCGGTCCAGGCCCTGCCCCTGGTCGAGTCCGGTGCCGCCGAGGCGTTCTCGCTGAGCCCGGTCGAGCTGGCCCTGGCGTGCGCATCGCACAACGGTGAGCCGGGGCATGTGGCCGCGGTCGACGCCTGGCTCGCCCGGATCGGCTGCTCGCACACCGATCTCGAGTGCGGGGTGCAGGCCGATCAGGGCCCCACCGCCAGCGGCAACAACTGCTCGGGCAAGCACGCCGGTTTCCTCACCTTGGCCCGTCACCTCCTTGTCGACATCGCCGGCTACATCCAGCCCGACCATCCGGTGCAGCAGCTCGTCACGGCCGCGTTGTCGGAGACCGCCGGCATCGGCATCGATCCCGCTGACGCCGGCATCGACGGCTGCGGCATCCCCGTCCACCCGATCCCCTTGCAGGCCATCGCCACCGCCGCCGCCCGCTTCGGCGCCCCTCCCGACGCATGGGCGCCCGACCGGCGGTCCGCCGCCCGCCGCCTGGCGGACGCGATGGTGGCCGAGCCGTGGTTCGTCGCCGGCACCGATCGCCTGTGCACCGACCTGCTGGCCGACGCCGACGGCGACGTGCTGGTCAAGACCGGAGCCGAGGGCATGCAGTTCGCGGCACTCCCCCGGCTCGGTCTCGGCATCGCACTGAAGGTGGTCGACGGCGCCCGCCCCGCCTCCGAGGTCGCCCTCGGCCACGTGCTGGCGCTGGTCGAGGGCCGTGATCGCACCGACGTGTTCACCTCACGCCGGCGGATCACGAACCACGTGGGCACCCACGTGGCCGACCTCGTCATCCGCTGAAGCCCGCGGCGCTCGACTCGATCAGCACCCCGTGCGGCGAGCCCCTCCGCTCAGAGGTAGCCGAGCTCCCGGGCCCCTTGGCGGAGCCCGTCGCGGGCCTCGGGGGTGGCGATGGCGATGAGGGCCTCGGCGCGTTCGCGGATCGAGCGGCCACGCAGCTCGGCGACGCCATGTTCGGTGACGATGTGGTCGACGGTGTTCTTCAGCGTCGTCACGACCGAGCCCGGCGTGAGGGTCGGCACGATGCGGCTGATGGTGCCGCCCTTGGCGGTGGACGGAAGGACGATGAACCCCTCGCCGCCGTCGCTGAACATCGCCCCGCGGGCGAAGTCGGCCTGGCCGCCGCTTCCCGACCAGTAGCGGCCGCCGATGGTCTCGGACGCGCACTGGCCGAGGAGGTCGACCTCGGTGGTGGCGTTGATCGAGACGAACGAGTCGTGCTGGGCGATGACCCGCGGGTCGTTCACGAACTCGACCGGCAAGAGCTCGACCACCGGGTTGTCGTCGAGGAAGTCGTAGACGCGCTTCGTGCCGAGGGCGAAGGTGGTGACGAGGCGGTTCGGACGGCGGCGCTTGCGGATGCCCGTGACCACGCCGGACTCGACGAGCTCGACGAGACCATCGGAGAGCAGCTCGGTGTGGATGCCGAGGTCTCGGTGTCCCTTCAGCAAGCCGACCACCGCGTCGGGGATCGCACCGATCCCGGCCTGGATGGTCGCACCGTCGGGGATGCGCTCGGCGACGAAGGCGGCGATGCACAGGTCGACGGGCGTCGGCGTCCGGCCCGGGACCTCGACGAGGGGCCGGTCGACCTCGGTCCACGCCGCGACCTGCGAATGGTGGAGCACGTTGCGCCCTCGGGTGCGCGGCATCCGGTGATTGACCTCGAGCACGAAGGGAACGACTCCGATGAAGCCGGCCACGTAGTCGGCGTTGGTCCCGAGGGAGAAGTAGCCGTGCGCGTCAGGCGGGCTCGCGGCGGCGAAGACGACCGGGTTCGTCGCCCGCTCGCGCAGCAGCAGTGGCACCTCGCTGAAGTGCGCCGGCACCAGGTCACAGCCGCCGGCGGCGAAGGCCGGCCGGGTGATCGACGACAGGAAGTACGAGCGGTGGGTGAGGTTGGGTCGCCGGGTGCCGTGGAGGTACGGGTGGTCGTGCAGCGAGTGCATCTGGTGGACGGTGACGTCGCGGAGGAGATAGGCGTTGCGGTCGAGGGCGGCGATGAGCGACACCGGTTCGCCGTTGGCCAGCGGCACGATGACGTCGGCTCCGGCCGGGACGTGGTCGACGACGTCGTCGGGCGATCGCAACGGAGCCAGCACGGCGCTCACCGTCTCACACCCCGCCGATCACGTGCCCGGCGGTGCGGTGCGCGAGGGCGAAGATCGTGAGCACCGGGTTGAAGCCGCCGTTGGTGACGTGCACCGAGGCATCGGCCACCCAGAGGTTCTCGTGGCCGTGGACTCGCCCCAGCGGATCGACCACCGAGGTACGCGGGTCGTCGCCCATCCGGCACGTGCCGGCCTGGTGCTGACCGGCGGTGAGCCCGGTCGGGATCCGGTCGGTCCAGACGGTGCGGGCACCGCTGGCCGCCATCCACTCGGCCGCGGCGTCGCGGACGTGCTCAGCGGCACGGATGGTCTCGCGGTGGGCGCCGCCGGCGAGCCGGGCGACACGCATCCCGTGACCGTCGGTGACGTCGGCCAGCGTCACGCGGTTGTCGGGGACGGGGATCTCCTGCACCTGACCGAAGAGGTGGCTCGTTCGCAGGTACGACTCGCGCATGGCCTCCTTGCCCGCCTGGCCCCAGCGGGGGGCGTCGGGGTGGAACGACCAGCGCCAGTGGACGATGGGCAGCTTGATGATCTCGTTGGCGATGACGCCGCCGCCGACGACGTCGCCGCTGTGGTTGTGGTCGCACGTGGCGATGCTCACGCCCGGGCCGTCCATGTCGATGACCGGATCGTCGAAGCTTCCGAACGCGCTCACGAACGAGTGGCCCTGGAGGTGACGGCCGACCTGGTCGTGGGCGTTTCCGATGCCGTCGGGGTGCTGGCTGCCGCGGCTGTCGAGCAGCAGACGCGCGGACTCGATGGCCCCGCCCGCCACGACGACGTCACCTGCTGCGACGGACCGGACGGCGCCGGTGCGCTCGTCGAGCAGCTGCACGCCGGTGACGCGGCCGGCGGCATCGGTCTCGACCGACAGGGCGCGACACCGCGTCGCCAACGTGGCGTTGCCGGTGGCCAACGCTCGTGGGATGACGGTGTCGTGCGATCCGCTCTTGGCGCCCGAGGGGCAGGCGAAGCCGACGCACTCGCCGCACCGCACGCACTGCGCCCGACCGTCACGGGGCACCGAGTTGATGAGCAGCGGCACCGGCCCGGTCCCCAGCCCGAGGCGCTGGGCTCCGGCGCCGAGCACGTCGGCCTCCGTGTTCGTCGGCAGTGGTGGCATCGGATACCCCGCCGACCGCGGCCCCTTCTCCCGATGGCCGGACGCGTCACCGCAGACACCGAGCGCGTGCTCGGCCCAGGTGTAGTGGGTTTCGAGGTCGTCGTAGGAGATCGGCCAGTCGGCCAGCGAGCTGCCGTCGGGCACGCCGTAGGTGCTGGCCATGCGGAAGTCGGTGGGCAGGAACCGCCACGCCATGTCCTGGTACACGCGGGTGCCACCGCCGACCGTCATGGCGTTGTTGTGCCAGCGGGGATCCCAGGGGTGCTCGACCACCCGATCAGCCGTCCGTCCCGCGAGGACCCGCGGGTTGCCGGCGGCGTCCGGTCCGGTGTTGTTGCCGTACACCGACGACCGATGGTTGCGGAGGTGGTCGCGGCCGACATCGCGGAACCGGAGCGCCTCGCCGCGGTCGACCAGCAGCACCCGGACGCCGGCCTCGGCGAGCACGCAAGCGGCGACACCCCCGCCGGCACCGGCACCGATGACGACGACGTCGTAGCGGTCGTCGAGCGCGCCGAAGGTGGTGGCGGTCAGCTCGGGCTCGACGATGGGGGCGCCGGCTTCGCGCTTGGGTCCGGCCCGGAAGCCGATCATCCGGGCACCGGGGCGATCGGCGCCGCCGTAGTAGGCCTCGACCGCGACGTTGATCAGCCGCTCACGATCCGCCCACTCGAGCGCCTCGAGGAGTCCGTCGACCTCTTCGGGGTCGGCGTCGACGAGCGCTCGGCCCAGCTGGCCGAGCGCCGCGCGCTCGAGGACGTCGATGGTGGCCAGGACCCGATCCACCAGCGGGGCGGTCGCCGGATCGTCGGCCAGCACCTCGATGTGGGCCAGCAGGGCTCCGCCTTCGGAGACCGCGGGGAAGTCGTCGGCCGGGATGATGCGGTCGAACACAACGGCGAGGCGGGCCTGATCGTCCTGGCTGAACGGTTCGACCACGGCACCTCCTTCGGCTGGCCTGATCATCGGGCACCAACGAGGGACATGGTGGCCCATGGCATTGGGCATAGCGTCGCACCGATGGCCGATCTCCCTGGACCGCTTCCCGATCTCGACGTCACCCACGCCCGCTCGCTGTTCCCGGCGTTCGGGCAACCCGGGCTCGACGGATGGGCCAACTTCGAGAACGCCGGTGGCTCGTACCCGTGCACTCAGACGGTCGACCTGCTGCACGACTTCTACCTGCGCACCAAGACCCAGCCCGGCCACCCCTCGCCCGTTGCCGAGGCCGCCGCCGAGGCCATGGACCACGCCTACGAGCGGTGGGCCGTCGCCCTCGGCGTCGACG
Source organism: Acidimicrobiales bacterium (assembly GCA_041618235.1). GTDB lineage: Bacteria > Actinomycetota > Acidimicrobiia > Acidimicrobiales > Salinilacustritrichaceae > Salinilacustrithrix. The sequence continues at coordinate 9,008 of JBFJNI010000053.1, forward strand.
TCGACGAGCTCGTCCTCGGCCCGTCGACGACGTCACACACCTACGTACTGGCCCACGCCTTCGCCGAGACGCTCGAGCCGGGCGACGAGGTGATCGTCACCGACCAGGACCACGAGGCCAACGGCGGGGCGATGCGCCGGCTCGCCGCGCGTGCCGGCGCCACCGTCCGGGACTGGCACGTCGACCCGGAGTCCGGTCTCCTCGCGCTCGACGACCTCGCCGCGCTGCTGGACGAACGGACGCGGATCGTCTGCATGCCCCATGCCTCCAACATCATCGGCGTCGAGAACGACGTCGCCGCGGCGGCATCCCTGGTGCACGACGTCGGCGCGAGCCTCGTGGTCGACGGTGTCTCGACTGCGCCGCACGGGCTTCCCGACGTCGCCGCGCTCGGCTGCGACGTCTACGTCTTCAGCCTCTACAAGGTGTTCTCGGTGCACCAGGGCATGCTCGTGCTGCGCAACGGGCTGGCCCGATCGCTCCCCAACCAGGGCCACTTCTTCAACGACGGCATCGTGGCGAAGCGGTTGAACCCCGCCGGCCCCGACCACGCCCAGGTGGCGGCGTCGGCCGGTGTCCTCGACTACATCGACGCCGTCGCCGACCACCACGACGTGCGGGCGGACGACGTGGCGACCATGTGGCGGGCGCACGAGCACCGGCTGCTCGCTCCGTTGCTCGACCAGCTCGCCGGCGACGAGCGGGTGCGCCTGCTCGGGCCGGCGACCCTCGGAGACGACGGCCACCGCTGCCCAACGGTTGCGTTCGCCCCGCTGCACCGGACCGCTGCCGAGGTCGTCGCGGTCCTACGACGTCATCGCATCATGAGTGGAACGGGCCACTTCTACTCGGCCCGACTCCTCGACGCGATCGGCATCGACCCGGCCACCGGCGTCGTCCGCGTGTCCTTCGTGCACTACACGACGGCCGACGAGATCGCGCAGCTCCAGGGGGCGTTGGTCCCCGCGCTCGCCTAGTCGCCGAAGCCCTCGTAGCTGGCGTCGAGCTGGTCGGACGAGTACGACCGGAAGGCGATCATCGTGGTGGTGTTCACGATGCCGTCGAGCTTCGAGATCCGCTCGGTGACGGTGGTGGCGACGGCCTCGTGGTCGGTGACCTGTACGACGGCGACGAGGTCGGTGTCGGACCCGGCGACCGAGTGGGCTTCGCGCACGCCGTCGGTGTCGGCCAGGGCCTGACCGAGGTCGGCGATGGCGTCGGGGCGGGCCTGGATGAGCACGAACGCGGTGATCATGTCCGCAGGCTAGGCGTGCGAGGAGGTGCCGACGATCCGCCGCGGCGGCGGGTGGGGCACAATGGCGAGCCGAGGCCAGCCCCCACGAGGACCACCAGGACCGTGAACGAGCAGACCCGCCAACCGACCACCGATCGCGACGACCGTCGCGGCCTGCGCGGCCGCCTCGTCGAGGGCGGCACCTGGATCGACTCCGACCTCCCGGCCGCGCGGATCGTCGGCCGACGCGTCCGGAAGTTCCTCCACATCGAGATCGCCGGCGGCGTCGTCCTGCTGATCGCCACCGCCATCGCCTTGATCTGGGCGAACAGCCCGTTCTCGGGCAGCTACGACGCCTTCTGGCACACCGACCTGACGCTGTTCGCCTTCAACGACTTCGCCCTGACCGAGGACCTCGGCCACTGGGTGAACGACGGCCTCATGGCCATCTTCTTCTTCGTCGTCGGCCTCGAGATCAAGAGCGAGATCGTCAACGGAGAGCTGCGCGACCCCCGCAAGGCCGCCATCCCCGTGGTGGCCGCCCTCGGCGGGATGATCGTCCCCGCCGGCCTGTTCATGCTCGTCACCGCGGGGCGCGACGGCTTCGACGGCTGGGGCATCCCGATGGCCACCGACATCGCCTTCGCCCTCGGGGTGCTCGCCCTGCTCGGGCCCCGCATCCCCTCGACGCTCAAGGTCTTCCTCCTGAGCCTGGCCATCGCCGACGACATCGGCGCCATCACGGTGATCGCGATCTTCTACACCGACGAGCTCTCGACCGGCTGGCTGCTCATCTCGCTCGGGCTCCTCGCCGTCGTGGGCATCATGCGCATCAGCCGGGTCTGGTACGTCCCGCTCTACGTCCTGGTCGGTTCGGGGGTGTGGCTCGCCACGCTCGAGTCGGGCATCCACGCCACCATCGCCGGCGTCGCCCTCGGCGTCATCACTCCGGCCATCCCACTGCGTCCCAAGCCCAAGGAGCGCCAGGTCGACCCCCAGACCTCGGTCGACGAGGTCCGCGCCATCGTCTTCGACGTCCGCGAATCCATCTCGGTGGCCGACCGCCTCCAGACCGTCCTCCACCCGTTCTCGTCGTTCCTCATCCTCCCCGTCTTCGCGTTGGCCAACGCCGGCATCGAGATCAGCGGCAGTGGGCTGTCCGACGCCGCATCCTCGCCGGTCACCATCGGCATCGTCCTCGGCCTCGTCGTGGGCAAGACCATCGGCGTCGCCGCCTTCACCTGGCTCGCGGTGCGTCTCGGCGTCGGCACGCTGCCCGACCGGGTCTCGTGGCGCGACATCCTCGGCGTCGGTGCACTGGCGGGCATCGGGTTCACCGTGGCGATCTTCATCTCGGGTCTCGCCTACGACGACGACGGAATCGTCCAGGAGGCCAAGCTCGGCATCCTCGTGGCCAGCGTGCTCGCCGCGGTGGTCGGCGCGTCGATCCTGCGCCGACCCGACACCGTAGGGACGGACGACGTCGCCGAACCGGAGCTGGCAGAAGTCGACGGCTGGTAACACGTCGACTCGTCGATCCCTCTACGGTGGCGGACCGTACGAGCGAGTCAACACCACCGGGGGGTGGCCACGAGGCCGGTCCCCGAACGAGGGGACACACCGATGAAGGAACTCGTCTACCACCGTCTGCTGCTGCCTGCGGTCGACACCTACGCCGACAAGGTCGGCTTCATCGACGGCGCCAACCGCCGGACGTACGCCGAACACGGTGACCGCGTCCTGCGGCTCGCCCATGCGTTGAAGCACCAGCTCGGTGTCGAACCGACCGACCGCTTCGCCGTGATGGCCACCAACTCGCAGGAGTTCCTCGAGCTCTACCACGCCGCGTTCCTCGGGGCCGGCGTGATCAACCCGCTCAACCTCCGCCTCGCCGGCCGTGAGCTCGACTACATCCTGCGCGACTCGGGCACCGAGGTCGTGTTCGTCGACATCATGTTCGCCCAGCACCTCGCCAATGCCCTCGCCACCAACGACGAGCCGAGCCCGGTGCGCCATGTCGTGCTCATCGGCGACGCCGATGTCCCCCACGACCTGAAGTACGACGACCTGCTGGCCGCAGGCGAGCCGGTCATCCCCCCGGAGCCCGAGGAGACCGACCCCGCGCTCCTGATGTACACGGGCGGCACCACCGGCCTCCCCAAGGGTGTGCTGCTCGAGCACCGCGCCGAGGTGCTGAACCTCTATCACATCGGCATGGTCATGCGATTCGACCGCAACAGCACGTATCTGCACCAGACCCCGATGTTCCACGCCGCCTCGATGGGCGGGATCATGGGTACCCCGGCGTCCGGCGGAACCACCGTCTACATGCCGCTGTTCGACCCGGGCGCGGCCATGGGGCTCATCGAGACCGAGAAGGTCACCCAGACGATGATGGTGCCGACGATGATCGGCATGATGCTCGACCATCCCGAGTTCGAGCCCGAGCGCCTGGCCTCGCTGACGTCGCTCACCTACGGCGCCTCGCCGATGCCGTCGGCCATCCTCGACCGCCTCCAGGCCCACTACCCCGACCTCGACATCACCCAGGGCTACGGCATGACCGAGTCGTCGTCACTGCTCACCTGGCTCGACGCGGACGACCACCGTGCCGGCGGTCCACGGCTTCGCTCGGCCGGGCGGCAGGTGGCGGGCGTCGTGCTGTCGATCCAGGACGAAGAGGGCAACGTGCTGCCCCAGGGCGAGACCGGTGAGGTCTGTGCCCGCGCCGGCAACTTCATGACCGAGTACTGGAACAAGCCCGACGCCACCGAGGAGGTGTTCCGTGACGGCTGGTATCACACCGGCGACGCCGGCTACCTCGACGACGGCGGCTACCTCTTCCTGGTCGACCGGGTGAAGGACATGATCGTCACGGGCGGCGAGAACGTGTACTCGGCCGAGGTCGAGAGCGCCATCTCCCGCCACCCCGCCGTCGCCCAGGTCGCCGTCATCGGGATCCCGCACGAGACCTGGGGCGAGCAGGTCCATGCCGTGGTGGTGCTGCACGGCGGTGCTTCGGCCACCGAGGACGAGATCAAGGACTTCGCCAAGGAGCACATCGCCGGGTACAAGTGCCCCAAGTCGGTGGAGTTCCGGGCCGAACCGCTGCCGCTGTCCGGCGCGATGAAGGTCCTCAAGCGTGAGCTCCGAGCGCCCTACTGGGAAGGCCAGGAGCGCTCGGTCAACTGATCGACACCGTCTGCGGCCCACCGGCCGCGGACACTTCTGCGTCATCAACGGGCAGGAGATCGGCGCAAAGGGGGCGAAGTGGGCGCCATGGCCCACCGCCGCGCCCTCGCGATCGCCCTCTCACTCGCCGCCGTGCCGCTGGGGCTGGCGATTCCGGCAGCCTCGGCCGACCACCAGGTCGACGCCGTCGACTGGAAGGGCACGGCCACCGGATGGGGCGGCACCGCGACGTCCGACCGGCACGAGTGGATCCATCAGGACTTCGTCTACGACGACTACGGCGCGAACACGTGCTCCTGCGGACAGCCCAACGTGATCAGCCTCGTGGGCACCACCGGTGACCACCGCTACCCCGACGGCGATCGGTACCGCGACAACGCCGCCGACATCGTCGAGGTGCGACTGCGGGCCAGAGGCGAGCGCGTCGCCGTCCGGGTGATGCTGTCGACGCTGGTCGATCCAGCCGTGCCCGCGCTGTACGTGGCCGCCGACGGCAACGAGCGGACCGTGACCGTGCTCGACGACGACGTGATCATCGACCTCGACGCCAACACCATCGAGTTCTCCCTTCCCGGCGGCAAGAACGACCGCCTGTCGCTGCTGGTCGGCGCCGGCCTGCACGACGGCGCCGGCGGGCTCATGGAGGGCACGACCGGAACGGCTCGCCTCTACCCGAACGAGTTCACCACGGGTGGCCCGGCCACCGGCGGCGACATCGCCGGTCGACTGTTCGACCTGGCCTTCAACACCGCACAGATCGAGGGTCGAGGGGCCCCCTGGAACGAAGACGCCCAGTCGGCCGCACTCGCCTCCGGCGACCTCTCGCGCTTCGCGGTCGACATCGACCTCGCCGCGCTGCGCAAGAAGCGGGGGCCGGTCTTCGAGCTCTCCGAGGGCTACCACGTCGCCATCCTCACCAGCCGCCAGGAGCTGGGTGAGGGCATCACCGACCGCTTCCCCCAGTACCTCGGTCGCCACCAGCCATATGCCGTCTGGGTGCCCGCCGGCCACGACCCCCGCACACCGACGCCGTTCTACCTTTCGATGCACAGCCTCAACTCGTCGCACAACCAATACCGCGGTGGCTCGTCCACCGGTGCGACGTACGCCACGTACTACGAGCAGCTCGGCGACGACCTCGGCGCGGTCGTCGCGACGCCCCTCGGGCGAGGGCCCGACGGCTGGTACGAGGCCGAAGGGCTCGTCGACACCCTCGAGGTCTGGTCCGACGTCAAGCGCCGCTTCACCATCGACCCGGAGCGTGTGTACTCGGGCGGCTACTCGATGGGCGGCTACGGCACCTACCGCCTCACCACGATGATGCCGGACGCCTTCGCGTCCGCCGCCGTGGTGGTCGGACCCATGACCAACGGCATCTGGGCCCACCCGCTCCCACCCGAGGCCAATGGGCGTCAGGACCGGCCGGACAACACCTATCACCAGGTCGAGTCCACCCTGCACGTGCCCACCTCGATGAAGCACGGGACCAACGACGAACTGGTCCCGGTGTCGGGTGTGGCCCACCATGCCCAGCGATACGACGACCTCGGCCACGAGTACCAGTTCAACCTCTTCCCCGGGCACGACCACCTCAGCTTCGCCTACGCCGACGGCTGGCAGGAGGAAGCCGCCTGGCTCGCCCAGCACGAGCGCCGGGTCACCACGCCGCGACGGGTGACGCTCGACATCCGACCCTCCACCTGGATCGAGGGCGCGGGCGGACGGGCCGAGACCATCGAGCGGCTCCTGTTCGAGCTCGCCGGTGAGGTCGGCGCCGACCTGCGCGGTGGTTACTGGATCGACGACGTCGAGCTGCGCGAGACCGCCGGCGACGCCACTGCGGAGCTCGACCTGACGAGCGGCGGAGTCGCCAGGGGCTCGGCCGTCGGCACGCGGACCACCGCCCAGCCCGGCATCTCGAACATCGGTCCGTACGTCCGCAACGAGGTCCGACGGGTGCCCACCGCGCACGCCAGCACCAACGAGCTCACCGGCTCGCTCGTCAACGTCCGCCGCCTGACGATCGACCTCGATCGAGCCGGCCTGGCCGAGAACCCGGACGTCTCCGGCATCGCCACCGACGGACCGGTCACCATCGCCTTCGTCCGCAAGGGGGAGGTCGTCAGCACGGCCGATCTCGGCTGAACCCGTCCGGCGCGACGCACGCTCGGTCGACGCCGGCGCTCCGGACGTCGACCGCGCACCGCAGCTGACCGCTGGCTAGGTTCGCTCGAGCGATCGGCCGCCGAGTGGATCGGTCCAGGGGGAAGCCATGACCTTCGACACGACGATCATCTCGACCGGTCCGGCGCGCCAGCCGCGCCAGATGCTGGCCGATCAGAGCTACGGCGGTCACGCCAGCGTCCACGACGGCGAGATCGCCGGGGACCTCGGCTTGTCGGGTGCGCCCATCGAGGGGCCGACGCACTTCTCGCAGTTCGATCCGCTGGCCTTCGCCCGCTGGGGACAGCGCTGGTTCGAGACCGGCTGCATCAGCGCCCACTTCAAGAACATGGTCGTCGAAGGCGAGGAGGTCGTCGCCAGTCTGCGCACCGCCGGCGGCGGCGCCGGATGGATCGAGGCCATAAAGACCGACGGCACCCCGGTGCTGACCGGCACCGCGTCCGTCGACCCCGACTTCTCCTCCGAGCTCGACCAACGTCGAGCCGCACTCGGCGACCCGGGCGAGCTGTTCATCCTCGACCAGATGGAGGTCGGTCAGCGCAGCAGCGCGCCGGCCACGGTGTCGGTCGACATGGACACGCCGAACGGCGACCTCTACCCGTTCTCCCTCCGCCAGAAGCTCGACGGCATCACCGAGTCGTCGCCCTGGTACTCGTCGGACGACAACCCGTGGGGTCGGCCGATCCTGCCCATCGAGATGATCAGCGTCCTGACCCAGAAGGTCGGCACCGACTTCCACGTGCGGGGCCCGTCGGTCGGCCTGTTCCTCGACCTCGAGATCGAGCTCGTCGCCGGTCCGCTCTTCGTCGGCCACGAGTACGTGCTCGAACGCGAGGTCGTCGGTCTGGGGCAGAGCCGGCGCACCGAGTCCAACTGGGTCCGCACCGGCGTCACCGATCCCGAGTCGGGTGACCTCGTCGCGCGGGTCGTGCTCCATTCCGGCGTCTTCAAGCAGTCCTACGCCGGCTACCCATCCGACCGGCTCTGAGCCAGAGCAGACCCACGGAGGCGACCACATCATGAGCCCCACCTCGAACGCACCATCGCCCGCCCTCACCATGCTCGAGGGGCGCGCGCTCTTCGAGATCGGTGCACTCGGCGCCGCATCGCCGTTGCTCCGCCTCGCTGGTCGCGGCGATCGCCACCCGGTCCTGGTGCTCCCCGGCTTCACCGCCGACGACCGTTCCACCAGGCCGCTGCGGAGCCTGCTCCGGGCCCAGGGCTACTGGACGCACGGCTGGGGACTGGGACGCAACCTCGGTCCGACGCCCGGTGTGGTAGAGGGCATGCTCGAGCGATTCGACCAGGTCCACCAGCGCCATGGCCGCAAGGTCAGCCTCATCGGCTGGAGCCTGGGTGGCGTGTTCGCTCGGGAGCTGGCCCGCGCGGCGCCCGATGCCGTGCGTCAGGTCGTCACCCTGGGCAGCCCGTTCCGCATGAACCCCGGCGACCGCAGCGCGGCGAGCGCGCTGTGGGACTCGCTCGAGCGCTTCCACGACGGCACGATGGCCGACCGCGAACCCGAGGACGAACGCGACCCGTTCCCGGTGCCGACCACCGCCATCTACACGCGCACCGACGGCGTCGTGCACTGGTGGCAGTGCATCGAGACCGATGGTCCACAGCGCGAGAACATCGAGGTGCGCGGCAGCCACAGCGGACTCGGCTTCAACCCGTCGGTTGCCTACGCGGTGCTCGACCGGCTCGCGCAGCCCGAGGACGACTGGCGCCCGTTCCGAGCTCCCCTCTGGCTGCGACGCGGCTACCCGCGGCCGGAGGCCTGGGACCCCACGAGGGGCCGGGCCACACCCAGCACCCGCTGAACCCGATCACCGGCTCGACCCCGACGGACCGAACCGGGGCCGAGTGCTCAGCTCGCGATCCGGGCGACGGCCTTGTCGAGGATGGGCTGGCCGACCTTCACATCGAACGGCGTGTTCGAGTTGGTGAAGCCCACCATCGCCGCGTAGATGTTCGCCCGCACGACCACGAGGTCGGAGTAGAAGACGAACTTCTGTGCGCCGAAGTCGACGGTGACCTTCAGCTGGAGCTGGGCGATGCCGCCGCCGGCCGAGTAGGCGCTGATCTGCTTGGCCTCGACTGCCGTGGTGGCCGTGGGCGACATCGTCTTGACCTGGGCGTCGATGACCTTGCGGATCTCCTCGGCGATGCACTTCCGGCCGGGCTCGCTGGCGAACAGCTTCCCCAGCTCGACGACCATCCGCTCGGGCGCCGCCGCGTCACCGAAGCCGAGCACCCCGCTGGTGATGCCCTCGGGGTTCTGCGGGTTCGGCGGACCGTCGCTGAAGGTGCGGCTGGCCTGCCCGGCGGGCGTGCCGATCGCGTTCGCATCGGCGCCGGCGACGCCCATGCACTTCCGGAATGCTTCCTCGAAGTCGCCGTCCTCGTCGTTCTCGCCGACCGACTCATCGGCCTTCTGATAGCCCTTCGGCAGGTCCTCGACCCGGAGCACGCGTGCGAGCGCGGTGGCGTTGGTCGGTGCGGCCGCCGCAGCGGGACTCGGTGCAGCGCCGGGAGTCGACGCCGGCGGCGCGGCAGGGGCGCCTCCGCCCCCGGCCTCGGCACCGCCCTCGGTGGCGGGATCGGGCGCCGGGGCGGCGCCTTCGCCTGGATCGGTGGCTGCGTCGTCGGGCGCGGCACCGTCGGACTCGGCGGCGTCGCCGCCCTCGCCCTCGACGGGCTCGGACGTGTCGGTCTTGCCGCCGTCACCGGCGTCGCCGCCGGCTTCGGTCTCGGCGTCGCCGCCGCCTCCGCACGCCGCCAGCACCATCGCCAACACGAGTGCGAGCGCAATCGCCCGCGTACGCAACCCCTGCATGACCGCTCCTCCGTCGTCTCGAAGCGACAAGCATGACATATCGCCACAAACATGACAGAACCCTCAGATCCCCTCGGCGCCGCTCCGGGCCCGCCCGCCCGTAGCCTGGGGCGACTTCGCCCGCCGCCGAGAGCGGCCGGCGTCTCCACCGCACCATCCCCGGGTAGGGCACGCCACATGGACTCGATCTCCCAGACCAGCCTCGACGTCGCCCACGACGAAGAAGCCGCCCGGTACCAGCTGACCCGCTCGGGCGAACCGATCGGCGTCATCGACTACCGGCGCAGCGGCGACGTCCTCGACCTGTTCCACACCGAGACCGCGCCGAGCGTCCGCGGGCACGGTCTGGGCACCGTGTTGGTGCGCGGGGCACTCGACGACGTCCGAGCTCGTGGGCTCCGCGTGGTCCCGTCGTGCTGGTTCGTCCGGGAGTTCATCGAGGTCCACGACGGATACGGCGACCTGCTCGCCGATTGACGGCGCGGCCCGCTGCCGTCCGCTGGGCGCTCAGACCACCGATTCCACGGACTGACCGTCGTCGGTCGCCTCGTCTTCCATCGGGAGATCGAAGGTCACCAGTGGCGTGCTCTCGTCCGGGCGGAACGGGCCCTCGGTCTCGAACCGCTCGAGCAGGTCGGCCACCGGCGCCGGCCTCCCCAGGAAGTAGCCCTGGAGGCGATCGCAGCCGTGGGCTTCGAGGAACTTGCGCTGCTCGGCGGTCTCGACGCCCTCGGCGACGATCGACATCCCGAGGCTTCGGCCCATCGCGATGGTGGCGGCCACGATGGCTGCCGATCGCGGCGTCATCGCCTGGACGAACGAGCGGTCGATCTTGAGGGTGTTGACCGGCAGGTCGCCGAGGTACTGGAGGCCGCAGTAGCCGGTGCCGAAGTCGTCGATGGCCGCCCGCACACCCAGCTTGCGGAGCTCGCGCAGGCTCGACGCCACCCGCTCGAGGTCGTCGACCGCCGTGCTCTCCGTGAGCTCGATCATGAGGCGGCGTGGATCGGCGCCCGTCGAGCGCAGGGCCGCGGTCACGGTCGAGACGAGGTCGTGACGGAAGTGGCGTGAGCTGACGTTGACCGTGACGAACCGATCGTTGTGGCCCAGGTCGGCCCAACGAGCGAGTTCGCGACAGGCATCGAGGATGACCCACTCACCGATCTCGACGATCAGCTCCGACTGCTCGGCGATCGGGATGAACGAACCCGGCGCCAGGAATCCGCGCTCCGGATGATGCCAGCGGATGAGCGCCTCGGCGCCACAGGTCCGGCCCGTGCGCACGTCGACGATCGGCTGGTAGTGCAGCTCGAGCCCGCCGCCCTCGATGGCATCGTGCAGCTCGGTCTCGGTCTCGAGTCGGGTCACCGCGCTGGCCGCCAGCTCGGTGCTGAAGAGCTCGACGACGTCACCGCCGCGCTCCTTGGCCACGTACATCGCCGCGTCCGCGGCGGCCAGCAGCTCGGCCGGTGTCATGCCGTCCTGCGGGAACACCGCCACCCCGACCGAGCCTGCGCCGCGGACCCGTTGGCCGGCGATGGTCAGCGGCTCGGTCACGGATCGCAGGATGCGGTTCGCCACCATGACGACGTCGTCCGCGACCCGGACGTGCGGCAGCAGGATGGCGAACTCGTCGCCGGCGAGGCGGGCGACCGTGTCCTCCTTGCGGCTCGCAGCCTCGAGGCGGCGGGCGGTCTCCTGCAGGACCAGGTCGCCCGCCGAGTGGCCGAACGTGTCGTTGATGTCCTTGAACCGATCGAGGTCGAGATAGAGGACGCCGACCGGGCTGTTGTTGCGCTCGGCGTGGGCCACGGCCCGCTCGAGCCGATCGACGAAGAGCAGTCGGTTGGGCAGGCCCGTGAGTGCATCGTGGGTGGCCTGGTGCTCGGACGTGGCCCGCTCTCGCAGCAGCCCGACCACGTGCCCGCCGAGGACGGCGGCGCTGAGCACCGAGCCGACGGCGACGCTGGTCGAGATCGAGACATCGCGGAGCACCTCGGCAGCCAGCAGCACCGGCGACGCCAGGACCGAGATCACGAGGACCCCGGCGTGGGCCACCGAGAACAGCGGCGGCTCGGTGGCGACCAGCGTGCGGGACGCGGCATTCGCGGCGAGGAACGCAGAGACGCTGAGCAGCAGGACCCCCGCGGCGGCCAGCAGCGTGGTCGCCGTCGGGGCGCTCACGCCGTCGACGACGCTCATCGCCGACAGTGCGTGGGCGACGGCGAGGACGGCGGCCGCCGCGGTGGCGACGGGAAGTGCACCCCGGCGCGCCGACTGCGTCGAGAGGGATCGGGCGGCCATGACGACCAGCGCGATGTCGAGGCCGATGAGCAGTGACGGGGCCGCCACCGCCACGGTGCTGCCCTGTTCCACGGACCGCATGAAGCTGGCCTGGAACAGGACCGTCGTGGCAGCACCGATGAGCACGGCATCGACGAGGAGGTCGGACGCCCGGATGAGGTGATGGCGGCTGACGTGCTGGAGCAGCACGTGCGCGAGGAACGGATACGCGAGGACGGCGACCACGATGCGCACCGGCCCGCCGGAGTCCGTCAGGGGCACGAGGCCGCCGTCGGAGAGCGACAGCAGGACGATGCCCACCGACAGACTGATGTGGCTGGCGGCACCGTCGCGGAAGCGCTGGATCGCACCGCCGCCGGCGATGGCGACGACGGCGACGGCGGCCGCGAGCTGGAGCGGCCCCGGGGACCGGAAGGCATGGACCACGCCGACGGCCGCGATGGAGGAGACGGCGATGCTCAATTGCATGCGTCCGCGCCCGCGCCCCGGCGATCTCACCGGGGTCGCCCTCGAATCGGCGTCTTCCACCATCTGTCCGTTCGTGTCGTCTCTTCTTCGTCCAAGGACCTCTATCGGCACGAATGTGCCCGACCTGAGGGCGAACGAGGCGACGACCTCTACCGGGCTCCCTGATGCGACACGACGCAACCGTCGGGATCGAGCTGGGCGGTGGGCCCGTGGGACGTCGTGCCGTGCTGCACCACGACCTCCCCGATCACGTCGACCTCGACCGCTTCGGCTCCGAGGTTGGCCACGACGTGGACCGGGCCGTTGTGGAATCGCACCAGGCGGGAGGTCTCGACGACCTCGACGACGACGTCCTGCCACCGACCGGCGGTGAGGCTCGGGACCTCACGCCGGAGGGCGATCAGCGCCCGATGCCAGGCGAGCAGTGCGGAGTGGGGGGCTTCGTCGCGTTCCTCCCATCGCAGGAGTGATCGGCTGAAGGTGTCGGAGGACTGCGGATCGGGGACGGCGGCGGCATCCCACGCGAACGCTGCGAACTCCTGCCGCCGGCCTTCGGTGACCGCCCGCCCGAGCTCGGGGTCCTGGTGGTCGGTGAAGTAGAGGAACGGGGTCGACGCGCCCCACGACTCGCCCTGGAACAGCATCGGGACGAACGGGCTGGTGAGCAGGAGCGCCGCGGCGATCCGCTGGCGTCCGGGAGACACGAGGTGTGACAACCGCTCGCCGGTGGCCCGGTTGCCGATCTGGTCGTGGTTCTGCGCCGAAACCACGAAGTTCCGGCCGGCGAGTCCCTCTGGCGAGCGGCCGTGGTGGCGCCGACGGTGGCGCGAGTACCGGCCGGCGTACACCCACGCCTGGCCCAGCCCGACCGCCAGGTCGTCGAGCGTTCCGAAGTCCTCGTAGTAGCCGTCGGTCTCACCGGTGAGGACCGCGTGCAGGGCGTGGTGCCATTCGTCGGCCCACGCCGAGTCGAGACCCAGGCCACCGCCGGCGACGGCCCGGACGTAGCGGGGGTCGTTGCGATCGGACTCCGCGATCAGCCACAGCCGGCGGCCGAGCGTCACCTCGAGCGCACGAGTGGCCTGCCCGAGCTCCTCGAGCACGTGGACCGCGGAGTCGTCGGCGATGGCGTGCACCGCATCGAGGCGCAGGCCGTCGACGTGGTGGTCCACGAACCAGTGGCGGGCGTTGTCGATGATCCAGCGACGCACCTCGTCGCTGTGCGGGCCGTCGACGTTGACCCCCTCACCCCAGTTCGTGACGTGGCGGTCGCTGAAGTACGGGCCGAAGGTGGCGAGATGGTTGCCCGCGGGGCCGAGGTGGTTGTAGACGACGTCGAGCACGACGCCGAGCCCCCGGGCATGGCAGGCGTCGACGAAGCGGGAGAACCCGACCGGGCCGCCGTAGGCGTGGTGCGGCGCGAACAGGTCGACGCCGTCGTACCCCCAGCCGCGGTTGCCGGAGAACTCGGCGACGGGCAGCACCTCGACGGCATCGATGCCGAGGTCGGCCAGCGCATCGAGGTGCTCGATGGCGCCGTCGAACGTGCCGGCCTCCGAGAACGTGCCGATGTGGATCTCCTCGATGACGGCGCTCGCCAGGTCGAAGCCGGTCCAGTGCCGGTCGGTCCACTCGAACGCGGCGTGGTCGACGACCTCGGACGGGCCGTCCACGCCATCGGGTTGCGAGGGGCTCCGGGGATCGGGACGGAACGGGCCGCCGTCGACCGAGAACCAGTACCGGCTGCCGGGCCCCGCGGCGATCACCTCGGCGGTCCACCACCCGCCCGCCGAACCGTCGTCGGCCGCCGCGACCGGCACGAGGTCGTGGCGCGTGCCATCGACCTCGACCACCACGTCGGTGGCCGTCGGTGCCCAGACGGTGAACTCCATGCCGCCCTCAGTCGCCCACGCGCTCGAGCAGCGCGATCGTTTCGACGTCGACCGCCCCGCGATGCTCCTCGCCGGAGAGCAGCTCGACCCATCGACCGTCGGGCAACGGAACCGTGAACGCCGGACCGGTGGCGGGCCGCACGGTGGCGGCCACGACCACCGCGTCACCGCGTACGAAGGCGACGGCGTCGTCGCCGATGTCGATGGGGCGGTAGGCACCGGCGTCACCGGCTCCGAATGCGCCCGGACGACGACGACGGAGATCGAGCGCGACGTGCGTGAGCCACAGCTTGTGGACGCCGACATCGTCGTCCTCGACCGGCCTGGTCGGCCCGTCGGACCGACGAAGCCGGCGGAGGAGGCCGGCCCGCAGGTCGTGATCGACCGGACGACGGTTGTCGGGGTCGACGAGGCTCAGGTCCCACAGCTCGTTGCCCTGGTACACGTCGGGCACACCCGGGCTGGTGAGCTGCAGGAGCTGCTGGACGAGCGCGCCGACGCGTCCCGGCCGGAGCAGCTCCTCGAGCAGGTCCTCGACGTCGGCGACGAACGACTCTTCGTCGAGCAGCCGATCGACGAGGAGCGCGGCAGCGGCGTCGTAGGCCGGGTCGGGGTCGGTCCAGCTCGTCCGCCGCTTGGCCTCCTTCGTCGCCTTCTCGATGTAGCCGCGCAGGCGGTCGCCGTCGATCGGCCACGCGCCGACGGCGGTGTGGACGACCAGCGAGCTGGTCGCCGGATCGGGTTCGACGTCCCAGTGGTCCTGGCACCAGGTGGTCCAGCGCTCGAGGAAGGCGCACCAGCGGTCGGCCAGCTCGGTGCACGCATCGAGCCGGGCTCGGACGTCGGCGCTGCGCTTGGTGTCGTGGGTCGACAGCGTCGTCATGGTGGTGGGCCACTCGTCGTGCACGCGGACGTTGTGGTCGTGGAACGCGGCGATCGACGTCGTCGGCCGGCCGGGGTCGCCGCCGACCTCGTTCGCCGGCGGCACCGGGAGGTACCGGTAGAACGCGGTGTCCTCGACCGACTTGGCCATCGCCGGCCCGGTGAGCTGCTGGAACCGACGGACGAACTCGTCGGCGACGGGTTGGCCGGCGTGATCGCCCACGAGGACCTCGCCGAGGAAGTCGAACAGGTCGTCGTCGACCTCGGTGGAGCCCGCTCGTGCCCGCGCGAGCACGATCTCGATGACCGCTCGGTCGCGCGCCGACACCACACCGTCGATGACGTAGGTGCGGTACACGGGGAAGGCGATGAGGAGCGCTCGGACGGCCTCGGTGACGTCGTGGCGGGTGTGGTCGCGGTGGCGGCGGTGACGCTCGCAGAGACGCACGCCGACATCGGCGAGGCGGGCGACGTCGGCCGAGAGCACGGTGGTGACGATCTCGTGCTTGGCGTCGACGACGACCTCGTCCCACGTCGAGGCATCGACGTTGTCCTGCCACCAGTCGGTGAGCGTCGCCACGCCGGCGGGTGCCCGCAGGAGGCCGCCGACGACGTGGACGAAGTCGTACCCGGTGGTGCCGGCCACCGGCCATGTCTGGGGAAGTTCCTCACCCGGCTCGAGGATCTTCTCGACCACGGTCCACACGCCGTCGGTGGCGCCCGCGAGCCGTTCGAGGTATCCCGCCGGATCGCTCA
>JBFJNI010000054.1:0-24757 GCA_041618235.1 Acidimicrobiales bacterium
GACGCGGCGCTCGACGCGTTCCGCTCGACGGTCGCCGTCGACGACAACACCTGGCGCCGGGGACGGGGCTGGGCGCTGTGCATCGGGGTCGCGCTGGTGGCGACGTCGGCCGACAACCCGCCGTATCGCCGCCTCGGCGAGCGCACCCTCGCGGCGGTGCTGGCCGACTCCTGATCCCGAAGTCCCTCGTTCCGGCGTCGCTCACCACGACGACGCCGTGGCCGACGGCGCCGGAGCGCTCCTCAGCCGGACCCATGCCGAACCGGCGTCGATCACCACGACGCCGTCGTGGCCAACAGCGCCGGAATGCGATCCGGCCGGCCTCGAGGTGCGCCGACCGCTCGACGCGGGAGACCAACGCCCGGAAGGGCGATCGGCCATCATCGAGGTCATGAGCGCATCGATCGAGCTGCAGGGATCCGCCGTTCGGCTCCGGTCCACGGTCGAGGCCGACCGGGGTGCGCTGTGCACCATCCGCGCCACCGACGAGGTCCGGGCCCGCTGGCGAGGCGTCGACCTCGAGGCCGAGTTCGACGAGTCGCTCGAAGACGACGGCATCGTCATGCTGACCATCGAGGCGGACGGCGACATCATCGGCTTGATCCAGTTCAGCGAGGAGGAGGACCCCGACTACCGGCAGGCGTCGCTCGACATCTATCTCGATCCCGCCGTCCATGGCCGAGGCCACGGCGTCGACGCCATCCGCACGCTGGTGCAGTACCTGTTCGAGGAACGACGCCACCACCGCCTCACCATCGACCCCGCCGCCGACAACGCTCCCGCCATCCGGTGCTACTCGAAGGTCGGCTTCCAGCCCGTCGGCGTGATGCGCGAGTACGAGCGACAGGCCGACGGTCGGTGGAGCGATGGCTTGCTCATGGACCTGCTGGTGACCGACATCGGTGAAACGTCCGTCGGGTGAGGCGACGCTGGGCAGTTCACCCGAGTGCGCGGCAGAAGTCGGCGACCAGTTCTGCGACCGACTCCACCGTTCGACCGGTCGTGTCCACGACTGGCATGTCAAGCGAGCGGTAGGCCGCGGCATCGCCCAGTGACTCCGTCACCTCCGCGGTCGAGCGGGCAGCGAGACGTCGGCGGCGCTCCGCATCGTCACAGTCGAGGAGGAGCCATCGACCCTGCGGCCAGCCAGACAACTCGTCGGGCGTGCAGACGGTGAACAGCACGATCGGGAGCTCACCGAGACCGGTCACGATCGAGCGGATCAGCTCCGCGTAGGGCGCCCACAGGTCGGGCGAACGACGGACATCACGGCCGACCAGCGACGCGACCGCCGCGAAGTGGTCATCCCAGTCGAGGACCGCATGATCAGGCAGCAACGACCGCACCGGCCCCACGACGGACGTCTTGCCCGATCCGGGGGCACCGAGGACGATCGTGAGCATGCGTCAGCCGCGGGTCGGGCGGAACACGTCGACCAGGTCGCGGCAGTACTCCACCACCGACCCGACCTTCTCGGCCGCGGTGTTGCCGAGGCGCACGACCACGAGGTCGAGCGCGGGACTGATCATGATCCGCTGGCCGAAGGCCCCCTGGCAGCTGAACAGCCCCAGGCTCCCCGGGATGACCCAGAAGTGGGCGCCGTACGTGCCCTCGGACTGCGGGCTGCCGGTGCGGGCGTAGTCGACCCAGCCCTCGGGCAGGATCCGCGTGCCGTCCCACACGCCGTCGCGCAGGTAGAGGGTGGCGAAGCGGGCGAAGTCGCGGGCGCTGCACGGGCAGTACGCCGAGCCGACGAAGTTGCCGGACGCGTCGAAGACCGGCGCCGCAGTCGTCATGCCGAGCGGACCGAACAGCTCGTCCTGCATGAAGGCCTCCATGCCGTCGCGGCCACCACCCACGGTCTCGCTCACCAGTCGGGCCAGCAGGTTCGAGGCGCCGCTGTTGTAGTTCCAGCGCTCCTCGGGCTCGGCGACCTTCGGCAGCGTCGCGGCGAACGCGGCGACGTCGTCGCGACCTTCGCCGAACAGCATCGGGATGACGTCGGACTCATCCGCCGGCCAGTACCGCACCGAGCCGCCACCGATGTGCTCGGCCTCGCGGAATCGCAGCCCGTCGACCATCCGCAGCATCTGGTCGATGGTGATGGCGCGACGCGGGTCGCCCTCGGGCCATTCGGCCACCGGGATCGGCTGGGAGATGTCGAGGCGACCCTGGCGGACGAGGATGCCCACCAGGGCCTGGGTGATGCTCTTGGCCATCGACCACGAGGCGAACGCGTGGTCCGGCTGCGCGTCGGATGCGTACCGCTCGGCCACGACCGCTCCACCCTGCACGATGACGACGGCATGCGTGCGTTCGAGGTCGTCGGGTTCGGGCTGCTGGAACGCCCGGTCGAGGAGCTTCTCGAGGGCCGCCGCATCGACGCGCGGATCGAGGTGGGCCGTCGGCCACTGCTCGGTGGGGAACGGGACGCCGGCTGGCTGGGGCGGGAGGGGCAGAAGACTGCTCATGCGCCGCATTCTCCCAGCCGTCAGGTGCTGCGTGCTGGTGTCGACCTACGGGCGGACTGCCGTGGCCAGGAACATCGGGTAGGTGTGGCCGTCGCGGACGATGTGATGGCAGGGCCGGAACCCGATGTCGGTGAACCCGGCCCGCCCGAGGGCCGCGGCCAAGCGACCGTGGTCGAAGCCGTGGTGGCCGTCGAAGCCGTCGGCGTGGAACGAGCCGTCCTCCTCGTCGAGGTCGACGACGGCGAGGTGGCCGCCGGCCTCGACGAGCGTGGCCATGTTGGCCAGCACCGTGTCGAGTGCATGGACGTGGTGGAGCGTCAGCACGGTGACGACGAGATCGAAGCGCTCGTCGAGGGCCGTCGGGCCGGCACCGAGCTCGAGGTCCCAGACCCGAGCCTCGGGGATCACGCCGGCGGCGACCTTGCCCTCCATGACCTCACGCATGCCGGCTGAGGTGTCGGCCATGTTGATCGGACCGACGGACCCGTGCAGGAACTGCGAGACCAGGCCGGTGCCGGCGCCGTACTCGAGGACACGGGTGTCGGCGGCGAGGGGAAGCGCCTCTCGCAGTTGCTGGGCCACGATCTGCGCCCGCTCGACCTTCGCCGGGTCGTCGTCCCAGGTCTTGGCCTTCTCGTCGAACACGTTGTCGGTCATGGTCTGCTCCTCGGGCTGTCTGGTTCCGGCGTTGCTGGCCACGACGAGGTCGTGGCGACCGACGCCGGAATGCGCACCGCGGCCACCGCCAGTATTCCGGCGTTGCTGACCACGACGACGTCGTGGTGGACAGCGCCGGAATGGACGGGGTGCCTCGGCGGAGCGCTCACCCGTTCAGGGCTTGGCTGATGGGGCGGAGCGCCTCGAAGACCGCTTCGAACTGCGGCTGGTGGGCGGCGTAGACGTCGTGGTGGGCGGCGATGGGATGGACCGGATCGCCGGCGGACGCTCGCTCGGACAGCTCGGCCCGGGTCAGCGAGCCGTGGCGATGGAGCGCCAGCAGCGCGGTGGCACGGGCGATGGCCACGGCCGGCTCGTCGGGCCGCATCACCGGACGGTCGAGCACGTCGGCCACGATCTGCGCCCACCCGGCCGAGCGGGCCGCGCCACCGAAGAACACGATCTCCTCGACCCAGTTGCCGGTGAGGGCTTCGGCATGGGGGAGCAACCAGGCGAGGTTGTGCGCGACGCCCTCGCACGTGGCCCGGACGAGTGATCGCTTGTCGGTGTCGAGGCTCATGTTCACGTAGCCGCCGCGCATGTTGGCGTCGTTGGCCGGGGCCATCGAGCCGCGCAGCCACGGCAGGAACAGCACCCCACCGCTGCCCGCCGGCACCGTCGCCAGCACCTCGTCGAGCGTGTGGAAGCCGCCGGTGTCGACGACGTTCTCGAGCACGTGCTCGAGCGGCTTGCCGCCCAAGCCGTTCTCGGCGAACAGCAGATAGCTGTCGTCGAAGGGGCTGGGGCACGACAGCACCTCGTGGTCGAGGTCGACCTCCTTGGTGGCGATGGAGTCGACCAGCACCGAGGTCGTGCCGATGGACAGCCCGGCCCGACCCGGCCGGTAACAGTCGGCCGCGACCGAGCCGGCCTGGGTGTCGTTGACGGCGGCGTACACGACGGCGGTGTCGGGGATGCCGAGCAGCTCGGCGACGTCGGCCTTCACCGGTGCGATGGGTTCGTCGAGGGCCAGCAACTCGGGCAGGCGCGAGGTGTCGACGCCGGCCCAGCCGACGAGCACGTCGTCGTACGACGTCTGGCCGAGTGACCGGTTGTCGATGAGCTGGCTCATGAACTGCGTGGCCTGGTTCGCCGCGATGCGGCCGGTGAGCCGGGCGTTGAGGTAGTCCATCGGCTCGAGGTAGGCGGCGGTCTCGGCGTGGACGTCGGGGCAGTCGTGCTGCAGATGCAGGATGTGGCCGAGGCTCAGCCCGCCGCCCACCGGCGGGATCCCGTGGCGCTCGATGAAGCCCATGAAGGCATCGTCGTGCTCGAGGATGGCGAAGCTGCGCTCGGTGCCGCGCCGGTCGGACCACAGACGCATCATCGCCACCGGCGTGCCGTCGGCCCGCACCGGGACGATGGACGAGTACTGGCTGTCGACGCCGACGGCGACGATCTCGGAGGCCGAGGCGGGCGCGGCCGCGACGCACTCGCGCACGGCGTCGACGACCCCTTGCCACTGGGCCTCGGCGTCGAGCTCGGCGATGTCGCCGTCGGTCAGGGCCACCAGGTTGCGGCTGGCGAAGGCGCGCACGGCGCCGGCGGCGTCGACGATGGTGGCCTTCACGTTGGTGGTGCCGACGTCGATGCCGAGTGCACAAGGTCCCGCTGCGGTGCTCACGGTCGCCATCTGAGCACATCGCGAATTCGTCACGCCGACGACCACTTCCGCAGACGCCGGCGACTTCGGTCGGCAACGATGGACCACTGAACGACCCGCGACGGAGCACGGGCCGCCCGAACGATGGACATCGTGTGAGCACCGACCCACAGCTGCCTGGCAGCCCGATCCGGGATCTGTGGCAGGTCTACGACGACGCGCTCCCATCGGTCTACGGCTACCTCCTCCGCCGGACCGGGAGCGTCTCGACCGCCGAGGACCTCACGTCGGAGACCGTCGTGGCCGCCATCGACTCGGCCAGCCGCGGCCGCGTCGACACGGTGACCGTGGCGTGGATGGTCGGCATCGCGCGTCACAAGCTCGTGGACCACTGGCGGCGGCGTGACCGCGATCAGGACCGACGAGATCGCCTCGAGGCCGAGACCGACGGACCCGAGGATCCCTGGGGCGCCACGATCGACCGCCTCCGCGCCCAGCAGGTGCTCGAGACGCTGACCGCCGATCACCGCGCCGCGCTCACGCTGCGCTACCTCGACGGCCTGGCCGTGCCCGACGTCGCCCACGTGCTCGAACGCAGCGTCCACGCCACCGAATCGCTGCTCGTCCGGGCACGCGCGGCGTTCCGCAGCCGATACACCGACGACGAGGAGCAAGAACGATGAGCGATGAGACCCGCTCCGACGACCGGGCCGCCTCGGACATCGACGCACCGTTCGAGGCGCTGCACGACCCCACCCCGCCCGTGCATCCTGAGCCGAGGTTCGCACGGACGTTGCGCGAGCAGGCGGCAACCGCGCAGGCGGAGAGCGTCGCGAAGACGGCCCCCGACGTCCGAGCGATGGTCGCCGAGGCGGCGCGCCGGATCGCACCCGGGTCACGGGGGCGCGACCACACGCCCGTCGAGCCAGCGGCGAGCGAGCGTCACATGCAGCCCGTCACCACGAGGCCGGTCGACTTCCAGGTGTCGGGTGCGACCCCGTACCTCTGCGTCGACGACGGCGCCGCCGCCCTTCGGTTCTACGTCGATGCGTTCGGTGCGGAGGTGACCCTGCGGGTCGAGGCCGCCGACGGCACGATCGGCCACGCCGAATTCACCGTCGGATCCGCCCGCTTCATGCTCTCCGATGAGTTCCCGGACCACGACGTCACCAGCCCACGCACCCTGGGGGGCACCGGGGTCACCCTGCACCTCGACGTCGCCGACATCGAGGGGCTCTTCGGCCAGACGCTGCGCTACGGAGCGTTCCCGGTCGCCGGGCCGGCCGACAAGGCCCACGGCCACCGGACCTGCGTCGTGCTCGACCCGTTCGGCCACCGCTGGATGCTGTCGCAGCGGATCGACGACGTCGACCCCGACGAGTTCGCTCGCCGGTCACCGGGCTGGCGGGTGGCCGGCACCGGCGTCACCCACCCCCCGGAGCCGCCCTACTGAGACCTCGTGCGATTCCACACGAGCGGACGACAATCCGGGACAAATCGCCGTACTGTCGTGCGCACGTGAACCGAAACGGGGGGTTGCCATGAAGTGCATCGTGGTCGGAACGGATCTGGCGGAACGGTCGATCCAGGCGGTCGAACAAGCGGCCGAGCTGGCCGAGCTGTCGGGGGCGACGCTCCATCTCGTGAGCGCCTGCGCCAACCCGGCGGTCGGGGCGGCAGGCATGGAGGCCACGGTCGTGATCGACCAGGGCGACTACATGAACTCGGTGCAGACCGAGCTCGACTCGATCGCCGGCCGCCTCGGCCGGCGGCCGATCACCGTCGAGACGCACCTCTCGGTCGGCTCGGCCGCCGACGCCCTGTGCAAGGTGTCCGAGGCGGTCGACGCCGACCTCATCGTGGTCGGCAACCGTCGGACCCAGGGCGCGAGCCGCGTCCTCGGCAGCGTGGCCAAGCGGGTCATCCAACATGCCGGCTGCAACGTGTTGGTCGCCCACACCGGCTGACACCCCCCGCCGGTTCGGAACGGCGCCGTCCTTTGCCGTACCGTCGTGCGACATCCGTCGCCGACGTGGCGACCCGACCGGAGGAACGGCAGATGAAAGTTTGGATCGACCAGGAGCTGTGCACCGGAGATGGCATCTGTGTCGAGATCTGCCCGTCGCTCTTCGAGATGGACGACGATGGTCTCGCTTACGTCAAGGAAGCCGACTGGGCCGACCGCTTCGGTCCCGGCGGCGGCGACACCCCGGCGCTGAAGATGGGTACCGGCACCGCGGCCGTCCCCGACGACAAGATCGACGACGCGATCGAAGCCGCCGAGGAATGCCCCGGCGAGTGCATCTTCTTCGACGTCTGAACCGCTTCGGCCCCTGAGGGCCGTCCGCTCGGGCCTGACCGCGCGCGGTCAGGCCCGTCGAAGACTCAGGCGTGCGACCGACCGGCCGGGCGCCGGCGGCGCAGCCGCTCGCTGCTCGCGACGAGCAGCGCACCGAGACCCAGGAGCGCCAGGCCGACGGTCGCGGGACCTCCGGTGCCGGCGCCCGTGTTCGCCAACGCGCCACCCGGCGTGCTGCGTCGGGTGACCGACGCCAGTACGAGGTCGCCGTTGTCGGTGCTCTCCAGCTCGACGCCGTCGGCGCTCACGGTGGCCCGTTGCTCGATCGGGCCGGAGAGATCGGCGCTCACGGTCGTCGTGAGGCGGAGCGTCGACGATGTACCGGGCTCGAGGTCACCGTCGAGCGGGCACGTCACCGTCTGCCCGAGCGACGTGCATGACCAACCGTCGCCGGACGCCGAGCCATAGCCCAGTCCGGGCGGCAGGTCGTCCACGACCACGACGTTGACTGCAGGCGACAGCCCGCGGTTGCTGACCGTGAGGATCCACGTCGCCGACCCACCGGCCACGATGCTGGTGCCGTCGAGCACCTTGACCAGTCCGAGGTCGACCACGGCGATGACCTCGACCTCGTCGGTGGACGTGTCGTTGGTCGGGTCGCGATCGATGGTGTCGGAGCTGACCGAGGCCGAGTTCTCCACCGTGCCTTCGCTGCCCTCGCCCGCCGTGGCGACGACCGTGATGGCCGGCGCCGCGCCGAGCATGAGCACATCACTGCGGACGCAGGTGATGTCCTGACCGTCGATGGCGCAGTCCCAGCCCTCGCCGGCGGCCGACACGATCTCGAAGGCGTCGGGAACGGTGTCGGTGACGGTGATGGGACCGGGGTCGTCGGACGGGCCGGCGTTGGTCACCACGATGCTCCACTCGACGTCCTCACCCCGGAGGACGTTGCCGGCCGACGTCTTGGCGATCGACAGGTCGGCCGACGGCGCGACGTCGTCGGAGACGGCCGCAGTGTCGTTGTCCTCGTCGGGATCGGCCGTCGGTGACGACACCGTGGCGACGTTCTCGACGCCGGGTTGCGCCGAGGGGTCGAAGGCGACCGTCAGGACCAACGAGGTGCTGGCGGCGACCACGAGCGGACCATCGGCCCAGGTGCAGGTGACGACCTGATCGACAACGGCACAGGTCCAGCCGTCGCCGGCACCGCTCACGAACGTGACGCCGGTGGGCAGGGTGTCGACCACGGTGATGTCGGCCGGGTCCTCGTTGGGACCGACGTTGGTGACGGTGAGCTCGTAGCGACCGGTCTCGCCGGCCACGAACTCGTCGAGCGAGGTCTTGGTCAGGGCGAGGTCGGCCAGTGCGCCGACAGCGGCCGGATCGGTGTCGGTGTCGTTCGCCTCGACCGGGTCGATGACGTCGTCGGGGCCGGCGACGACTGCGGTGTTCGAGACCGACGGGTAGGCGGCCGGGAGGACGTCGACGGCGACCTCGATGGCCGGGAACGAGCCGCCGGGACCGACGGTGGCGGTGATGGTGCAGGTCAGGTCCTGGTCGGTGATCGTGCAGTCCCAGGCATCCTCGGCCGAGCCGGCCGACACCGGGGTCACGGCGTCGGGCAGCGTGTCGGTGACGGTGATCTCGCCCGTCGACGTCGACGGGCCGTTGTTGCCGACCGCGATCAGCCACGTGGCCTGGCTGCCGACCTGGAAGTCGCCGGCGTGGCTCTTGTCGACCACGAGGTCGACCTGCGGCGTGACCGAGTTCTCGCCGGACGAAGAGTTGTTGTCCGTGTCGGGGTCGAGGGTCGGGCTCGAGACCACCGCCTCGTTCGTGATGTCGGCCGGGCCGTCGACCTCGACGTAGAGCGTCAGGGTCACGGCCGCGGAAGCACCGGCGGGCAGTGCGGTCGTCCGGGTGCAGGTGACCGTGCCGGCGACGTCGGCGCAGGTGAAGCCGTCGTCGGAAGCGGACGCGACGTACGTCAGGCCGTCGGGCAGGTCGTCGACGATGACGATGTCGGCGGCGGCACTGGACGGACCGTCGTTGGTGACGGTGAGGAGGTAGTCGACCTCTTCGTCCTGCACCAACGGTCCCTGGGCCGCCTTGGTCAGCGACAGGTCGGCCGCCGGCGTGATGTCGGTGGGGTCGTCGTCGCTGTCGTTGTCGGCATTCGGGTCGACGGTGGTGCCACCGGAGACCGACGCCGTGTTGATGACCCCGCCCTCGGCAGCGACGCCGACGTCGACCGTGATCGTGAGCACGGGGAGGCTGGAGCCGTCGGCCACCGAGCCGGTGGTGGTGCAGGTGACGTCCTGGCCGTCGATGGTGCAGTCCCAGTCGGTGCCCGACGCCGCGGTGGGTGTGAGGCCGGCGGGAAGCGTGTCGGTCACCGTGAAGGGCGCATCGACGGTGCCGGTGGCGGTCGAGGGGCCCTCGTTGGCGACGAGGATCGAGTAGCTACCGGGCTGACCGACCACGAACGAATCCGTGGCATGCGACTTGTCGACGGTGAGGTCGGCGGCCTGGGTCGTGGTGACCTCGGCGTCGTCGGCGTCGTTGTCGGGGTTCGGGTCGACGGTGGCCGCCGAGACCGCGGCCTCGTTGACCAACGACGCGGCCGCGTCGCCCTCGACGAGCGCGGTGGTGGTGATGGCCGTCAGCGAGTCGCCGTTGGCCAGCGGACCCGGATGGGTGCACGTGACCTCTTGGCCATCGATGGCGCAGATCCAGTCGGTGTCGGTCGAGCCGGCCGTCAGCGGGGTGAGACCGACGGGCGCCGTGTCCACGACCACGATGGGCCCCTCGGCCGGCGCGGGGCCGACGTTGGCGACGGTGATGGTGTAGCTCGCGGTCTCACCCGTGAGCAGGTCGCCGTCGTCGACGGTCTTGGTGATGCCGAGGTCGGCTCGGCGCTGGTAGCCGAAGTCGACATCGGTCCGGGCCGCACCTGCGGCGAGGTCGACGATCGCCGACGACGGCGTGGTGATGGCATCGGGGTCGGGGTCGTCGGCGTCGAAGGTCTCGACGAGGCCGCCCGCAGGCGCGGTGACGTCGACCTGGTACGGGCCGGGCGGCAGCAGGTCGAAGCCGTACAGGCCGTCGTCGACGGTGGTCGCCGAGCCGATCTCGATGTCGTCGTCGGTGCCGAGCTCGCCGTCGGGGCCGGCCCAGGTGAGGGTCACGATGGCCCCCTCGACGGCGGGCTCGCCGTCGTCCTGCACGCCGTCACCGTTCAGGTCCTCCCAGACGAAGTCGCCGATCGACCCGGTGCCGACGAGGCCGGCATCCCAGGTGCGGTCGGTCTCGCCCGAGGTCAGCGTCGTGTCGGTGGTGGTTCCGGTGGTCCCACCGGCGGGGACGTCGGAGTCCAGCCCGACGTCGCCTCCCTCGCCGGCGAGCGTGAACTCGGTGCCGGCGGGGGCGGTGAAGCGCACCGAGTAGACGGCCGGAGCCAGACCGCTGAAGAGGTAGCTGCCGTTCTCGTCGGTGAGCTGGGGGTCACCGATCGGGTCACCATCGCCGTCGAGCAGCACGACCGAGACACCGGGGGCGCCGGGTTCGCCGTCGTCCTGGATGCCGTCGCCGTCGAGGTCGAACCAGACCCGGTCGCCGATGGCGGCGCCGATGTACAGGCCCACATCGACGGTGAGGTCGTCGATGTTCGACACCAGCGTGACCGCCGCGACACCGGTGTCGGGGGCGGGGTCCGAGTCGGTGGCGTCGTCGCCCGAGTTCTGCGTGGTGATCGCGTAGCCGTCGGGGGCGGTGAAGGTGACGGTGTAGTCGCCGGGGACGAGGTCGGTGAAGCGGTACGCGCCGTCGGAGACGGTGGTCTGCGGTGTGCCGACGATGTCGCCGTCGGCGTCGCGCAGCGTGACCGTGGCGCCCTCGACGGGCGGCTCGCCGTCGTCGAACTGACCGTTGCCGTTCAGGTCGTCCCAGACGAGGTCGCCCAGGTCGACGAGGCGGTAGAAGCCGGCGTCGATGGTGGCGTCGTCGGTCTCGGACGGCACCACGATGGTGCCGGTGCGCCCGAGGGTCTCGCCGTCGGGGAAGACGGCGTCGGAGTCGTTCGCCGGATCGCTGCCATCGCCCACCGCAGTGGGGACGTAGCCGACGGGCTGGGCGAACTCGACGACGTACGAGCCGGCCGGGAGGAGGTCGAACGAGTACGAGCCGACCGGTCCGGCGGTGCCGGTGGTCGTCGTGTCGAGGATCGTCGTACCGTCGGCCGCATAGAGGTTGACGGTGACCCCGTCGATGCCGGGCTCGTCGGTGTCCTGGATCCCGTTGCCGTTCAGGTCCTCCCAGACACGGTCGCCGAGGCTCGAGCCGACGAGCGTGGGCTCGTCGGTGTCGACGTCGGCGTAGGCGCCGTCCGCGTTGGCGTCGTTGCCGTCGCCGTCGGCGCCGGTGACCGCGATCCCGTTCTGGTGGTCGGCGTTGTCGCGGGCGGCGAAGGCGGATGTGGCCTGGAACGTGAGCACCAGGGTGCTCCCCGCGGGCAGGTCGCCGAGGTCGGTCCAGGTCAGCACCTGGCCGTCGACGGCCGGTGCGCCCGGATCGGTGGGCGCGCCGGCATCGATGCTGAGCGTCGGCGAGCCGGTGTAGCTCCAGTTGGCCGGCAGCGTGTCGACCAGGTCGATGCCGAACGCACGGGCCCTGTCGGCGCCGTTGACGACGGTGACCGTCCAGGTGAACGCCTCACCGATCACGGCGTCGCCGGTCGAGGTCTTGGCCACGGTGAGCTCGGGGAACTCGGGCGTGACGGTGACCGTGTCGGCCGGGCCGCCGTAGGTGCGGTACTCGGCGGGATCGGTGGCCCGCTCGGTGGCATCGACACCGAAGTACTCGTCGATCGCCGCAGTGTTGGCGTAGGTGTCGGTGGCCGAGATCGAACCCGAGTCCTCGAGCGTGGCCGCGTAGGTGAACGAGGTCGCGGCACCCGGCTCGAGCGGACCGGCCACCGTCCAGGTGATCGTCTGGGCCGGCCCGGCGTCGTAGGTGCCGCCACCGGTGATCGAGCCGGTGTCGACGACGACGCCGGCGGGGACCGTGTCGACGACGGTGATGTCGTGCGCAGCCGACACGTCGACGCCGGTCGCGTTCGTGACCGTGACCGTGTAGGTGAGGGCCTCGTCGACCGAGACCTCGCGGGCGTCGGTGTCGGCGACCTGGCCCGACACGTCCTTGTCGATGGTCAACGACGGCTCGGTGACCGAGACGGTGGCGGTCACGGTCGCGGTGGCCCGCCCGAAGTCGGCGATCGCCGGCGGGTCGGTGATGGTCGCGCCGTCGGCGCCGTTCCAGCCGAGGGCGGCGATGTTGTCGAGCACGTGAGCGGCCGCGACGTCGCCGATCTGATCGGTGAGGGCGACCTCGACCGCGTAGGTCAGCGAGATCTCGCGCAGCGCGGGGTCGGGAGCGAGGTCACCGAGGTACCAGGCGATACGGGTCTGGCCGGCGGCCGGGGTGTCGGCGGCCGGGGTCAGGGTGGTCAGCGCGGCGCAGATGGTGGCGTCGCCGGAGCACGTGCCGTAGCCGTCGAAGCGGAGGCCGTCGGGCAGCTCGTCGACGACGGTGGCGTCGTACAGGCGCGTGTTGGCCGGGATGTCGACGTCGATGGTGTAGGTCGAGCTCTGGCCGACGGTGCGGACGGCCGGCGTGACCGACTTGTCGAGCGTGGCGCCGACTGCAGTCACCGTGTCGTCGGCCGCAGCGGTGTAGGCGCGTTCGGCGGCCGGCAGATCGGCCGGGAAGGCGCCGGGCAACGAGCTCAGCGCCACCTCGACGTCGTTGGTGTACGACTCGCCGGCGGTGACGTCGTCGGAGACGGTGAGCTGGTAGATCAGCGCGACCGAGGCACCGGGCGCCAGGGAGGCCACGTTCCAGGTGAGGGTCTGCGGCGCCCCGGCGTCGTAGGTGCTCGGGGCATCCGTCCCGGCGCCATCGGTCGGGGCCACGGTGGTCAGCCCGGCGGGGAGGGTGTCGACGATGGTGAGGTCGTTGGCCGTGGACACGCGATCCGCCGACGAGTTGGTGACGGTGATCGTGTACACGATCGTGTCGCCGCCGGCGACGGCGCCAGAGGTGTCGTCGGTCTTGGTCACGGTGACCAGCGGCTCGACGATCTCGGTGGAGACCTCGTTCGAGTCGAGGGTCGCGAATGCGTCGCCGAGTGAGTCGTGGCGGTCGAAGGCCGCCGTGTTGTCGATGGTCGAGCGCGGCGCCCGGGTGTTGCCGACCTCCTCGTCGACGGTGACGTCGAAGGTCAGGGTGAAGACGTCGTCGCCGGACGCGGCGGGATTGACGTGGGTGGCCGGGAAGGTGAGCTCCGCATCGCCGACCGTGAAGCCGGCGGGCAGGGTGGTGCCGCCCTCGCCGTCGGAGAAGGCAACCGACGTCGACGACGCCAGGTAGCTCGATCCGGTGTCGATGGCGTCGGTGAGCGAGCCTGCGTAGGTGGTGGTACCGGCCGGGATGGTGAGCGTCACCGTGTAGCGGACGGTCTCGCCGATGGTGGCCTGGCCGGCGGTGTTGCCGTCCTGGGTCGTGAGGCTGGTGACCGACTTCTCGAGCGCCAGCGCGGCGATCGGCACCGACTCGGTGTCGTCGGCGATCGGGGCGTTGGCGTCGGCGTCGATGGTGGGGTCGATGTTCGACGTCGGCGTGTAGACCACACGGCCGCCGAGGTTCGTGGCCGACTCGTAGGTGCGGACGCCGGCCTCGTTGTCCAGCGACTCGCCGGCGGCGACGTCGATGGGGACGGTGATGGTGTAGGTCAAGGTCACCGAGTCGCCCGCCTCGCCCGTGGCGGCCAGCGAGGGGATGGTCCACTCGATGCGGTTCTCGACGCCGGCTTCGCATGCGCCGCCGGCGGAGACGGCCGAGACGTCGTCGGCGCAGACGACCTCGTCGGGCAGCAGGTCCCACACGACGACGTCGAGCGCGGCCTCGGCGCCGGTGTTGGTGACCGTGACCGCGTAGTCGACGGTGCCGCCGGCGACGCGGGCCGAGGTGTCGGTGGCCGCCTTGGTCAGATCGACGGTGGGCTCGATGAGCTCGTAGGACACCGCGTCGCGCAGCGGGACGTAGGTGCCGGCGGTGTTCTGGGCCGCGAACTTCATCAGGTTGTCGATGAGGTCGAAGTCGTTGCCGAGCGACGGGTCGGCAGCGGCGGTGACAGAGAAGGCCACGTCGAAGCGCTCGCCGGGCTGGGCGTAGCAGTCCTCGGACCCGAAGTCGCAGGCGTTCTCGCCGGCGTCGACACCCATGAGCCAGGTGAGGCGGGGGCCGACGACCGACGGCTGGACACCGGCGCCGGGCGTCGTCTCGTCGACGTCGTCGAGCGAGACGGTGTTTCCCGTCAGCGCCACGGCCGAGCCCACGTCGTAGGTGGTGTTCGGCGGGATGAAGTCGTCGACGACCGGGTTGCGGGTGTCGTAGTCGGGGTCGAAGTCGACGGTCAGGCGGTAACAGATCCGGTCGCCCGCCCGGAACTGCAGGAGCGGGTCGGCGTCGGTCTTCCACGCCACACCAGCATCGGTGCAGCCACCGGCGACCGGCGCAGCGATGTACTTCTCGATCTGGTCGAACGCGGCGGCCTGGCCGGCGCTCGAACCGTCGACGTCGGGCGTGCCGTCGGTCTCGTCGGTGTCGATCTTCGCGCCCGATCCCGTGCACAGCGGGTCGGCGGTGCCGCAGATCACGTAGTCGTTGCCCGTGATCGAGACCTCGTTGTCCCAGGCGTCGCGGCCGACGACGGGTGTCTCGTACGCGCCGTTCTGCTGGTAGTAGCTGCGCACCTGCGTTGGCAGCGTGATGGTGTAGCTGCTGCTGCGGGGCAGCAGGGCCATCGGCGCCACCGAGCCGCCCAGATCGTCGAAGGTGACCGTCCACCGGCCGTCGGCGGCCTCGACCGGCGTCGTGGCGTAGGCGATCGAGGGATCCTGCGTGCCGGCGATGTCGCTCGCCGAGCACTCGCCCGCCGGGTCGTTCGAGGTGTCGAAGTCCACCCCTTCCTGCAAGGGGCACAGCCCGTCGGGGAGGGTGTCGGTGACCACGAGGTCCTCGACCCAGCGGTACTCGCTGGTCTCGATGAACAGGGTCCAGGTGACGACTTCGCCCTGGACGATCGCCTGGTCGCTGCCGGTCTTGTGGATCGACAGGTCCTCGGCGGTCCGGGTCAGGTCGAAGTCGTCGGTGCTCGTCGCGCCGGGCGTCGTGATCGCGCCGCCGTCGTAGACACCGGTGGCCGTGACGAAGTTGGTGAGTTCCTGCTCGTCGGCCGTCTCGTCGCCACCGTTGTTGTCGAGGTTGGCGGCCTGGGCGCCCGTGGTCGCCGGCGTGCCGTCGACCGCTGGGGTGTCGGCGTCGAAATCCATCGTGTTCTCGCGGATCGGGATGCCCGCCGCGTAGGTGAGCACGTACTCCCCACCGGCCGGGATCGAGCCGAGTCCGGTCCAGGTGACGTGGGTGTAGACGCCGGCTGGCAGCCCGGCGGGGTCCTCGACGGTCTCGACCGAGACACGGGAGTCCGACACCGGGATGCAGTCGCTGGCGACTGCGGGCGTGCCCGTGAGGCGGGGCGCACCCTCGTACTCGACGTCGTTGCCCGGGTAGGTGGGCGCGTCGGTGGTGTTGTCGAGGCCGCCGCAGCCGAGGAACTCGAGGCCGGCGGGCAGGTAGTCGTCGAGGACCAGGTCCTTGGTGGGCCGGACGAGGTTGTTCTCGACGGTGATCGTGTAGGTGGTGGAGTGGTCGTGGATCCCGCGGAGGATCTCGCCTTCGGCGTTGGGCTCGTCCTTGGTGACCTGGAACGGGATGATCTCGGTGGTGGCGTCGTCGACCGCGAACCCGGTGAAGCTGGTGGTGCCGGTGATCGGCTCACCGGTGGTGGCGTCGAAGTCGGGGATGTAGCGGGGGTCGTCGTTGACGTAGGCGCCGGCGGTGTTGGTGTAGGACTCGCCGACGCACAGCACGCTGTCGTCGATGTCGTCCGTCACGTCGCTGTCGGCGCACGCGACGGTGGTGCCGGTGGCGGCATCGTCGGTCTCGTGATCGACCCCGTAGGAGAACGTGTAGGTGTTGCTCGGTGCGAGATCGGCGACGTTGGTCCAGATGAGGGTCGTCTGTCCGGCCTTCGGCTGGTCCACCAGGATCTCGGGCTCGGTCTCGGCGCTGCCGGGGGCGTAGCTGACCCGCTCGGGCAACACGTCTCGGAAGCTGAGGTTGTAGCCCCACTCGGTGGTGCCGTTCGTGGCCTGGAGCTCCACGGTCGAGGTCTCGCCGTAGAGCACCGTGGCCGGCGCCGCCTTGGTGAGCGAGATGTTCGGCGTTCCGTCGGCCGACGCGACCGAGTGGGCGACGAGCGGAAGTCCGAGACCGATGACCACGGCGACGAGGAGGGCCGCGGCGAAGCGCGAGCGGAGCGGTTGCATGGGGAGAGGACCTCGGGCGGGGGCGAAAAGTCGCGAGGAATCTCGCGACGACAGAACTCACCGTAGGGACGCCACCACGATCTGTCACCCGTTCCGGGCCAGAAGTCGGCATTCGGTCCAACGGACCCATTGTCGGACCCCTCGGATCCATGGCCCGATCGGGTCATCGTGTCAACGATGCGAGCCCGGGACCGCCCGACCCTCGATGCAGGCTCGAGGGTGGTCGAGGGTTGCGGATCCGGGATCAGACCGTCGCCGGACCGACCGCCACCGTCTTCTGGTTGACGAACTCCCGGATGCCGAGGTGACTGAGCTCGCGGCCGTAGCCGGAGTCCTTGATGCCGCCGAAGGGCAGTCGCGGGTCTGAGGCGACGAGGTCGTTGACGAAGCAGCAGCCCGCCTCGAGCTCGGTGGCCGCGATCCGCTCACCTTCGTCGAGGTCCCGGGTGAAGACGGCCGCGCCGAGGCCGAAGGTGGTGGTGTTGGCGATGCGGATGGCGTCGTCGGTGTCGGCGGCGCGCATGACGGCCGCAACGGGGCCGAACAGCTCCTCCGACCCGGCGACCAGGGCTGGCGTGACCCCGGTCAGCACCGTGGGTGGGTAGTACGCGCCCTCGGTGGTCGGTTTGACCCCGCCCATCACCAAGCGCGCGCCTTCGGCGACGGAGCGTTCGACCTGGTCGTGGAGTTCGTCGCGCAGATGGACCTGGGCCTGCGGGCCGACCGTGGTGGCCTCGTCGAGCGGATCGCCGACGACGGCCGCCTCCATCTCGGCCGCGAAGGCGGCGAGGAAGGCGTCGTGGACCTCGTCGACGACCACGAAACGCTTGGCGGCGATGCAGCTCTGGCCCGAGTTGATGAGCCGGCTCGTGGCACATGCCTTCGCCGCGGCGTCGATGTCGGCATCGGCGAGCACGACGTAGGGGTCGCTGCCGCCGAGCTCGAGGACCGTCTTCTTGAGCAGTCGACCGGCGGTCGCGGCCACGGCCGAGCCGGCCCGCACGCTGCCGGTGAGGGTCGCGGCCCGCACGAGGTCGTGCTCGAGCACCGCCTCGACGGACTTCGACCCGATCTTCAGGCTGCGGAACAGCCCGTCTGGTGCGCCGCCCTCGCGGAACAGCTCCTCGATCACGAGCGAGCACCCCGTGACGTTCGAGGCGTGCTTCAAGAGCCCCGCGTTGCCGGCCATCAGCGCCGGCGCCGCGAAGCGGAACACCTGCCACAGCGGGAAGTTCCACGGCATCACCGCCAGCACGACACCGAGCGGTTCGTGGTGGATGAAGCTGCGGACGCGATCGGCGTCGATCGGGACGTCGGCGAGGTGCTCGGCGCCGTGGTCGGCGTAGTAGCGGCAGACCCACGCGCACTTGTCGACCTCGGACCGGCCACCACTGATCGGCTTGCCCATCTCCCGGGCCATCAGCTCGGCCAACTCGTCCCGGCGCTCCTCCAGGCGGTCGGCCGCGGCGCGCAGGACCTGGGCCCGGTGCTCGAAGGACGTCCGTCGCCACACTCGGTGTTGCTCGTGGGCCTGCTCGATGAAGCCGGTCACCTCGTCGGCGGTGTGCTCGTCGTAGGTGGCGATGGTCTCGCCGGTGGCCGGGTTCGTGCTGGTCAGCATGGTCTCGATCCGTACCCGACCCGCACCTCGACAGACATGGAATCGACAGCCGTGGACGGGGTCGGATCGCACGCCAGCTGGCCCGATTCGTCCCGATCAGGGAGAATGTCGGAGGCCGGAAGGGGAATCGTGGCCGAGGGGACGATCGGGCAGTCGACCGCCGCCGACGTGTCGTGCGGATCGTGCGACGCGCCCAACGACCCCGACGCCCGGTTCTGCGAGGAGTGCGGCGGTGCGCTCGCCCCGGCCACCTGCCGGGGCTGCGATGGCGAGGTCAACCCCCGCGCCAGGTTCTGCAAGCACTGCGGCGAGCCCACCGCATCGTCGCCGACTCCGGCCGGTCACGGTGTCGCCGTGCGAAAGACCGTGACGATCCTGTTCGCCGACCTCGCAGGCTCGACCGCCTTCGAGGAGCAGGTCGACGCCGAGTCGGCGCGCTCGGCGATGGCCCGATACCACGGGCTCCTCCAGCACGCCGCCGACGAGCTCCATGCCGGAGTCGTGAAGTTCATCGGCGACGGGTTCATGGCGGTGTGGGGGGTACCGGAGATCGGAGAGGACGACGCCGCTCGGGCGGTGCAGGCCGGAGCCACGATCCAGGAGCGATTCTCGTCGTTCGCGGCCGACGTACTCGCCCGTCACGACGTCGAACTCGCGCTCCGGGTCTCGATCAACACCGGAGAGGTCGTGGTCGGTGATGCCGACGCCGACCTGGTCGGTGACGCCCTCAACGTCGCCGCCCGACTCGAGAAGGAGTGCCCCGCCGGGTCGGTCGTCGTCGGCGAGCCGACGTATCGGTCGACGCGCGATCGCTACTCGTACCGAGACATCGGGATCGCTCGCCTCCGCGGTCGCGAGGCGCCGATCGCGGTCTACGAGCTGGAAGCATCGCTGGTGGGGCCCGATGATGCCGATGACGACGTCCCCTTCGTCGGCCGGGAGGGGGAGCGACGACGTCTCGTCGACCTCTGCCACGCAACGGTCGAAGACCGCTCGATCCGTCTTGCGACGGTCATCGGGCTGCCGGGCGTGGGGAAGACCCGCTTGGCACGCGAGGTGGGCCGCGACATCGATGCGACGTACCTCGAGATCTCGTGCTCGGCCGACGCGAACGACGCGCTCGGGCCGGTGGGCGACGCCATCCGG
This sequence comes from Acidimicrobiales bacterium, assembly GCA_041618235.1. Classification (GTDB taxonomy): domain Bacteria; phylum Actinomycetota; class Acidimicrobiia; order Acidimicrobiales; family Salinilacustritrichaceae; genus Salinilacustrithrix. The sequence continues at coordinate 19,307 of JBFJNI010000054.1, forward strand.
GTCCTCGCCGGCGCAGGCGCAGGCACGCCGGTCGTGGTCGATGCCCTCGTTCCGGAGACGTCTGCGGATCGAGGTCGCATCGTCGCCGTCCTCGACAACCTCGCTGCGGGTGGAACGCGCCACACGGTCGAGGAGACGTTCTGGGCGGTGCGCCGGCTCGTCGAGCTGACCGCCTCCCGCCGTCCGCTGCTGGTGGTCGTGGACGACATCCACTGGGCGGACCCCGTGCTCCTCGACCTGCTCGAACACCTCGTGGAGTGGGTGCGCGACGCCCCGACGATCATCCTCGCGCTCGCCCGTCCGGAGATCCGGGAGGCGCGTCGCTCCTTCGCGGAGATCGGTCGCCACGTCACCGAGGTCGTGGCGCTCGTGGGGCTCACGTCGGCGGCGACCACCGAGCTCGCTTCCGAGATGCTGGGTTCGGGGACCGTGCCGCCCGAGCTCGTCGAGCGGCTCCCGACCTCCACCGAGGGGAACCCGCTGTTCGTCCGCGAGCTCGTTCGCATGCTCGTCGACGACGGCGTCCTCGCGCGATCCGGCGATGCGTGGGAGCTCACCGTCGACGTCGATGCACTCGACGTGCCGCCTTCGATCCACGCCCTGTTGGCCACACGTCTCGAGCGCCTCCCATCCATCGACCGCCGGGTTCTGGAGGTCGCGTCGATCATCGGCAACGAGTTCACGGTCGGCGCGATCACCGACCTCCTCGGCGATCGAGCGGAGTCGACCACCTCCGTTCTCGACCGTCTTCGCCGGTTGCAGCTGGCTGAGCCTGCTGGCGCCTATCTGGGCGACGACCCCTTGTGGCGCTTCCATCACGTGCTCATCCGCGACGTGGCATACCGGCGCCTCCTCAAGACCCACCGCGCCAGCCTCCACGAGGAACATGCGCGGTGGATCGACGCCCGGGTCGGTGGCGTCGATCGCGACGAGACGGTGGCTCGGCACCTCGATGCCGCGCGGCGGTACCGACTCGACCTCGACCTACGCGACAACCACACCGATGCCCTCGGGCGCGAGGCCGCATCCCGGTATCTGCACGCCGCGGGCCGTGCGCTCGACCGGGACGAGCTCACGGTCGCCGGGGTGCTCGCCGGTCTCGGCGTGCACCTCGACGTCGACGACCCCCAACTCGACGCTGCGCTGGCTCGCCTGGCGTGCGAGGCGCGACTGTCGGCCAACGACGTCGCGGGCGCCGAGCCCATGCTCGACCGTTTCGCCGCAGTGGCCGGTCCGTCGGACCTGCCATGGGTTGCGTGCTACCGGGCGCAGCTCGCCGTGCTGACCGACCCCCACGCGCTCGTCGAGGCCGAAGCCGGGCTCACCGACGTGATCGAGGAGTTCGCCCGCCTCGCCGACCGGGCCGGGAGCGCCAAGGCACACCTCGTCCGGGCGGGCGCCCGTGCCCGCCTCGGTCGCATCGCCGAGACGGAGGACGACCTCGATGCCGCCCTCGCGGCCGCTCGCGAGGCGGGCGCGAGCCGGCTCGTGACCCTGGTGCTCGGCAGTGCACCGGCCGCCGCCTTGTGGGGTCCGAGCCCGGTACCCCGGGCCGGCGGGCGCTGCCTCGACGTGACGCACCTGCAACGCATCACGACCGCCGCCCCTTCGGTCGAGGCCACCTCCGTCCGTTGCCAAGCAGTCCTCGAGGCGCTGGGAGGGCGTCCGGACATCGCCCGAACCATGCTGGCCCGCGCCCGGCGAACCGTCGCCGAACTCGGTCTCCGCCACGGCCTCATGGAGACCGAGCTCTTCACCGGCATCGTCGAGATGCTCGCCGGCGAAGAAGCCCGTGCCGAATCCTGCTTTCGAACCGCTCTCGACGGGCTGCGGGAACTCGGCGTCAGCGTGGACGCCGCGCTGGCCGCCGCCCTGCTGGCCCGCTCACTGCTCGCGCAGGGTCGCCTCGCCGAGGCCGACGAGCAGGCGTCGACGAGCGAGGGGCTCGCCGGACATGACCTGAAGGCGGGCATCGCCTGGAGAACCGTGCGAGCCGAGATCCATTCGGCGCTCCACCGCCATTCCGAGGCCAGGAGCCTGGCGGAGGAGGCGGTCGGGCTCGCCTCGCCCACCGACCTCGTCGTCGACCATGCCGACGCGCTGGCCGCCATGGCGCGGATCCTCGCGGCCGACGGCGACCTCGCAGCATCGGAGCGTGCGCAACAGGAGGCGGACGCGCACTACCGAGCGAAGGGCGTCGCTTCCGTCCTCGACGACGCGACGTCGGTCGCTCGCGACGCACCAACCCCACTTCCGGGTCGGATCCAGACCCCGGCCACCATGGCGTTCGACGCCATCGCTCGATCGTTCCGGGCGCACGACGTGGACGAGTACCTCAGCCGGTTCTCATCGGACGCAGAACGAATCGACCGACGAAACACTTCGGGGACGGACGGCATGGATCTCCGCGGCGGAGAGGAGTCGATGTTGGAACTCGCTGCCGACGTGGAACACCGTGCGGTCGCGAGCCGAGGCGAGCACCTGGTGCTCGGGTGGCTCCGGTTCACCGCCCAGACGGCGGAGTTCGAGATGTGGATCCTGCTCGAGCTCGATCCCGATGATCTCATCGATGCGATCGTGATCTTCGACGTCGAAGCGTTCGGCATCGCCATGCACGAGCTCGACGATCGGTGCCACGCTGGTGACGAAGACGGGGAATCGACGAACGGGCGCGAGTGGGCCGATGCGATGCTCGCGTACAACGCACTGGACTGGGCTCTGTTTCGCACGTGCTTCGCACCTGGCTTCGTGCTCACCAACCGGACGGGCATGCTGTGGGGGAGCTCCGGCGTCGACTCGATGATCGAGATCAACCGCGAGGTCTCGGCGGGAGCGATCGCCCACCGAGCATGGGCTCCGTGGATCGAGTGGTTCGGACCCGACCTGGCGTTCGCGAGCTTCGTCCGCCTCATCGTGGAACCCGACGGATCGTCTCGCGAATGGCATTGGCTCCACGTCATGCGGTTTTCCGAGGGGAAGCTTGCGAGCATGGACTGTTGGGAGTCCGGCCACGAGCCCGAGGCCGCGGCGTTCGCCCGATCGTTGATCGGCGGCGAACCTCGCGTCGCCGGGCCGTCGCTCGCCGGGCGGCCGTCCGATCAGCACTGAGCCATGCGGATATCGTCCCGCGCCATGGAACTCGCGCCGGACACCGTGCGTCATTGGCTCGACCTCGCATTCAGCCGCATGGACGCCGTGCTCGACCGCCTCGACGACGACTCGGTCAACCGACGTCCCGATGGATGGGGCACCAACTCCGTGGCCGGCCTGGTGGTGCACTGCTGCGAGCTCGCACCGTGGTGGTTCGAGGTTCCCGGCCTCGGTCGTGACGCCGACCGTGACCGCGACGCCGAGTTCGCGGCGAGCGCCACGATCGACGAACTCCGTCGTCGCATCGCGACCTCACGGGAACGCTGTGCGGTGCTGGTCGACGAGTTCGACGCCGGCCCGACCGCCACCGGGCACGCGTTCCGCGGCTTCCTGGCCGGGGGCGACACGTCGGACGCGTCGCTGGTCGTTCACGTCTTCGAGGAGCTCTTCCAGCACGTGGGCCACATGGACGTCACCGCCGACGCGCTCACCGGCTGAGGCTCGACACTGAGGTCAGGCTGCTTGCGCCGAGAGTGCCTCGCACACCTTCTTGACGACGTAGGGCGACGACAACACGGCGACGTGGCCGTCGGCGTCGACCTTGATGTTGCGGGCGTTGGGGGTGCGCAGCTTGGCGGCCCGGCCGGGGACGATGAGGTCGCCGGTGGAGTAGAGCGCCGTCCACTTCACTGCCGACGTCTCGGCATTGGCGGCCGCGGCGGCCTCGAGCTCTCGGAGGAAGCGGGAACCGGGGCGCATCTGGGCCGCGGCCTTGGTGAGCTGGCGCTTCCCGGGGAGCACGCCGGCGAGGTAGGCGAACGCGCTGCCGCCGTGGGGGCTGGCGATGGTGACGACGCAGTCAACGCGGTCGGCGAGGCCGAGGACCTCGACAGCATGGCGGATCACGAGGCCACCCATCGAGTGGCCCACGAGATTGACCTTCTCCGCACCGGTGCGGGCGAGGACCTCGTCGACGTGGGCGACGAGATCGGCGGAGATGGCCCGGATGTCGGCCTTCCACGGGTTGTAGTTGATGGCGGTGACGTCGGAGATGCCGATGCGCCGGAGCGCGACGTTGAGCGTGAGCCAGTGGCTCTTGATGCTGCCGTAGCCGTGGACGAGCACGACCGGGTGGGCGTCGGTGATCGGCTCGGTGGCGCCGGCGACCTTGTCGACCACCGAACCGAGGATCTCGTCGACCACACCGAGCGGGTACAGCGCAGCGGCGGTGACGGTCGACGTCACCTCCCGCGCCAGTGCCGGGTACGTGGCGGGTCGGAGCGCGGCGGCGGCCGCGTTGGTGCCTCGGTCGATGATGTGCGCGATCGCGCCCACGTCTCGTCCTCTCGTGTGGTGGCTGGGGGACTGCACGACCAGTGGGGGCCGATCGAGCTTCCGATCCAAGAGATCGACAGGTTTCCGGAGTCCATGAACCAAGTGGTGGACCTGTATGCCAGACGTCACACAACTGCAACGTCCAGGGGCCGAGATGCACCAAAGATCCCCGGCTCCTAGGTTCTCTGCACCCGCCCCCGAACCACAGGACGAGCGCCATGGACTTCGACGAGGTCATCCGCAGGCAACGCTCGCGCCGGTCGTTCCGCCCCGATCCGGTCGACCGTGAGGTCCTCGACCGTGTCTTCCGGGCATCGCAGAAGGCCCCATCGGCGGGGTTCTCGCAGGGCACCTGCTTCCTGGTGCTCGAGGGCGACGATGCCGCGTACTTCTGGGACACGATCTTCCCGGACGATCCCAAGGACGAGCAGCACCGGTCGCCGGTGGTCGCCATCCCGATGTGCAACAAGCAGGCGTACCTCGACCGCTACTCCGAGCCCGACAAGCAACGGCTCCCCGTCGACCTGTCCGACGAGGCCAACTGGCCCACGCCGTTCTGGATCACCGACCAGTCCTTCGCCTCGATGATCGTGCTGCTGGCATGCACGAACGAGGGGCTGGCGTCCTGGTATCTCGGCATCAGCACCGGCTGGCCCGAGATCAAGGCTCGTTTCCACGTCCCCGACGGCTTCGAGGAGCTCGGTGCCATCGCCATCGGCCACCACGCCGGCGCCGAGTCCGTGCAGGGCTCGTCGAAGAAGCGCCCCCGCAAGCCGCTCGAGGAACACGCCGTCTACGGCGGCTGGGGCGAACGCTGACGGACGTCAGAAGAGGGCGCGCAGCACCAGGACGCCGGCCGCGATCACCACCGCCACCAGCACGAGCAGGACGAGGACTGCGCCGATGATCGTCCAGCGCACGGCCGCCGCGCTCCGAGCCCGGGTGGCGTCGGCGTCGACCACGTGGCGTTCGAGCAGTCGTACGTTGCGCGTGTTGGCCTTGAAGGCGAAGTCGAAGACCGATCCC
>JBFJNI010000055.1:0-23996 GCA_041618235.1 Acidimicrobiales bacterium
CCGGGTACACCGACGTGGTGTTCAGCGGGAACATCGACCTCAAGCAGGGCAACGTCCTCAGGTTCCCCGACGCGACGAACGTCGTGGTCCGGGGCGAGCTGGCGATCCCGGGCGGCATCGTCCTGATGCCTTCGGTGCGCGACCTCACCGTCGGTGCCGGCGTGTCCGTCTCGAACGGCAGCGGCCTGGCGGTCAACAGCCCGACCGAGACCAGCTGCGACGGCCGCGAGGGTCCGGCCTGGACGGCGACGACGAACCTGGTCGTCTTCGGCGGCGACCCGGCGTTCGCCAGCTCCGGCATCGTCGCCCTGTGCCAGACCCACGTGTACCTGGCGGGTCCCAAGACGACGACCTACGCCATCCAGCAGGTGACCAGCGGCGGGACGTGCAGCCCGACCAGGCCATGCCCGAAGACGGTGTCGAACCCCACCGACGGCGCCCGATTCTTCGTCGGCGGCGGGACGGTGCGCTGGTCGGCGCCCAACCAGTACGCCGGCTCGGTCCCCGAGGGCACCCCGCAGGGACTCGAGGACCTCGCACTGTGGTCCGAAGGATCGGGCACGTCGGAGATCAAGTCCGGCGGCACGCTCCTCGCCACCGGCGTGTTCTTCGCGCCGAGCGCCACCTACGAGATCCGGAGCCCGGCCACCGGCCAGCCCCGCGACGCGCAGTTCGTGGCCCGAAAGGCATTCCTGTTCCAGGGCACGCTCCGGGTGCAGCCGCAGAAGTCGAACTCGGTCACGATCCCCGTGCCAGGCAGCTACATCCTCATCCGGTGACCCCGCGATGACACCCGCCGTCGGGAGCCCGCGGGGTCATCGACAAGACATGGGCCGATCGGCCCATTCTCTGGACATCTCGCCCGAACGCGCCCATCGATCCTAACAATCCGGCGGGTGCGGCCGATGTGGTCCGGCAGAGACCCACGATCGTGCGCGAGGGACCGTGACCGACAGACACCGAACGGCGAACCGAATCCGCGAGGCGCCGCGGCGCGAACGCGGCGCGGCCATCATCGAGATGGCCATCGTGTTCCCCGTCCTCGCCGTGCTCCTGTTCGGCATGATCACCGCCGGCATCGCGCTCGACGACAAGCAGCAGATGACCCACGCCACCCGCGAGGGCGCCCGATACGCAGCGGTGGTCCCGAAGTCGCAGACGTTCGTGACCGGTACGTGGGCAAGCAACGTCCGCGACCTCATCATCGAGCGATCCGACGGCGCGCTGACGGCGGCAGACATCTGTGTGTCGCTGGTCGAGGGCAGCCCGGGCCTGGTCGTCTCTCCGGCGGCGTCGTTCTCCACCTCCGGCAGTGCGTGCATCCCCGGGCAGACCTTCCCCGTGGTCGCGGGCGATCCCGGTCGCCGGGTCCAGGTCACCGGCCGCCGGAACGCCGAGATCCAGTTGGTCGTCTTCGGGACCTACACCGCACTCCTCAAGACCGACGCGACCGCCCGTTCCGAATCGACGTCATGAACGTCGCGCACGACGCTGATCGCGCACACCGACGCCCGCGCCCGGAGGGCTCGAGCGAGCGGGGCCTGGTGCTGGTCATGTTCGCCCTCGTCCTCACCGTGCTCCTCGTGGTCGCGGCCATGGCGGTCGACCTCGGACGAGCCCGGTTCTCCAAGCGCGACGAGCAGTCGGCCACCGACCTCGCGGCGCTCGACGCCGGCTTCTACCTCGCCGGCAAGGCCAACCCCGGTGTGTCCGAACCGGCCAAGGCCTGCAAGGCCGCCGTCGAGAGCGCCCAGCGAAACGTCTCGGAGCTCGCCTCGATCACGGCGGCGACGATCTCGACTCGCTGCGGCGTGTTCCCGAGCACGGCAGCGACGTGCGTCGCGGCCAGTCCGGTGGACGCGAAGTTCACCACCGCCGACTACGTCCTCACCATCCGCTACCCCGTGCCCGAGGCCGAACTCGACACCTCCCGCTTCTCCGGGGGTGGCGCCCTCGACGGCGCGAACGGGTGCAAACGGATGCGCGTGACCCTCGCGAAGACCGAGAACACGACCTTCGCCCGGGTCATCGGCATCAACAGCCTCAACACCCGAGCGTCTGCGGTGGTGCGGGCCGTCACGCCGGCGACCGCGCACCAGGCGCCTGCGCTGGTGATCCTCGAGCGCACGGGATGCGACACCCTCGGCACCTCGGCCGGCGGCTCCGGGTCCGAGGGCATCATCGTCGAGCACAACGGGAGCGACCCCGGGATCATCCACAGCGACAGCGACGCGACCACCGGGTGCTCGGGAACCTCACAGGGCGGGTACGCGGTCTACGCAGGCCCGCTACCCAGCGGAGCTCCGGCGATCAAGGCCGAATCGGTGCCGGGGCCTGACGGTCGCGCCGGGATCATCCAGTCGCGGGCCACCAACGGTCGGGGTGGCGCCACCTTCCCGGGGGGGCTGAACCGCCCGGTCACGCTCGGCGGCATCATCTCGCGCAAGGCGGTCGACGAGCGCTTCAACACGACGAGCAACCCCGCGATCACCTCGCTCCACGCGACCGCCCGAGCGAGGATCACCGCAGTCGGTGCTCCCGCAGGCCACACGACCATGGGCTGCGCCGACCCGCTTCCCGCGATGGCGACCCGCGTCTACGTCGACTGCGCCGAATTCAACCGGACTCTGAGCTTCGCCGGAGTCACCGAGGTCGTCTTCCGCGGGGACATCAACATCAAGAACAGCAACGTGGTCACGTTCCCCCACGCGACCTCCGTCGTCGTGCGGGGCAAGCTCGATGTCCCGCAGGGCCGAGCCATCTTCCCGCTCGTACGCGACCTGTTCATCGGGAATGGCCTCAAGGTCGACTCGGGCAGCGGCATCGCCGTGAACAACACCACCGAGAGCGACTGCAACGGCCGCCAGCCGCCGGCCGTCTGGACCAACACCACCCGGGTCGCCGTGTTCGACAGCCCGATGGACATCTCGGGGAGCGGGGCGTTCTGCCAGACCACCGTGTACCTCGCAGGCCCGCGCTCGGCGGCCTCGTACGCGATCCAGCAGGTGACCGCGGGCGGCACCTGCACCAGCGCCCTGCCCTGCCCTCTCACCTCTGGGAACACGGTCGGAGCCTCGGCACGCGCCGTCTTCGGCTCGGGTACCACCCACTGGTCCGCACCCAACCAGCACCCTGCGGGCGCCCCTCCCTCGCCGGGCCTCGAAGATCTCGCCCTGTGGACCGAGGGCAACGGGCTCATCGAGATCAAGTCCGGTGCGAGCGTGTTGGTCACCGGGATCTTCTTCGGACCGAACAGCGACTACGAACTGCGCAGTCCGGCCACTGGCATCTCGCTCGACGCCCAGTTCTGGGCGCGTCGGCTGTTCCTCTACCAGGGCACGCTCCGGCTCCGCCCCGCGAAGGCGAACACCGTCACGACCCCGCTGGCCGGCGGCTACAGCCTGATCCGCTGACCGGCGAGGCCGGCGCCGCACCGTCCGGCGGCGGCGGCGGCGCGACGACCATCCCGCACCTTCCATCGTGGGGCCCGTTTGCGTAGGTCGTTCGGCCCATTTTCAACGAAGAATGCACGCTGATCTCGGGAACGCTCTTGGCAATCGTCGGCCGAGCCTCAATACTGATCGTCAGCAAAGTACCACGTAGCGTGGATCTTGGGAGTGGCGTGAACGGCGGCGAGCAGACCTACAACCAGCGACGGTCCTCACGACGCGAGCGCGGCGCGGTGATCCTCGAGCTCGCGATCGTCTTTCCCGTCCTGGCGATGCTGCTGTTCGCGATGATCACCGGTGGGATCGCGCTCAACAACAAGCAACAGATGACGCACGCGGTGCGGGAAGGGGCGCGCTATGCCGCGGTCGTGCCCGCCACCCAGCCGTTCGCATCGGGCACCTGGGCCGAGAACGTCCGCGATCTCATCGTTGAACGGTCCGTCGGAGCACTCGGCGCAGCGGACATCTGCGTGTCGCTCGTCGAGGGCAGCCCGGGCGCCGTGGTGTCCCCGTCGGCGACGTATTCGACCTCGGGTGCTCCGTGCATCGCCGGACAGACGTTCCCGGTCGTGGCCGGGGACCCGGGGCGACGCATCCAGGTGACCGCCCGCCGACCCGAGCAGCTCCAGATGCTCGTGCAGACCATCGACTTGGTGCTGACCACGTCGGCCACTGCCCGAGCCGAGTCCTCGACGTGATCACCACCCGGAGGCGGGGGCGCTCCCGAGGCCGCGACGATCGCGGCCTCGTCCTGTTGCTGGTCGCGTTGATGCTCACGTTCCTCCTCGTGCTCGTCGCCATGGCGGTCGATCTCGGACAGGTCCGCTCGAGCCGGCGCGAGCTGCAGGCCGCGGCCGACGTCGCTGCCCTCGACGCCGGGTTCCATCTCTCCGGGCGAGGCTCACCCACCGCCACCGCCCTCCCCCGACAGGCCTGTGCTGCGGCCGCTCAAGCGATCGCACGCAACCTCTCCGGCTTCGCCCCGCTGTCGACGAGCGCCGTCGACCTGCAGTGCGCCGGCTTCCCTGCGACGGGAGCGGACTGCAATCCCTCGGTCCAGCACACGGCTTCGTTCTCGAGCGGCCGCTACCGCCTCCGGATCGTCTACCCGATGTCCGCCGCCTCGCTCGCTCCCATCGGCCTGACCGGGGTCGGGGTGAACGACGGCACGAAGCCCTGCGAACGACTCGGCGTGGATCTCGACACGACCGAGCAGACAAGCTTCGCCCGGGTCATCGGCATCGATCAGCTCCAGACCGGAGCGCTCGCCGTGGTACGCGCCCGGTTCAGCAACTCGACGACCGACAACGCCCCGCCGGCGTTCCTCCTGCTCGAGCGGACCGACTGCGGCGTGCTCGGCAACTCGGTCGGCGGCGCAGGAAACGAAGGTGTGGTCGTCGAGCCCAACGGCACCGACCCCGGCGTCATCCACGTCGACACCAACGCCACGACCAACTGCTCGGGATCGACGCAGAACGCCTACGCCATCTACGGCTCGTCGCTGTCGTCAGGGCAGCCGAGCATCACGGTGAAGGACGCTGCGACAGGACCCCGGAAGGGCATCATCGCCACGCTGGCCACCAATGGGCGTGGCGGCGCCACCTTCCCGGGCGGGCTGTCCACGGCCGTGACCAACGCACCGGCCCCGGTGTCCCGAAAGCCCGTCGACGACCGGTACAACACCGGGACCAACACGGCCGTGTCCGACCTGCACACCGCCGCCTCCTCGGTCGTGCGGGCCACCGGCGCCCCACCCGGGTTCACCTCGATGGGATGCGCCGGCCCCGCCCCGGCGGCGGCGCGGATCTACGTCGACTGCGCGGCCTTCAACGCCACCACCACGTTCGTCGGGGCCACGCACGTCACCTTCTCGGGCAACGTCGACCTGAAGCAGAGCAACGTGGTGCGCCTCCCCGACGCCACCGACGTCGTCGTCCGCGGCCGGCTCGCCGTACCGCAGGGTCGGTGGTTGGCACCCGCGGTCCAGCGCCTCTCCGTGGGCGGCGGCGTTGCGGTGGGCAACGGCTCGGGCCTCGCCGTCAACTCCGCTGACGAGTTGAGCTGCGTCGGTCGCGAACCACCTGCGACGTGGACGAACACGACGAAGCTGACCATCTTCGGCGGCGATCCGGCCCTCGAGGTCGCCGGAAACGCCGCCTTGTGCCAGACGACGGTGTATCTGGCCGGGCCGGCCACCCTGACGACGTACAGCGTGCAGCAGACGACGAGCGGTGGAAGCTGCTCCTCCGTGCTGCCGTGCCCACGGTCCTCCGGGAACGTCGCCACCGGCGCCCGTTTCATGGTCAGCGGCGCGGTGAGATGGTCGGCCCCGAACCAGCATCCGGCCGCCAGCCCGCCCGATCAGGGCCTCGAAGATCTCGCGTACTGGACCGAGGGCGCGGGCGTCTCGGAGGTCCGCTCCGGTGGTTCACTCGAGACGAGCGGCGTCTTCGCTGCGCCGAACGCTCGCTTGGAGATGCGCAGCCCGGCGACGGGCTCACCGCAGGACGCGCAGTTCATCGCCCGATCACTGTTCCTGTTCCAGGGCTCGCTGCGCATGAAGCCGGCGAAGGCGAACTCGATCACCATCCGTGTACCGGGCGGCTACTCGCTCATCCGCTGACGTCGGCCTCGTCTCCGGGGTGCGAGACTGGCACGCATGACGGCCGAGTCCGCTTCGCTCGTCGAGACACGCGCCCTCACCAAGACCTACAGCGGCGGCGTGCGCGCCCTCGACGGGCTCGACCTCTCTCTCACCGAGGGCACCATCGGGCTGGTCGGCGCCAACGGGGCGGGCAAGTCGACGCTGTTCCGGATCCTGCTCGGCCTCACGCGACCCGACCACGGCACGGTACGGGTCGCCGGCCTCGACGTCGCCACCGACCCGATCGGCGTTCGGTCCCGTCTCGGGTTCATGCCCGAACACGACTGCCTGCCCACCGACCAGTCGGCCACCGACGTCGTCGCCACCCTGGGCGAGATCGCCGGTCTCCCGGCTCGTGCCGCCCGCCAGCGGGCCTCCGACGTCCTCGACCTCGTGGGCCTCGACGAGGCGCGGTTCCGGCCCATCGAGGGCTTCTCCACCGGCATGCGCCAGCGCACCAAGCTCGCCCAGGCCATCGTCGCCGATCCCACCCTCGTGCTGCTCGACGAGCCCACGGCGGGGCTCGACCCGGCCGGGCGTCACGAGATGCTCGACCTCATCCGCCGGCTCGCCGGGTTCGGCATCTCGGTGATCATCGCCACCCATCTGCTCGACGACGTCCAGGCCACCTGCGATCAGGTCGTGATGATCGATGCCGGCCGGCTCGTCGCGGCGGGACGCACCGCGGACCTGCTCGAGACCACCGGACGGGTGCGCGTCGACGTCGGCGGCCGAGGGCCCGAGCTGGTGGCCGCGCTGGCGGGCGAGGCCGGGGCGCTCGGCTCGGCCACCCTGGCCGCCGACGGCTCGGTCGAGATCGCGGCCGACGCCGAGGCCGAGGTCGACCGCCTCATCGAGGCCGTGCACCGCGCGGGGCTGCCGCTGCACGGGCTCTCGTCCGGCCGGCGCACCCTCGACGACGTCTTCCTCGACCGGGCCCGCACCGCCCACGGTGCCGCATGACCACCGTGCCCACATCCCCGCCATCTCCGGGTGCGCACGGCGCCGGCCGCGTCTACGACCGCGGCTACCGCCCCTTCGACGGCGTGCTCGGCGGGCGACGCGCCGCGGTCACCGCACTCTGGCGGGCCTCGGTCCGACGAGCGCTCGGCATCCGGCGGTCGTGGCGTCAGAAGCTGTTCCCGTGGCTGCTGCTCGTGGTCGTCACCATCCCCGCCATCGTCAACGTCGGCATCGCCTACGTCACCCGCGACAGCCCGGCCCGCGACTTCACCATCATCACCTACCGCGACTACGTCGGAGTCTCCACCGCCCTGCTGGTCTTCGTGGGCCTGACGGCACCCGACGTCATCTGCCCCGACCGCCGCAACCGGACGCTGCCGCTGCTGTTCGCCCGCCCGCTCACCGGCCTCGACTACGTGGTGGCCAAGGTCGGAGCGATCTTCACCATCGTCTTCGCGTTCGGCTTCCTGCCACAGGTGGTGCTCTTCGTCGGCCAGATGCTCGTCTCCGACGCCGCCATCGACTACCTCGTCGACAACGCAGCCGTGCTGTGGCAGGTGCCGGTGTCGGTGTCGCTGCTCGCCATCTACTACTCGTCCTTCGCGGTTGCCGTCGCCTCGTTCGCCACCCGCCGCATCGTCGCCGCGGCCGCGCTGCTCATCATCCTGCTCGTGACCTCCATCGTCGCCGGCGTGCTCGGCGGCGGCGAGGAGGGCGACACCTCGATCTGGGCCGTCGTGAACCTGCTGGCGCTGCCGCTGCACCTGCGCGACGTCGTCTTCGAGGGCGGGCCGGCGGCCGACTCACCGCTGCACGGCATCGACAACGGCACCGCCGTCGGACTCGGCGTCTATCTCACCGTGCTCGCCGCGTCGTGGGGTGTGCTGTGGCGCCGCTACCGATGGGTCGAAGCGTGACGGCCGCTCCCCCGCCGCCGGTCCGAGCCGGCCTCGGTCGGAAGGTGCCGGTGGCCTTTCGTCCCGTCGACTCCGTCGACCCCGACGACCCGGCCTTCGCCCCGGACGCCGCCGTCGTCGTCCGCGACGTGTCGGTGTGGTTCGGTCAGAAGGTCGCCCTCTCCGAGCTGTCGTGCTCGTTCGGCGCCGGCGTCACCGGGCTCCTCGGGCCGAACGGGGCCGGGAAGACCACCCTGATGCGCGCCATCTGCGGCCTGCTCCCCGCCAACCGAGGCGAGGTGCGCGTCCACGGCCACGATCCCCGCCGCGACCGCGACGTGCAGCGACAGGTGGCGCTCGTCCCCGAGGAGGACGCCGTCCCCGAGTCGCTCTCGCCCCGCCAGCTCGCCACCTACCAGGCCACCCTGGCGGGTGTCCGCGACCGCGATGCGGTCGAGCGCTCGCTGGCCGCCGTCGACCTCCTCGACGTCGCCGACCGCCGCCTCGGCGGATTCTCCAAGGGCATGCGCCAGCGGGGCAAGGTCGCCGCGGCCCTCGTCACCGACCCGTCGGTGCTGGTGCTCGACGAGCCGCTCAACGGCGCCGACCCGGTGCAGCGGCTCGCGCTCATCGAGCTCTTCCGCGACCTCGGGGCCCAAGGCCGCACCGTCATCGTCAGCTCGCACGTCCTCCACGAGGTCGAGCGGCTCGCGCCGCGCGTCATCGTCGTCAGCTCGGGGCGCCTCGCCGCGGCCGGCGACCACCGCTCGATCCGCGACGCCATGGCCGACCGGCCCCGTCGGGTGCTGCTCCACAGCGACGACGACCGCCGCCTCGGTGCCGCGCTGCTGGCGCTCGAGACCGTGGCCTCCGTCGAGGTCGCCCGTGGCGGACTCACCGTCGCCAGCGGCAATGCGTCGACGTTCGCCCATGCGCTGCCGGCGGTGGTCCACGCCCTCGGCGTCCACCTGCGCGAGGTCCGCCCGCTCGACGAGTCGCTCGAGAGCGTCTTCGAGGAGCTCCTCCGATGACGACCACCGCCATCCCGACCGGCGACGCCAGCCCGTCGTTCAGCCCCAGCCGCTCCTGGGCGCTGTTGATCTACGTGTTCCGCGCCTGCCTCCCGGCGCGCCGGCTGGGCATCATCGCCCTCCCGTGCCTGGCCATCATCGGATCGGGCCTGCTGACGCGGACCGTCCCCGAGGTCACCCTCGACGAGGCCTTCGCCAGCATCGCCGGCGTCTCGATGTTCGGTCTCGCCCTGCCGCTCGGCACCCTCGTCATCGGCGACGCCGTGCTCGGCGCCGAGGTGCGATCGGGTGCCTTCGCCTTCACCTGGCTCACGCCCGCCCGCTTCGGCGAGATCGCGCTCGCCCGCTGGCTCGGCGGATGGATCGTCGCCTGCGTGACCCTGGTCCCGGCGTGCGCGCTCGCCGCGGTGATCGGCGGCGCACCGGGCCAGGCCGGTCCGGTCGCGCTGGGCGCCGCCGCCGGCGCGGCCGCGCACGTCGCGCTGTTCGTGATGATCGGCGCGATCACGCGCCGCGCGGCCGTGTGGTCGCTGGCGGTCGTGTTCCTCGTCGAACGGCTCCTCGGTGCGGTGCTCTCGGGCATCGCCCAGCTCTCGCCGACCTGGGAGGGCCGCGCCGTGTACGTCGGCATCGCCGACACTCCGGCCGACATGTCCCGTTCCGGCATCCCCGAGGGATGGGACGCCGTCGTCCGCCTCGGGCTGCTGACGGCCGTGTTCGTGATCGGTGCGTCGCTCGGGCTGCGCCGGCTCCGGCTCAGCGGCTCGCGCGACTGACCGCCGGCCCCACGGCCTTCCTGTCGCTCAGCGGCTGCCGACGCCGAGGCCGATCACGACGGCCGCCACCAGGACGACCGCGAGGATGACGGCCATCACCCAGCGGTTGGGCACCTTCCAGAGGTCGGCCGGGTCGAAGCCCAGGTCGACGTCCGGGTCCTCGCTCGGCGACTCGGCGCCGGCGGCCGGGTCGCTCAGAGGACCGTGGGGTTGCGGGTGAGGTTCCAGATGACCGACGCCACGATCTGCTCGCGCAGCTCGGGCGTGGGCTCGCTGAACTTCAGCCCGTACTGGAACAGGGTCACACCGCCCGGGGTGCGTCCGTAGATCGAAGCCGTGCGCACCACGGTGTCCTCGTCGAGCGACAAGTGCCCATCGGGCCCCGGGAGGCCGCACCGCACGGTGAGGGTGGTGCCGAGCGGGATCTCGTTCTCGCAGATCAGACCGAGACCGCCGGCCGAGAGGTCGACGACCTTGCCGGTGAGATCGGTGTGCTGCCCCGAGTCGAAGCTCGCGTCGAGGACCAGCGAGAGCCGGGCGTCGGAGCGGTGCTGGCGGCGGTTGATGGTGACCGGCAGTGCGATGCCGAACGGTGCCTGGTCGTCGTCGCGCACGGCCGAGACCACCGAGTCGAACAGGTAGACCGCGTCGTCCGGTCGGTCGAAGCGCACCGAGACCAGCTGCCCGGTGCTGAGGTTGAGCATGCCGTCGCGCCGGATGGGCAGGTCGATCCAGATGGTGCGGTCGTCGACCTCGACCACGTTGGCCGCGTACCCGCCGAGCGTGTCGGTGAGATCGGAGATGCGGAGGCCGAGCCCGGGTTCGAGGTAGCGCTGACGCGACGTCGTCTCGGTGCGACCGGTTGGTTCGTCCACTTCCAGCATGGTTCTCCTCCCATCGGCATCGTACGCCCGCTTTCAACCATGCGGGAAGGCGGAGCGGCCTGGCCCCGCCCGCTACCGTCGCCCGCCATGGCGCACACCCTCGTCCTGCTCCGCCACGGCCAATCGGTCTGGAACCTCGAGAACCTGTTCACCGGCTGGTACGACGCCCCGCTCACCGAGCTGGGCGAGACCGAGGCCCGCGCCGGCGGACGGCTGCTGGCCGACAAGGGGCTGCTCCCCACCGTGCTGCACACCTCGCTGCAGACCCGGGCCATCCGCACCGCCGAGCTCGCCCTGGCCGAGTGCGACCGGTCGTGGATCCCGGTGCGCCGGCACTGGCGGCTCAACGAGCGCCACTACGGCGACCTCACCGGCAAGGACAAGGCCGCCACCGCCGCGCAGTACGGCGACGAGCAGGTCCACATCTGGCGTCGCAGCTACGACACCCCGCCGCCGTCCATCGCCGCCGACAACGAGTTCAACCCCGCCGACGACCCCCGCTACG
This sequence comes from Acidimicrobiales bacterium, assembly GCA_041618235.1. GTDB lineage: Bacteria > Actinomycetota > Acidimicrobiia > Acidimicrobiales > Salinilacustritrichaceae > Salinilacustrithrix. The sequence goes on from JBFJNI010000055.1 coordinate 11,149, forward strand.
CCCAGGTCCCGCCCGAGCTGCGGCCCGCCAGCGAGTGCCTCGCCGACGTCGTCGACCGCATGCTCCCGTACTGGTTCGACGCCATCATCCCCGACCTCGCCGGCGGCCACACGGTCCTGGTCGCCGCCCACGGCAACTCGCTGCGCGCCCTGGTCAAGCACCTGCAGGGCATCAGCGACGACGAGATCACCGGCCTCAACATCCCCACCGGCCAGCCCCTCGTCTACGAGCTGGGCGACGACTTCCGCCCCCTCGACGACAAGCCGGTCACGGCCCGCTACCTCGCCGACCCTGCCGAGATCGAAGCCGCGGCCAAGGCCGTCGCCGACCAAGCCAAGGGCTGACCTCCCGAGCCCGAAGGAAAATCGCTGGGAATCGGCGTCGGATTCCGACGGTGATCCGGTATCAGATCCGAGCGTGGGCCTGCTCGAGCGCGGCACGCACCGTCGCGACGACGTACTCGGGCCGAAACATGACGTCCTCCCACGTGAAGTGGAACACCGTCCAGCCCACGAGCTGGAGGTTGTTGCGCCGGCGGTGGTCGTCGGAGCGGACTTCCTCATCGCCGTGGATGGCTCCCTCGGTCTCGATCCCGATCCGGAGCTCGGGATAGGCCAGATCGAAGCGAGCACCCCGGCCGTCAGGCCGGAGCACCTCGTGTTGGTGGACTGGGGTCGGAAGTCCGGCGTCGACCAGGAGGTCGGCGCAGCGCGCCTCGACGACTTCGTCCGGGACCCCGACCGCGCCGAAGTGACGGTCGAGCAGGTCGCGCAGTGCGCCACACCCGTTGCGTCCCTGCTTCGAGTGCTGTCGATACACCCGGTCGAGCGCAGGCCAGTCGACGCCGTGACGACGCCGGAGAAGTGCGACGGAGCGTCGATAGCGGTCGAACGCGAGCACCGAACCGAGGTCGACCGCAAGGCGGAGCGGAGGGGTTGTCGGGATGCCGTCGATGATCCTCGGCTCCACCCGATGGAGGTCGATGCTCTCGTGGATGACGATCTCCGAGCCGGGCTGTCGGGCACGCGTCGCGCGGAACTCGCGCTCGGGCGTGGTGCCGACCGGGACCGAGAGCTCGAAGGGTGACTCGGCCCGGTCGTCCCATTGGGCACCGAGCAACACGGCAGCGGCCCGGTGCGAGGCGATGGATCCAGCGAGCGACAGCACGACGGCCGCAAGGTTGCGGCGCCAAGACCACGCCATGCCGACGAGCGCATAGACGCCCAGCTCGGCCACTTCCCATCGACCGGAACGCAGACGCCGGTCGATCGCTGAACTCGACCCTCCCGCCGCAAGCACCTGTCGGCGGGTGATCAGCGCCAGTTGGGATGCGAACGTCGGCGCCAGACGCCGGTCGATTTCGCTCATGTGGCCCCACTCCTCGTACCGAGACGTGGGGGAAGTGGGCACGACGGTAGCCGTCAAGCCGTTCGCCGCGTCACCGGTTCGAGGAGCTCGATTCTCCTACCGGATTGCCGTCGGCTTCCGACGTCGATTCCCAGCGATTTTCCTCTGGTTGGGGGGAGAAGGACAGGACGCGTTGAGGGAAGGGGATCTCGATGCCGGCGGTGTCGAGGGCGCGCTTGGCCTCTTCGATCACCCGGTGCTGCACCCAGAAGATGTCGGCGAAGGCGTGGTGCCAGACGTAGGCGGTGAGCTGCACCGAGCTGTCGCCGAGTTCGGAGATCAGCACGCGGGGGGCGGGGTCGTGGAGGACCTCGTCGATTGCGGACAGGCGGGGCTCGATGGCGGCGATCGCGTCGGCGGGGTCGTGGCGATAGTGGACGCCGATGGTGACGGCGAGGCGGTGGCGGCCGCGAGCCGTCCAGTTGACGATGGGGTTCTTGAGGACCTCGGCGGCCGGCAGGACGATGCGGTCACCGCCGAAGGTGTCGATGATGACCGAGCGCGAGTCGATCTCCTGGACCACGCCGAAGAGCTGCTTGTCGCCGACCTCGACCCACGAGCCCCGGCGGAAGGGGCGCTTGGCCTGGAGGATCACGCCGGCGACGAAGTTCTCGAGGATGTCCTGGAACGCGAAGGCGAGGGCGATGCCGCCGATGCCGAGCGCGCCGATGAACAGGCCGACCTCGACGCCGATCGAGCCGAGCGCATAGACGAACCCGAACACGATGATCAGCGCGGTGGCGAGACGGCGGAGGAGACGGGTCGGGCTGTTCGGCAGGCGGGTCATCGCCCGGTCGAGGATCAGGCGGACGACGACGGCGACGACGACCGCCCCCACGAAGACGAGGCCCGCCTGGAACCAATCCGTCGCGGTCAGGCCGTCGGGGACGGCTTCCTCGAGCTGGTCGGTGTCGGGGCCGACCTGGGCGAGGAGGCCGGGGAGTGAGCTGACGAGGCGAGAAGACATGGGTACATGGCCGGTACCCGATGAGTGGCTCGGTGAGAACCAGTGCTGATGTGCGGACGCGAACGACCCCCGGCCGGAGCCGGGGGTCGGACACGTCGGTTCGAGGATCGGGCTTGGGCCTAGACGGCGTCGGCGCCCATCTCTCCGGTACGGATGCGGGTGAGCCGGTCGACCGAGGTCATCCAGATCTTGCCGTCACCGATCTTGCCGGTCTGGGCGGCGGTGGCGATGGCCTCCGCGACCTTCTCGGCCTCGTCGGTGCCGCACACCACTTCGATCTTCACCTTGGGGACGAAGTCGATGGTGTACTCGGCGCCTCGATAGGTCTCGGTGTGGCCGCCCTGGCGGCCGAACCCCTTGACCTCGGACACGGTGATGCCCTGGACGCCGACCCCCTTGAGGGCCTCCTTCACGTCCTCGAGCTTGTGCGGCTTGATGACCGCGGTGACGAGATGCAACACAGTGATGCTCCTTTGCGTAGCGGTCGGTCAGACCGAGATGGTCGTGGTGGACGAGCTGGCTCCGGACGAGGTGCCGACGACGGTGTCGTGGGCGTAACCCATGTGCCCGTGCTCCTCGACGTCGAGGCCGGCCATCTCCTCTTCCTCGGTGACCCGGAGGCCCACCGTCGCCTTGATGGCGCTGAACAGGAGGTAGGCGGCGCCGAACACGAAGACGAAGTGCGCCCCGACCATCAGCGCCTGGGTGCTGAGCTGGTCGATGCCGCCGCCGTAGAGCAGGCCGGCGTCCTCACGACCGAGGAAGGCGTCGTCGTACTTGGCGAAGATGGCGATGGACAGGGTGCCCCAGGTGCCGACCACGCCGTGGACGGAGATGGCACCGACCGGGTCGTCGACCTTCATCTTGTCGAAGAAGGCGACCGACAGGACCACGATGAGGCCACCGATGCCGCCGATGACGACCGCCGCCCAGGTCTCGACCGCTCCGACGGGCGCCGTGATGGCGACCAGACCGGCGAGGAGGCCGTTGGCGGCCATGGTGACGTCGGGCTTGCCGTCCTTGGCCCAGTTCACGACCATCGCCACGACGGCGCCGGCGCAGGCGGCGACCAGCGTCTTGACCGCGAGCTGCGGCACGAGGTTGTCGGCGCCGAGCTCGGAGCCCGGGTTGAAGCCGAACCAGCCGATGAACAGGATGATGGCGCCGATGACGACGTAGGGGACGTTGTGGCCCGGGATCGCCCGCGCCTTGCCGTCGGCGGTGTACTTGCCGAGACGAGGCCCGAGGACCAAGGCGCCGGCGAGGGCCGCCCAGCCGCCGGTGGCGTGCACGATGGTGGACCCGGCGAAGTCGGAGAACGGGATGTCGAGCTGCGCGAGCCAGCCGCCGCCCCAGGTCCAACGGAGCACCGTCGGGTAGATCAAGGCGGTGAGCACGAAGCTGTAGATGAAGTAGCTCTTGAACTTCGTCCGCTCGGCCATCGCGCCGGACACGATCGTGGCGGCGGCGGCGGCGAACGCGGCCTGGAAGAAGAAGAACGTCGCCGGCGACAGGTTGAGCACCGCAGCCGCGGCCGGGTCCTCGATGCTGTCCACGCCGAAGCCGAAGCCGAACCAGCCACCGAGCAGCTCGTCGCCGCCGAAGCCGATGCCGTAGCCGACGAGGGCGAACGCCAGCACACCGGCCGACATGTCCATGAGGTTCTTCATCATGATGTTGGAGACGTTCTTGGCCCGGGTGAGGCCCGCCTCGACCAGGGCGAACCCGGCCTGCATGAAGAAGACGAGGACGCCGCAGAAGAAGATGAAGATGTTGTCGAGGATGACCTGGGTGGCCGCGTTCGGATCGACGACCTCCTGGGCCTCTTGGGCGGCGGCGGGGTTGGCGAGGAGCAACAAGGCTGCTCCGACCAGGCCCGCTCCGATGAGCAACTTGCGCTTCACGTGGTGACTCCTTGGCTTGACGAAGGGACGACAGGGGGGAACCGCTGACGGGGATCTGACCCGGAACTGACCGTAAACAGGGCCCGTTGCACGTCTGTTCGCTCGGCGTGACAGCGGCGGCAACGCTGTGTGTCGCGAATGTTTCGTCGATCTCGGATCAGACCCCGGCCACGGCGGCCGGTTCGAGCAGGTAGCCGCGCGACCGCACCGTGCGGATCGCGAGGCGGACCGGTTCGAGGCGGCGGCGCAGGCGCAGGACGTGGACGTCGAGCGCGTTGCGGCCCGGAGCCCCGTCGGGCCACCCGGCCCGCGCGAGATCGTCACGGCTGACCACCGCGCCGAAGCGGCCCACCAGGGCCTGGGTCAGCCTGGCCTCGACCGGAGGCAGCGGTGCCCAGCGCTCGCCGAAGCGGATGACGCCGTCGTCGTCGAGTTCGGGGACCAGCTCGAGGGTCTGCTCGAGCCGCAGCCGGAGCCCCTCCATGCGGGCGAGCACGTCGAGGTCCGCCGTGGCCTCGCGCACCCAGTCCTCGAGGGGGTCGGCGGCGACGGGCGGAGCTGCGTCGGCGGCGACGACGAGCAGGCGGGCGCGGCCGACCTTCGCCAGCCGCTCGCGCTCACGACGGTCACTGGGCCACCGCAGCACCGTCACGTCGCTCATCGAGATCGAAGGTACGGACGCAACGTTTCTCGGTTGTTACGTGGTCGTGCCCATTGGTTTTCGTGTCCGATTGGTATGGATTCGCACACTTCGGGCACGAGTGCGGACACTTTCGTAGACTCCGCGCCATGGCCCGAACCAACGTCACCGACCACCTCGCCAACGTGCCGCTGTTCTCGGCGTGCTCCCAGAAGGAGCTCGCCCGGATCGCGAAGGCGACCGACGAGGTCAACCTCCCCGACGGCCGCGTGCTCATGAACCAGGACGAGACGTCTCGCGAGGCGTTCATCATCGTGGCGGGCAAAGCGGTCGTGAAGCGCAACAACCGCAAGGTCGCCGAGCTCGGCCCCGGCTCGATGATCGGCCAGCTCGGCCTGCTCGACCGCGGCCCCCGCACCGCCACCGTCGTCGCCGATGGCCCCGTCGACGTGCTGGTGCTCGGCCCCCGCGAGTTCGCGGCGCTGCTCGACGACGTGCCGTCGATCACCCACAAGCTCCTCAAGTCGCTCGCCTCGATGGTGCGCGAGCTCGACGCCAAGACCTACGGCTGAAGCGGCTGATCCGCCGGCGCCGGGTTCGGATCAGCGCCGGCGGGCCAGTGCGGCGCGCCCGGTGACCACCCAGGCGCCGGCGCACGCGAGCGCGGCCACCACGACGAGCACGCCCCCGGGGCCGTGGTCGCCGTCGCTCGAACCGTCGGTTCTGGCCGCCTGTTCGTCGGTGGCACCGAGGTCGTCCCGGTCGCCGGCGCCGATCTCGAGATCGATGTCGGCACCCTCGCCGGTGTCGGAGCCGACGGCGTCGCCGTCGTCGACCGCCCCGAGGTCGACCGTGCCGGCGTCGGTTGTGCCGGCGGCCGTGGTCGACGGCGGACGCGTCGCCGGGACCCCGCCGGCGGTGGGTGCCGGGGACGGCGACCCGCCGGCTTGCGAACCGCTGGCGACCGTGGCGCTCGGCGCGGGACCAGTGGTGGCCTGCGGGCTCGACCCGCCGAGGCCCTGGACGGCGGCGGCCAGGTCGACGAGACCGGCACCGTAGGTCGAGTCGGTGCCCTTGGCGCCGAGGTCACGGGCCGTCGACAGCAGTCGGTCGACCGCCTGCTGGGGGCTCAGTCCCTTGGCGCGGAGCACGGCCAGGGCGCCGGCGACGTGGGGCGTGGCCATCGACGTGCCGGCCATCAGCGCACACTGCGAGGCGGGGTAGGAGGAGAGGATGTCGCGGCCGTCCTGCCCGCTGCTGTCGCCGCCGGGAGCGGCGATGCCCCAGTCGGCCGAACCGATGGACGTGGCGTAGCCGGCCACCCGATCCTGGTTGTCGGTCGCAGTGACCACGACGGCCTTGATGCCGCCGTAGCCCGACCCCAGCAGCGCACCGGCGATGCCGTCGTTGCCGGCAGCGAGGACGGGGATCGAGCCCTTGTCCCAGGCATAGGCGATGGCATTTCGCAGGTCGGACCCGCCGCCCCCCACCACGCGGAACTGGATCTCGGAGCCCAGCGAGAGATTGATGACGGTGGCGCCACGGTCGGCGGCGGCCCGGATGCCGGCGGCGATGTCGTCGCTCCACCCGCCGCCGTCGGCGCCGAGGACGCGCACCGGCAGGATGCGGGCGTCGGGGGCCACGCCGATGCTCTTGGCGCCGGCCCCACAGTCGAGCTGACCGCCGGCGGCGGTGCCGGCGACGTGGGTGCCGTGGCCGTGCGGGTCACCCTTCTTGCCGTCGCCGACGAAGTCGAGCTGGGGCAGCACGCGGCCGGCGTAGGCGGGGTGGTTGGCATCGACGCCGGTGTCGACGACGGCGATGACCATCCCCGGCGCGCCCGTCGGGCCCTTGATCCGGGCGACGTTCCACTCGGTGCCGGCGGCTCCCACAGGGCCCGCGGCGACCGCTGCGCCGAGGAGCGCCACCACCCCGACGGCCAGGGCCAGCGCGGTCCGAACCCGCGCCGCGGCGGGGCGCGTTCCGGGCGAAGCGGTCAGGGCGGGCACCGCACCATGGTGCCTTCCGGAGCCGGCGGATGCCACGCGGAGCCACCGGGGAACCTCGCCCGTCGCCACCGGCCTACGGTGCGGACGTGGCGCCCACCCCGGAGACGGCAGCGGCCGACGAGCCGGCGGTCGCCACGCCGGCGCGCCTCCCGAAGCCGACCGCTCCGGCGGCAACGGCCCTCGACGCCGACGAGCTCGACCCCGACTTCCCCGACATCGACGCCGTGGCGCTCCACGACCGGACGCTCTCGTTCCCCGATGCCCGCACCCTGACCCTGCTGCGCTCGACCTTCATCGGCGGACGGGTCGAGGTCTCCGACGAGACGACCGTCGACGCGCAGGACGTCGTGCTCACGGACGTCGATCTCACCGGCCGGCGCATCGAGGGCCTGGTGCGCGTCCGCTTCGAGCGCTGCCGTCTGTCGGGCGTCGACTTCGGCGCCGCCCGGCTCACCGACGTGGTCTTCTCCGACTGCACCCTCGAGCTGGCGTCGGCCCGCACCACCACATTCGAACGGGTCGAGATCCGGGGCGGCACCGTCGAGGGCCTCGACCTCACCGGCGCCACCCTCACCGACGTCACCTTCGACGCCGTGTCCCTCACCGGCGTGTCGATGGACCGGGTAAAGCTCGACCGGGTCGACCTGCGGACCGCCGACCTGTCGTCGGTGGTCGACGTGTCGATCCTCCGCGGGGCGACCATCAGCGAGATCCAGGCCATCGCGCTGGCCGCGCGACTGGCCCGCGCGGCGGGCGTGACGGTGGCCCGCGCGGCCGAGCCCGGCACCGGCGACTGACTCGCGGATTCACACGGCTCGCAGCGCGGAAGTACCCTGCGGCTCGCTATGGAACCCTCCGCTCCCGCACGCAGGATCAAGCCCCATCAGCTCGCCCTCGGGCTGGGCGCCGGCATCGCCGGGGTGACGGTGATCAGCGGCATCGCCGCGACCGTCTTCCAGTTCCACGACGAGTCCGAGACGACGCGCGAGGTGTTCGAGAACATCCCGTCGCCGCTCAAGCTCGCGTTCTACACGGTGACCCCCATCGTCCTGCTGTACGGCGCGGTGCTGTTCAGCCAGCGGATGAAGAACTGGGAGCGGGGCGCACCCGAGAACCGCAAGACGACCACGAAGAACTTCGCCCAGCGCATGAAGGACTTCCGGGCGGGCGTCTACATGCAGACCCTGCTGCGCGACCCGGCCGCCGGGATCATGCACAGCCTCATGTACTTCCCGTTCCTGATCCTGCTCGCGGTCACCACCGTGCTCGAGGTCAACCACCAGCTGCCCGAGGGCGCCAAGTTCCTCCACGGCGACATCTACAAGGCGTACACCGCGGTCGGCGACGGTGCCGGCGTGCTGTTCCTCATCGGCGTGTTCTGGGCCATCGGCCGCCGCTACATCCAGAAGCCGTACCGCATCCGGGTCAAGACCACGTCCGATCACGCGGCCGCGCTGTTCATCCTCGCCGCCCTCGGCGTCACCGGCTTCCTGGCCGAGATCTTCCGCATCGGCCTCGAGGGTCGCCCCGACTACGAGCAGTGGAGCTTCGTGGGCTACCCGCTCTCGGCGCTCGTCGACCAGATCGACACCATCCACGGCTGGCACCAGGTCATGTGGATCGCCCACGTGGTGACCTTCCTCGCCTTCCTGGCGATGCTGCCCATCACGATGCTGCGCCACATGTTCACCAGCCCGCTGAACATGTACTACAAGGACCGTGACCGCCCGAAGGGCGCCATGAAGGCCATGCCCAACCTGATGGAGACCGAGCTCGAGAGCTTCGGTGCCTCCACGGTCGAGGACTTCACCTGGAAGCAGCTCCTCGACCTCGACTCGTGCACCATGTGCGGCCGCTGCACCTCGGTCTGCCCGGCCAACGCCACCGGCAAGCCCCTCGACCCTCGCGAGATCGTGCTCAAGGCGGGCGAGGTCATGGCCGCCACCGGCACCCCGCAGGTCTCCCCGCCCGTCGGCACCGTCCCCGAGATCACCATCCCGGCCAACAGCTTCTTCGAGCGCATCACGCCCGAGGAGATCTGGTCCTGCACCACCTGCAAGGCATGCGACGAGATCTGCCCGGTCAACATCGAGATCCTCGACAAGATCCTCGACATGCGCCGCTACCTGTCGCTGATGGAGTCCAACTTCCCCGCCATGCTGGGCAACGCCTACCAAGGCATGGAGAACCAGCAGAACCCGTGGGGCATCTCCAACCAGACCCGCGGCGACTGGGCCGACAAGGTTCCTGGCGTCGAGATCGTCGATCCGGGCGACGCCTTCGACCACGAGTACCTCTACTGGGTCGGCTGCGCCGGGTCGTTCGACGACAAGAACCAGAAGGTCTCCGAGGCCATGGCCAAGCTGATGAAGCGGGCCGGCCTCGACTTCGCCATCCTCGGCCCCAACGAGGCCTGCACCGGTGACTCCGCCCGCCGCTCGGGCAACGAGTACATCTACCAGATGCTCGCGATGCAGAACATCGAGATGCTCAACGGCATGGGCGTGAAGAAGATCGTCACCCAGTGCCCGCACTGCTTCAACACGCTGGGCAACGAGTACCCGCAGCTCGACGGCCACTACGAGGTCATCCACCACACCCAGCTGCTCGAGCAGCTCATCGACGACGGTCGCCTCGACATGAGCCGGGCCCGCCTCGACGAGCGCATCGTCTACCACGACAGCTGCTACCTCGGTCGCCACAACGACATCTACATGAGCCCGCGCAAGGTCATCGGCAGCCTCGGTGGCGTCGAGATCGTCGAGGCGCCCCGCAACGGCACCAAGGGCATGTGCTGTGGCGCCGGCGGCGCCCGCATGTGGATGGAGGAGTCCATCGGCACCAAGGTCAACGACGAACGCTCCCGCGAGCTCATCGAGACCGGCGCCACCCGCGTCGCCACCGCGTGTCCGTTCTGCTACGTGATGATGGACGACGGCGTGAAGGGCCAGGGCAAGGAAGAGGACGAGGTCAAGGTCGCCGACCTGTCGATGCACGTGCTCGAGGCCATCGAGGCCGGCGAGGCGCGCGGCGAGACCACGCCCCTCACGATGACGGACTGAGGGTGCGCTCGCCGGCGAGTACGTTGGCGCCGTGGCCAAGAAGCACAAGCGGTGGGACGGGAACGAACGACGCCAGCCGGCGATGATCCTCGTTGCCGGTGACCAGGCCGACAGCAACGAGCTGCTGACCCGCATCCTGGGTGCCGCCGGCTATCGCACCACCGTCGCAGAGACCGTCGACCACGCCCTCACCCGATGCGCCGAGCACCTGCCCCGCGCCGTCGTCATCGACCTGTCCCAGCGCGGCATCGGCTCGAGCCTGCAGCTGCTCGACGGCATCCGGTCGAACGACGACCCCCGCGTCAGCAACACCCGGGTGGTCGTGGTGGCCCGGTCGACCGCCAACCGCAACTTCACGTTCCAGTCGGGCGGCGACGGCTACCTGCTACGACCGTTCCATGCCAACGACCTCACGGCCATGGTGGCCGAGGTCCTCGCCCTCGAGCCCGAGATGCGGGCCGAGCACCGGCGTCTGATGATCGAGGGCGTGCGGCCCTCCTAGTCAGCGCTGGAAGTTCTTCCAGTACTGGCTCGGCGTGGGGCCCTGCTGGCCCTTGTACTTCGAACCCAGTGCACCGGAGCCGTAGGGCACGTCGGCGGGCGTGGTCATGCGCAGGAAGCTGACCTGGCCGATCTTCATCTTCGGATAGAGCGTGATGGGCAGGTTGGCGACGTTCGACAGCTCGAGGGTGATCTGGCCGTCGAAGCCGGCGTCGACGTAGCCGGCGGTCGAGTGGATCAGCAGACCGAGGCGGCCGAGGCTGGACTTGCCCTCGAGCCGCGCGACCAGGTCGTCGGGCACGGCGATGCGCTCGAAGGTGGCCCCGAGCACGAACTCGCCGGGGTGGAGGATGAAGGGCGTGTCCTCGGGGACCTCGACCAGCTGCGTCAGGTCGGACAGGTCCTGCTTGACGTCGATGATGCTCCTCGTGTGGTTGAGGAACACGAGGAACCGAGGATCGAGCGTCAGGTCGATCGACGACGGCTGGATGCAGGACTCGTCGAGCGGGTCGACGACGATGCGCCCGGCAGCGAGCTCTTCGCGGATCGTGCGGTCAGAGAGGATCACGGCGGGCCAATGTAGGACAGCGACGGCGTGCAGCCGGGCTCGTCCCGCGGTGGCGGCGATCAGTCGTCGGTGGAGAGGTCGTCGGCGTCGTCGCCCACGGACACGTAGCGGTACTTCTGGTGGGCGGCCTGCGTGGAGACCCCGAGCACCTCGCCGATGTCCGCCCAGGTCGCACCGCGCTCGCGGGCGGCGGCCACGAACTCGGTGACGACGGCGTCGGCCGCGTGGCGCAGGCGGTTGGCGGCCTCGAGACGCTGTTCGTCGTCGCCCCGCGTCAACTCTCGGATGGCAGAGCGGATGACGGCATCGGCCGCGAGGTCGATCTCCACTTCACTCCGCCGCGTTCTGGCACTCACGACCTGACCTCCACACCTTCGCCGGGGACCGGGCTTGATCGCCGGCACGACGAGAGCTCCCGCCCGGAGCCGCCCGTCCACGCCAGAGTAGTCCGCATGACCTATCAGTCAACCTGATCAACGCGAGGGAACGGGTCATCCCCGTGGACACAACCGGTCATCGGCCCCGTTTCGCGACAGTCGTGACCTGATCTCACGTCGCGCCCCGTCGCCCCGGGGTTGCCCTCGCGCCTACAGTGTCCGGCCGGTGGCGCCCCACGGGGCTCTGCGCACGGCCCGGTCCGCCGGGTCGCGCGGGTGTAGTTCAATGGCAGAACATGAGCTTCCCAAGCTCACAACGCGGGTTCGATTCCCGTCACCCGCTCCACCCCGCCCCCGCCATCCAGGACGATCGATGACGAACCATCGAGGTGGCGGACACGAGCGGCTGTCGCCAGACCAGATCCTGTCGTCGGCCCGCGCCATGCGGGCGCCGGAGACCAAGGTGCTCGCGTCGTCGACCCGCCGGCTGCTCCTCGGCAGGTGGTGGTCGGATCCGCTGGGCAAGTGGGACAAGTGGGCCGATGCGGAGAGCGCTGCCTTCGCGGCCGCCGAACGCAACGACCTCGTCGCATCGCTCGACGACTGTGGCGACGAAGCCTTCCTGGTCACCGCGGAGGCGATCTGCGACCAGGAGACCGAGACGGGTCGACGCGAGCTGAGCGAAGCTCGCTCGTTGATCCAGGCGTGCCGTGGCCCGGAAGACCGACGGCCGTCTCCCGATGCATTCCACGCCTCGGTGTCGAGCGCACTCGGGCGCCGTGCATCAGTGCGACTGACGTACGCCGCGATGGGAGTCGGTTCGGCGTGTCTCGCCGCCGTCACCTGGGACTGCGTCGAGTCCTCGGGCCCCTACACGAGCGGACATCGCGCGCTGCTGCTCAAACCATGGCGACAGGCATTCGGCGGCTGACCACGAGTCAGCACACGGACGCTCGATGGCCCTCGACCACCTCGGCCAGGCGCCGCAGCGACCGGTGGTTGCGGGCGTGGATCAGCGGGTCGACCAGTGGCCGCAACAGGTCGGTGAAGGGCCGGAACGCCGGCTTCTCCTCCAGCGTCACCACGCAGCGCTCGTCGTCGCCCACCAGCTCGAAGATCGCGTCGGCGACCACGAGCGGGCGGGCGCGGACGCGCAGGTGGAGGCGCCGGTCGGGCTCGACGTCGATCACCTCGGTCGAGTCGGCGAGGACGAAGGGCTTGACGCCCACCATGTGGTGGAACTTCGCGCCCGGCGAGGGCCAGTTGTGGTCGTGGTCGCGGATCTGCGACGCACCGATGAGCCAGTCGGGATAGGTCTCGGGGTCGGCGAGCACGGCGAACACGTCGGCGGCCGGGGCGTCGATCTCTCGGGCGGTGAAGGCCATCGGGCGCTCCTGGTTCTGGGCTGGTGAA
>JBFJNI010000056.1:0-23991 GCA_041618235.1 Acidimicrobiales bacterium
CGCCCGCGACCCCCGCCGCCCCCGCCACCGCCACCGCCACCGCGAGCGCCGTTGCGGTCGACCAGGCGGTCCAGGTCACACCGGTCGCGGTCAGCGCACCCGCTGCCACGGCCTCCACCGACCTGCCGAGCGAACCGTCGGCCCCGTCGCCCGCCCCGATCGCGGCCCCTCATCAGCCGGCCCCGGCGACGGCGACGGCGCCGCCTCCGCCACCAGCTCCGCCCGCACCGGTCGCCCCGCAGATCGTCGAGCACGTCACGCCGCTCATCGCCGGTGGCGACGGCACCCACGAGCTGACCATCGAACTCGACCCGGTCGACCTGGGCCGGCTGCGGCTCGAGATCACGCTCGACGACGGCGTCGTCAGCATCCGCCTGCACGCCGACGACGCCGGCACCCGCCGGCTGCTCGCCGACTCGATGTCCGAGCTCCGCGCCGCGCTCGACGATGCCGGCCTCACTGCCGGCGATCTCGATGTACGCGACGGCGCCACCGACCCCCGTGGTCGCGACGACTCGGCCCGCCGTTCCCCAGCCGACCCGTCATCCGGGGACTCCACCGACCCTGTCCGCCCCCGCACCCGGCCAGCTGGCCGGAGTGCACTCGACGTCCTGCTCTGAACGGGAGACCCCGACCATGCCCGATCCCATCTCCGCCGTCGCTGCGGCCACGCAGCCGGCCCGCCGTACCACGGCGTCCATCGGCGATTCGCTCGACACCGACATGTTCATGAGCCTCCTGGTGACGCAGCTCAAGTACCAGGACCCGACGGCTCCCACCGACAGCACCGAGTTCCTGGCCCAGACGGCGCAATTCACCATGGTCGAGAAGCTCTCGGCCATCGCCGAGCAGACCGAGGCCAACGCCATCACCAGCCGCAACCTCGGTGCCGCATCCCTCGTCGGCAAGCAGATCAGCTGGCTCGCCGAGGACGGCACGACCCGCTCCGTGGTCGTCGGCTCCGCCCGCCTCGGGAGCGCCGGTCCCGTGCTCACCGTCGGCGGCCGCGACGTCCCCTTCGACCTCGTCTCGGCCGTCTCCGGGCCGATCACACCGCCGGCCATCACCACGCCGGCCATCACCACGCCCGCCGCCACCACGCCCGCCGCCACCACGTCCGCCGCCGCCACGGCGCCCACCGCGACCACCTCCACTCCCACCACCACGTCTTCGGCCGCTCCGTCCGACGACGCCTGAACCACTCCGCCAACAGAAAGCAGACGAAATCATGCTCCGTTCCATGTTCTCCGGTGTCTCCGGCCTCCGCAGCCACCAGACGATGGTCGACAACATCGGTAACAACATCGCCAACGTCAACACCTTCGGGTTCAAGAGCTCGACCATCGTGTTCCAGGACCTCCTGTCCGAGGTCATCAGTGGCGCCGGGCTTCCCACCGGCGCGGCGGGCGGTACCAACCCCGCCCAGGTCGGGCTCGGCGTCAAGGTCGGCGGGGTGAGCACCTCGTTCACCCAGGGCGCCGCCCAGCTCACCGGCCGCTCCACCGACCTCTCGATCCAGGGCGATGGCTTCCTGATGGTCCGCAACGCGACCAACCAGCAGCTGTTCACCCGGGCCGGCGCGCTCGACTTCGACGCCCTCGGCCGCCTCGTCAACCCGTCGGGCGACGTGCTGCAGGGATGGACCGCGTCCTCGACCGGAGCCCTCAACACCAACGTCGCCGTCGGTGACATCGTCATGCCGCTGGGTCAGCAGCTCCAGCCGGAGCCGACCTCGTCGGTGACCTTCGGCGGCAACCTCGATGCGTCAGCCGCCGCCGGCACCGTCGTGTCGACGTCGATCAAGGTGTACGACCAGCAGGGCAAGGGTTACGACCTGAACGTCCAGTTCACCAAGTCGGCCACCGCCGACCAGTGGACCGTGGGCGCCACCGCCGACATCAACGGCGACGGCATCCAGGACACGCTGGCCGTGTCCGGCAGCCCGCTGACCTTCAACCCGGCCACGGGGCAGGTGAGCAGCGGCGCCATCAACATCGACATGGGGCTCGCCACGTTCCCGTCGACCATCGCGGTCGACACCGGTGCGGCGAACGATCCCGACGCGCTGGTCCAGTTCGCAGGGAACAGCGGCGCCGCCGCCCTCGTGCAGGACGGCAACGAGCTGGGATCGCTCCAGTCGTTCACCATCGGCGCCGACGGCGTCGTCACCGGCGTGTTCTCGAACGGCCGCAACCGGCCGCTGGCGCAGCTCGCGCTGGCCACCTTCACCAACCCCGGTGGCCTCATCAAGGCGGGCGACTCGTCGTTCACCGCCACCGTCAACTCCGGCAACCCCCAGATCGGGGCGCCGGGTGGCGGCGGACGTGGCTCGATCATGTCGGCGACCCTCGAGATGTCGAACGTCGACCTCGCCCGCGAGTTCACCAACCTGATCATCGCCCAGCGCGGCTACCAGGCGAACTCCCGGGTCATCACCAGCTCCGACGAACTCCTCCAGGAGCTGGTCAACCTCAAGCGCTAGCCGACCATGACGGGTGGTGGCCGGATCGGGTGATCCGACCACCACCCGGTGTCAACCCATCAACACGTCCTCAACACCCCGGTCTCCCGGCCGATGAGGACGAGAGTCCAGCCCAAGGACGGGCCCCGGACGGAATCCAAGGACGGACACATGATCCAGCTCACTCGCCTGAACGGCAGTCGTTTCCTCGTCAACAGCGATCTCATCGAGCGCGTCGACGAGACACCAGACACCGTCATCACCCTGGTCGACGGCACCAGGTACCTCGTGGCCGAGTCGATCGACACCGTGCTCGAGGAGATCCGCTGCCATCGGGCGACGATCCTCGCCGTCGCGAACCACATCTCGATCAGCAGGGTCGAGGACGAGTCCAATCCACCTGACCTCCGCGTCGTCTCGATCGACGGGGAGAAGTAGGCATGGATCCGGCAACGCTCGTGGGCATCGTGGTCGCGTTCGTCGCGATCATGGTCGGTCTGCTGATGGACGGTGGCAACCCCGCCACGCTCATCCTCCCCTCCGCGCTCATCATCGTCATGGGCGGCGCCATCGGCGCCACGCTGGCCACCGGCCTGCTGTCCGACGCCATCACCGCGCTCAAGGCGGTTCCCGCCGCGATCACCGGGAAGCCGGTCGACTCGATCGAGGCCATCGAGACCGTGGTCCAGTTCGCCGACCAGGCCCGCCGTGAGGGCCTGCTGTCGCTCGAGGAGGCGGCGAAGGACGTCGAGGACCCGTTCCTGCGCAAGGGCATCCAGCTGGCGGTCGACGGCACCGACCCCGACGAGCTGCGGGACATCCTCGAGATGGAGGTCGCCGCCAAGAAGTCCAGCGACAAGACGAAGGCCGCGTTCTTCGCCGAGCTGGCGACCTTCGCCCCGACCATGGGTGTGATCGGCACGATCATGGGCCTGATCGGTGTGCTCCAGAACCTCTCGACGCCCGAGACCCTGGGCCCGCTCATCGCCTCGGCCTTCCTCACCACCCTCTACGGCGTGGTCATCGCCAACCTGTTCGCCATCCCGGTCGGCAAGCGGATGGCCCGCCTGGCCGACCTCGAGTCGAAGCACATGGAGATCATCCTCGAGGGCGTGCTCTCGGTGCAGGCCGGCTCGAACCCACGCATCGTCGAGCAGAAGCTCCAGTCGTTCCTGCCGCCCGAGAGCCGGACCGACCTCGAAGAGGCGGCTTGAGCTCATGGCAGCCCGGAAGCGAAGGGAGGCTGACGACCACACCTGTCCGGCGGTCGAGTCCTACCTCATGACCTACGCGGACATGATCACCGCGCTCCTGGTGCTGTTCATCACCCTCTTCGCCATGGGTCAGATCGACATCGCCAAGTTCGAGAAGTTCAAGCAGGGCATCGCCCGCAGCGGCGCCACGCCCATCGACGACGGCTTGCTGGAGAACGGTGAGGGCGTGTTCGAGCAGGCCATCATGCGCCCGGAGATCATCAGCTCACCCGACGACCTCGACGGCCCCGGGGGCAACGGCGACAGCAAGGGCTACGGCCCGGCCGACGAAGCGTCGCAACGGGAGGCGCTCGAGCAGACGCAGGCGCAGCTGGCGGGCGCGCTCCAAGGAGTCGCGCTGGGATCCGAGGTCAACCTGCGCGTCGAGTCCCGCGGGCTCGTCATCACCGTCGTCGCCGACAACGTGCTGTTCTCGCCTGGATCCGCCTCGTTGTCCTCCGAGGGCCGGGTGCTCGTGGACACGTTGGCCGACGGGCTGAAGAGCCTGCCCAACCGCATGACGGTCGAGGGCCACACCGACTCCGTGCCCATCCACACCGACCGCTTCCCCAGCAACTGGGAGCTCTCGGTGGGCCGTGCCTCGACCGTGCTGCGCACCTTCGTCGACGGGCACGGAATCCCAGCACGCAAGCTCAGCGCCGCCGGCTACGCCGACCAGCGTCCCCTGGCATCCAACGAGACCGCCGAGGGACGCGCTGCCAACCGTCGGGTCGAGATCGTGGTCCACATGATCACTCCCGACCCGGAACCGACCTTCGGAGAGGGGGCCTGATCATGGCCAAGAAGAAGCCCAGGAACGACGCCGAGTCCGGCGAGGACCAGGACACCAAGGGCGGCAAGCTCAAGATCATCATCGCCGCCGCGGTGCTGGTTGTCGGCGGCGCGGTCCTCGGAGCCAAGGTGCTCGGCGGCGGCGGTTCCGCCGACGCCGGTGCCGCCGGGCCCACCACCACCACGACCGAGCCGCCGGGCATGATCAGCGCCATGGACGTCATCACCCTCAACCTGGCGGATGGCAGGTTCCTCAAGCTGGGCGTCGCGTTCGAGATCCACGACGGCGTCGAGTACCCGGTGAACGTCAACAAGGACGACTCGACGATGGGCTTCGCTCGGGAGATCGACGCCACGATCACCCTCATGTCGGGCTACACCTACGAGGCGCTGGCCGCCCCCGACGGCAAGACCAAGGCCAAGGCCGCACTGCTCGAACAGCTGGTCGCCATCTCCGACGACGCCATCAAGGACGTCTACTTCCACGAATTCGTCATGCAGTGACACTGCGGCAACGTCTCAACTGACCGGTTTCGACGCCGATAGGCGTGGCTGATGCTGGTCACCAACCCCGCGAACGTCTCGGTCTACGACTTCCGTCGGCCGA
Source organism: Acidimicrobiales bacterium (assembly GCA_041618235.1). GTDB lineage: Bacteria > Actinomycetota > Acidimicrobiia > Acidimicrobiales > Salinilacustritrichaceae > Salinilacustrithrix. The sequence continues at coordinate 5,114 of JBFJNI010000056.1, forward strand.
ACAAGCTCAACCGCGAGCACGTCCGCGCCCTGCAGATCGTCGCCGAGACGTTCTCGCGCCAGCTCACGACGGTGCTGTCCTCAGCGCTGCGCACCGGCGTCCACACGACGTTCGACGACGTCAGCCAGTTCAGCTACGACGAGTACATCCGTGAGCTGCCGAACCCGACGCTGCTGACGGTCATCGACCTGCCCCCGCTCAAGGGCTCGGCGATGTTCCACCTGCCGCCCAGCCTCACCATGGGCATCGTCGAGCGCCTGCTCGGCGGGAGCGGCCCCGGTGACGGCCCCGTGCCCGAGCGGGCACCGACCGAGATCGAGATGCGCCTGCTCCGCGGGCTGCTCGAGCGTGTCTTCCGCGAGCTCGCGTACTCGTTCGAGTCGCTCGTCGCGGTCACGCCCGTCCTCAACCGGACCGAGATCAACCCGCAGTTCGCCCAGGTCGCCTCGGCCACCGACATGGTCGTGGTCATCGCCTTCACGGTGAAGGTCGAGGGCCGGCCGTCGTCGGTCACGCTCGGTGTGCCGTTCAGCTCGCTCCAGCCCGTCCTCGAGGACGTCACCGAGCGGAACCAGGTCGACCGCGACGGGCTCGGCCCCGAGGTCACCGAGGCGCTGGCCCACAGCATGCAGCGGGCCGCCATCGAGATGCGGGTCCGCTTCGACGAGCTCCTCGTCCCGTCCCGGGTGCTCGCCGGTCTCCGACCTGGCGACATCCTGCCGCTCGAGCACCCCGTGGACCAGCCACTCACCGTCGAGGTCGCGGGTGTCCCGCAGTTCCTCGCCACCGCAGGTACCCGAGGCAAGCGCGTCGCCTGCCTCCTCACCGACACCACAGGAGAGGTCACCTCCCCATGACCGCCACCGATCTCACGACCGCCGTCGCCGTCGCCGGCGACTCGCTCGCCGGCGTCGTCGGCGACACCGCCGCTGCGCTGATCCCCGCCGAAGCCGGCTGGACCGTCGTCGAGCCCACGCCCGACACCGCGCTCCCCGAGGGGCCGCTGGTGGCCGTCGGCGCCCGTGCCGGCGACCAGGTCATCTCGATCGTGCTGACCGAGGCCATGGCCCAGCGCGTGCTCGCCGGCCCGCCACCGGTCGAGTCGCTCGTCGACGGCCTCACCGCCACCATCTCGGCCGTCGCCAGCGTCATCGGAGCCGGGCCGGTCGACGAGGTCACCGAGCTCGACCCCGTGGCCGTGGCCGAGGAGACCCCCGACCACGCCCTGCTCAGCTCGCTCATCGACGGCGAGGTGCTCTCGCTGACCGTCATCGTGACGCCGCCCACCCCGCAGGTCGCCCCGTCGGCCGCCAGCTTCGAACCGATCGTCGCCGCCGCCGCCGGCCACGGCAATGCGGGTCTCGAAGTGCTCCACGACGTGCAGATGGGCGTGACCGCCGAGCTCGGCCGTACCCGGATGCCGCTCCGCGACATCCTCACGCTCGCACCGGGCTCGGTCATCGAGCTCGACCGCAACGCCAGCGCTCCCGTCGACGTGATGGTCAACGGCACGCTCATCGCCAAGGGCGAGGTCGTCGTGATCGACGAGGAGTTCGGCATCCGCATCACCGAGATCGTCGGCTACGAGCCGCCCCGCTCGGCCCGCACCCACGACCAGGGCGGCGACGCTCGATGACCGAGGTGTCGGTCGGTGAGCTGTTCGTCCGGCTCATCGTCTCGCTCGGCGTGGTCATCGCGATCATGGCCGCCGCCGCCGCCGTGCTCAAGCGCGTCAGTTCGGGCAACCTGGGCGTGAACCGGGGCAAGCCCGGGCGCCCGGTCAAGATCGAGATCATCGCCCGCCAGTCGCTCGGACGACGGTCCTCCCTCGCCATCGTGCGCGCGGGCGAGCGCGGACTCGTGCTCGGTGTGACCGACCAGCGGGTCACCCTGTTGGCGGAGACGACCGCCGACGAGCTCATCACAGAAGATCCGGCACCACGGACGGTGTCGCCGATCGACGGCCAGACGGCCGCCGACACACCATGGAGGAACGTGGCCGAGAGCCTGCGGGAGCGGACCGTTCGCCGGTCCTGACCCCGCGCCCGCTCCTCCACACGTGGCCTCGACCACCCTCACCCACCAACCGGTGCGCGCCGCGGCGCCTGCACGGCGCCTCGCGCCCGTCGCCCGGTACGCCCTGGCACTGCTGCTCGCCGTTGCCGCGATGTTGACCCTCGCCGGGGTCGGCGCCGCTCCGGCCGGAGCCCAGGAGCTCCCGCCCGACGCCAGCGGCATCCTCGACCCGACGACCGCACTGCCCGACCTCCCGGTCACCCCGGGCGTGCCGACGGGGCCCGCATCGGTCACCGTCGAGCTGCCCGACGTCACCGACCAGCCGTCGCAGTCCGTGATCATCATCCTGGCGCTGACGCTGCTGTCCATCGCCCCCGCGCTGCTGATCATGATGACGAGCTTCACCCGCATCGCCATCGTGCTCTCGCTGACCCGCAACGCCCTCGGCCTGCAGGGCGTTCCGCCCAACCAGGTCATCGCCGGCCTCGCGCTCTTCCTCAGCCTCTTCGTCATGAGCCCGACGCTCACCCAGATCAACGACGAAGCCGTGCAGCCGCTGCTGGCCGGCGAGATCGAGCAGGGCGAGGCCTACGACGCCGCCGTCGGCCCCATCCGCACGTTCATGCTGGGTCAGACGCGCGACGAGGAGATCGGCATGTTCCTCTCGTTCCAGGAGGCCGACCGCCCAGAGAGCCCCGAAGACGTCAGCCTCACGGCGCTGATCCCGGCGTTCGTGCTGTCCGAGCTGCGCACCGCGTTCATCATCGGGTTCGTGATCTTCATCCCGTTCCTGGTGGTCGACATCATCGTCAGCTCGTCGCTGATGTCCATGGGCATGATGATGCTCCCACCGGTGCTCGTGTCCCTGCCGTTCAAGCTCATGCTGTTCGTGATGATCGACGGCTGGGGCCTGATCGTGCGCTCACTGATCACCAGTTTCAATTAGCGAGGATCCGATGAACGACGCCACCCTCATCGACATCGTCGTGCAGACGATGTTCATCACCGCCAAGATCGTCGGTCCCATGCTGCTGGTCAGCCTCGTGGTCGGTTTCACCGTGTCGCTGCTCCAGTCGGTGACGCAGATCCAGGAGTTCACCCTCACGTTCGTACCCAAGTTCGTGGGCCTCGGACTGGTGATCCTGATCGGCGGTCCGTGGATGTTGTCCGAGCTGATCGGCTACACGAACGCCCTGTTCGACCTCATCCCGACCCTGATCGCCTGACCGGCCCCGTGGCCCTGTCGATCGACTCGACGCTGCTCGTCGGCTACATCATGGCGATGGCGCGCGCCGGCGCCTGGATCGCCATCGCGCCCCCGTTCGGCGTGGGCTTCATCCCGGTGCGGGTCAAGGTCGGCTTCGCCGCCGCGCTGGCGCTCGCCCTGGGGCCACGTCTCGCCGAGCAGTCGGTGCCGCTGGAGACCGGCCCGCTGATCGGCGCCATGCTGATGCAGGTCGTGGCCGGTGGCGCACTCGGGTTCCTCGTCTACCTGCTGTTCGCGGCGTTCCAGGCGGCGGGTTCGCTGCTCGACCTCTTCGGCGCGTTCAGTGTGGCCCAGGCCCTCGACCCGGTGAGCGGCGTGCAGACCAGCGTGTTCGGCCGCCTGTACTCGCTGGTCGCCTCCGTGCTCCTGTTCGTGACCGGCGGTCATCTGCTGCTGGTCCGAGGGTTCCTGACGTCGTTCGAGGCGCTCCCGCTGTCGGGCTTCCGCAGCGAGCGATTCGCCGAGGTCATCACCCACGACATGGGCACCTTCTTCCTCGCCGCGTTCGAGATCGCCGCACCCCTGGTCGCCGCGCTGTTCCTCGCCGACATCGCGCTCGGCCTCCTCAGCCGGGCCGCCCCCGAGATGAACGTGTTCATGCTCGGTCTCCCGCTGAAGATCTTCATCTCGATCAGCCTCGTGGGGCTGGCGATGCCCATCCTCCCGGGAGCGGTCGCCGATCTCACCGACACGGCCGTGCGACACGGCCTCGGCGTCGGGGGGTGACCGTTGGCTGCCGGAGGTGATGACAAGACAGAAGCCCCGACACCGAAACGCAAGCGCGAGGCCCGCAAGGAAGGCCAGATCGCCAAGTCGACCGAGCTGGCGATGTGGCTCCAGATGCTGGTGGCGTCGCTGGCGCTGAAGTGGACGATGAACATCGCCTTCCGAGGGCTCCGCGACGTGTCGGCGGACATCCAGGCGATCAGCCAGGACCCGGACCCCCTCGTGGCCCTGGGGCTCCTCGGCCGGGGCATGGGGGTGGCCGTCACGGCCGTCATGCCACTGGCCCTGATCATGGCCTTCATCGGCGTGGTGGCCACCGTGTCCCAGACCGGCCTCGTCCTGGCGACGAAGGCCGTCAAGCCCAAGTTCTCCAAGGCCAACCCCATCAAGGGAATCCAGCGCCTGTTCAAGCCACAGGGCCTGTGGCAGGGGGCCAAGGCGGCGTTCAAGGTGCTCGTGCTCGCCTACGCCTCCTGGGAACCGGTCTTCGCCATCAGCCAGGACCTCCTGGCGGCCGGGACGACGTCGATGACGGCCACCGCCAGCGCGGTGGTCGCGACCGCCGTGGACCTCGTCCGCAAGGTGGCGATGATCGGCCTCGTGCTCGCCGCCGCCGACTACGCGGTCCAGAAGAAGCAGACGATGAAGGCCATGAAGATGTCGAAGAAGGACATCCGCGAGGAACACCGCTCGCAGGAAGGCGACCCGCAGATGCGGGGCCAGATCCGTCGGCGTCAGCAGGACATGTCCCGCAACCGGATGCTGGCCGCCGTTCCCGACGCCGACGTGGTCATCGTCAATCCCACCCACATCGCCGTGGCCATCAAGTACGAGGCCGGCAAGGGCGCCCCACGGGTCGTCGCCAAGGGCCGCGGGCTGATCGCCGACCGGATCCGCGACGAGGCCGGCAAGGCCTTCGTGCCCATCGTCCGAGACGTCGCGCTGGCCCGAACGCTCGAGAAGGCCTGCAAGGTCGACCAGTCGATCCCCGCCGACCTCTACGAGGCGGTCGCCCGTCTGCTGGCGTTCGTCATGCAGATCGGCCGCCGCGCCTCGCTCCTGGGCGGGATCCTCGACAACCCCAACGCCACGAAGCTCCCCGTGCCCGAGCTGGTGAGCTGACCAGAGCTCCGCCGGTTCGTCCGGATCAGCGGACATCGCCGATCCCCTCAACTGGCCCGGGCAAGCGCCGATTGAGAGGTCTGGCGCCAGGACGGCACCGCAGACCCGGGTCCATGGACGGCGCCCTCCTCTCCCTGTAGGAGCTCGTGTGACGTCCAACCGACTCGGCAACTTCGGTGTCCCGGCCATCGTGGTCGGCATCGTGCTGATGATGGTCGTCCCGATGCCGGCGCCGCTGCTCGACCTCCTGCTGGTCTGCAACATCTCGGCCGCCGTGCTGGTCCTGTTGATCTCGCTCTACGTCGACCGCCCCCTCGACTTCTCGACGTTCCCGTCGATGCTGCTGATCGCGACGATGTTCCGGCTCGCCCTCAACGTGAGCTCCACACGGCTCGTGCTCCTCAAGGGCGACGCCGGCAAGGTCATCGAGAGCTTCGGCCACTTCGTCATCGGCGGCTCGGTGGTCGTCGGTCTCGTCGTCTTCCTCATCCTCGTCGTGATCCAGTTCATCGTGATCACCAACGGCGCCGGACGCGTCGCCGAGGTCGGGGCCCGCTTCACCCTCGACGCCATGCCCGGCAAGCAGATGGCCATCGACGCCGATCTCAACGCCGGCCTCATCTCCGAGAAGGATGCTCGCCAGCGTCGCAAGGACATCAGCGACGAGGCCGACTTCTACGGTGCGATGGACGGTGCATCGAAGTTCGTCAAGGGCGATGCCATCGCCGGCATCGTCATCACGATCATCAACCTCGTCGGCGGCTTCGTCGTCGGCACCATGCAGAACGGCATGTCGCTGAGCGACGCCGCCTCGACCTACAGCCTGCTCACGGTCGGCGACGGCCTCGTCTCTCAGATCCCGGCCCTGCTGATCTCCATCGCCAGTGGCCTCATCGTCACCCGCACGTCGGATGGCGACATGGGCTCGAGCCTGCTGCACCAGTTCGGCCAGCACGCGCACGCGCTGCGGGTCGGCGCCGTGTGCGTCGGTGTCCTCGCCCTCGTGCCCGGCCTCCCCAAGGTCCCCTTCATCGTCGTCGCCGGCATGCTCTGGGTCGCCGCCGGACGCAGCGAGACCCGCTCCGATGCTGCGAAGGCCGTCCGGGACGCCGAGGACGCCGAGCCCGATGCCCCGCCCGTCGACCCCACCGAGGAGCTGCTCGACGAGATGCGGGTCGATCCGCTCGAGCTCGAGATCGCGTACGGCCTCATGGACCTGGTCGACAAGGCCCGCGGGGGCGACCTGCTCGACCGGGTGAAGTCGCTGCGCCGCAAGATCGCCCTCGAGCTGGGTGTGGTCATCCCGCCGGTCCGCACCCGTGACAACATCGACCTCCAGCCGCACGAGTACGTCATCCGGGTTCATCGCGCCGAGGTCGCCCGCGGCGAGGCCCCCGCCGGTCACGTACTGGTGCTCGGCGACCGCCCCGCCGAGGTGCCGGGAACCGACACCGTCGACCCCGTCTTCGGCATGAAGGCCTCGTGGGTCCCCGCCGAGTACGGCCCCCAGGCCGAGATGTCGGGACTCACCGTCGTCGACCGGGCGTCGGTGCTCACCGCCCACCTGGCCGAGGCCGTCCGGGCCCACGCCGGGTCGCTGCTCTCGCGCCAGGACGTCAAGGCACTGTTCGAGACCGTCCGCCAGTCGGACCCCGTCGTCGCCGAGGAGGCCCAGACCGCCGGCATCACCCTGGCCGAGGTCCAGTCGGTCCTCGAGCGGCTCCTCGACGAGCAGGTCGCCATCCGTGACCTGGTCCGCATCCTCGAGGTCATGACCGAGCGGGCCCGTGTCACCCGAGACACCTCGCAGCTCGTCGAGGCGGTTCGTCACGCCCTCGGCCCGGCCATCACCTCCGACCACGCCCCCGGCGGCGTCCTCCCTGTGCTCACCCTCGACCCGCTCGTCGAGCAGGCGCTCGGCGAAGCCGTCAAGCCCACCGAGGACGGCCCGGTGCTCGACGTCGACCCCGCGATCCTCGAGCGACTCGTCGAGCAGCTCACCGAGAAGGTCCGCTCGGTCGAGGAGAACGGCCGCCACCCGGTCGTGCTGGTCTCGGGCCGTCTCCGTGGGCCGCTCCGCCGCCTCCTCCGCACCGTCCACCGCGACCTGCCGGTCGTGGCCTATCCGGAACTCGCCCAGAACCTCCGACTCGAAACCATGGGAGTGATCGACCTTGCGCACGCAGCAGCGGTTTGAAGGACCTGACCTCGAGGACCTCCTCGCCGAGGTCCGAGGCACCTACGGCGACGATGTCGCCATCGTCGAGGCCAACAAGATCCGTTCCGGCGGCGTCGGTGGCTTCTTCGCACGAGAAGCGTTCGAGATCGTCGTCGACATCGACGACGACGCCCCCGTCGCCCGCCCGAGCAGTGGCCCGACCAACGAGTCGGGCTCGGCGCAGTCGATCCTCGACCTCGTGGACCGGGTCGACGACGGCCCCGCCCCGGCGTCGGCTCCCCGCACCGCGGACCCGGCCGGCAGCTCCGAGCCGTTCGACGTCGAGCGGCGCGGCGACCTGATCGACCACGACACCCTCGCCCGACTGATGGCCAAGACCGAGGACGCACCCCTCACGGATGCACCCCGGACCCTGTCCACCGAAAATGACGCCTTCGCCGACATCCTCGGCCGGATCGCCCAGGCCAGCCAGGAGGCGCCCACCACGGCACCCCGCCTGTCGATGGACGACGAGCCGTTCCAGCCCTACGCGTCGACGGCGCCCAAGGCCGCCGCACCGGCAACCCCGACCAGCTCGGTCTCCGGCGCCGTCGTGGCCGGCGCCCGTACCGCCGTCGCTCAGAACGAGGCGCCCGTGATCGAGCCGGCGACCCGCGGCATGCGAGCGAGCCGGTCGGCACCGTCGACCGCCGTCGCCAGCAGCCGGCCGATGGTGGAACAGCTCGGGCTCGACCGCCTGGGCCTGCCCGCCGCGTACCTGCAGATGGCGCTCACCGCGACCGACCAGCTGTCGGCGCTGCTGGAGCTGGCCGACCGCTTCCCCCGCGCCGCACCCCTCCCCCGCACCGGCTCGTCCGTCATCGTGCTGGTCGGCGATCGCCGGGGCATCCAGCCCGCCGTCGAGTGGGTCTGCTCCGAGCTCCAGCTCGATCCCAACTCGCTGCTGCTCGCCAGCCGCAACGGATCGGGCGTGTTCCCCGAGGACCGCCGGATCGCCGGTAGCGACGAGGCCTGTGCCCGCCGCCTCTCCTTCCGGCGCCGCCAAGCGCCCTCGCTGGTCGTGGTCGACGAACCCGTCGGTCGTGTCCGCACGCCGTGGGCTCGCCAGGTGGTCGATGCCCTCGAGCCCAGCGCGGTCTGGGGTGTGGTCGAGGCCAAGAGCAAGCCCGAAGACGTGGTCGACTGGTGCGAGCAGCTCGGCGGCGTCGACGCCCTGGCGCTCCACGCCATCGACGACACCAACACCCCGGCGTCGGTGCTCGGCACCGGCCTGCCGATCAGCCTGCTCGACGGCCGTCCCGCCACGTCGGCCCGTTGGGCCGCCGTCCTCGACGAGCGCCTCCTGGCGGCGTGACCGGCATGAACCCCGACACCCGCATGGCCGTCAGCCTGATCCTGTCGCTCGCACTGTCCGCGTCGAACCTGAGGATGGCCGCCGCCGGCGAGGCCGACATCGTCGTCGTCGGCGTGCGCTACGTCGTCGGCTTCGTGATCTGCTTCGTGCTCGTCGGCATCGTCGGCCGGCTGTTCAACAGCTATCTCTTCCAGCACGGCCAGCGAGAACTGACCCTCGCCGGGACCGGCGGCCTCGAGTCGTCGTTGGAAGACGACTTCCGCGATCAGGCCGTGGCGAGCTCGGAGACGTAGGCCAGCACCGAAGGGGCCCCGGCCACCGACCGCACGACGGTGCCGTCGGCGTCGACCTCGAGCACCGTGGGCGCCGTGCGCACCTGGTGCTCGTCGGCGAGATGGGGTCGATCCTCGACCAGGACCTTGTGGACCGTGTGGTCCGGGTACAGCACCCGCAAGCGGTCGGTCACCGGCCCGCACGTGGCGCAGAACTGCGTCGCGAACACGATCCACGTGCGGCCCGCGCCGCGGAGATCGGCCGGGACGCGGGGATGCACGACGAGCGAGCGATCGGCGATCGCCGCGTGACGGCGGCCGTAGGCGACCTTCGCCAGCGCGAAGAGCACCAGCAGGGTGGTGACGACGACGACGCGCGTCACGCCAGGACCTCGACACCACGCCGGCGGGCGAACAGCAGCCAGATCTCGCACCCGACGCACAGGCCGGTGGTGGCCGCCAAGCCCGCGAGCGCCGCGACCACGAGCGCCAGGCCCCACGCCAGGCCGGGAACGCCGGCGAGGAACGCCAGCGTCGCGGCACCGAGGAACACGACACCGACGGTGGCGGCGAACCGAGGCGGCCTCGGGTCCTCGAGGTGGGTGGGTGCCGACAGCCGGGGCTTGATCACGGTGGCGAAGAGCCGCAGGACCGGGCCGTAGGCGGGACCGAAGGCCGCACCGAGGAACAAGACCGCGGCGAACACCGGCACGACGGCTCGGAGGTCGACGAGGAAGCCGGCGAGCAGGGCGACGGTGAGCACCGCCTGGTTGAAGCGCGGTCCGCGAGGGTCGATCGGTCGGGGGGTCGTCACGTGAGTTGAAACCTGACCGAGTAGGTCGACTATTCCCGAGCTGGTCCAGTTCGTAGCATGGTGGGGTGTTTCGTCGTCGCTCCGCAGCCGCGCTCGTCCTGATCTCCCTGGCCGGGGCCGCGTGCTCGACGTCCGAGGCCTCGATCAGGGTCGAGCGGTCCGCGGCGCCGACGACCACCACCACCACGGCACCTCCGTCGACCACCGAGGCGCCTCCTGCACCCACGACCACCACACCTCCGGTCGGCTCGACGATCGCCGCCGCGAGCCCGGCCGAGCTCGCGGCTCGGGTCGTGACCGCCGAGCGGATCATCCGCGACCCCGCCAGCAGCCCCGAACTGGTGCCCACCGCCGCCTTTGAGCTCCAGTTGCTCTACCGCCAACTGGGTCGAGAGCCCGGTTGGGAACCCGAGGTGCTGGCCGCAGCGCCGCCCGAGCTGCAGCTCTCGATCCGGAACAACGCCGCCGCCCGACGCGAGTTCCGCAGCATGCACTCGAAGCTCTCGGACACGCTGCCCGCCTGGCGCATCGTCGCTCCCCCTCCGGCCGCCGAGCTCCTGGCGCACTACCAGGAAGCCGAGGCGACCTTCGGCGTGCCGTGGGAGATCCTGGCCGCCGTCAACCTCGTCGAGACCGGCCTCGGTCGCATCCGCGGCACCTCCATCGCCGGCGCACAGGGCCCCATGCAGTTCATGCCCAGGACGTGGGAGGCCTTCGGCGCCGGTGGCGACGTCGACGACCCACACGACGCCATCATGGGCGCCGCCCGCTACCTGGCCCACAACGGCGGTGGCAGGGGCGAGATCGACACGGCCCTGTGGAACTACAACCACAGCGACAAGTACGTGCAGGGCGTCAAGTACTACGCCGAGATCATGGCCGAGGACCCGCAGGCGTTCACCGGCTTCTACCACTGGCAGATCGTGTACCTCTCGACGATGGGCGACATCTGGCTCCCCACCGGGTTCGAGCAAGCCGAGCGCATCCCGGTGGCCGACTACGTCACCACGAGCCCCCAACACCACCTCGGCAACTCCACCGCGTGAGCCCAGTACTCTGCGTCAGCCCGCCCTGAGCGGCAGACGGCACGCTGGAGCGATGACGAATGCCAGCGCCGTGTCGCCCGGCTGGTTGTCCGGGATCCCACAGGCCTCGAGGTACTGCAACACGACAGGATCGGTGCCGCTGATCCCGGGACGCAGCAAGGCGGCCCGAACATCGCGTCGGCGCATCTCCTCGGTGAACGACTCGAGGTCGAGCCGTGCGTAGTCGAAGGTCGCGGAGTGCGATGAGTGCACGTTCACCACCGGTCGATCCAGGAAGAGCGTGAACTGGTCGTTGATCATGACCCGACCGCCGCCGGCAACGGCGTCCATCCGTTCGAACATGGGAATCCCGAACGTGATCCTGGCGGCCTCACGCCACCCGTCGGTGGTGACGCCACCGTGGACGAGGGCCTGGACAGATGGGGCTTCGACCCGCGCTCGCGTCGCGGACAAGAGCCCGCCGCCCCACACCGCAGGAAGGGTGAGGAGGAGCACCAGGAGCGGGAGCCACGGCATTCTCGACTCCTGACGCTGCCGGGACCGATCCGCGATGACTTGGCTCGTCGCGGCAGCGGCAGAAGCGAACGTCATCCCGACGACGACCACGGCGTATCGCGTGAGGAAGCGCCCCTCGAACCGGCTCACGGAGAAGGCCAAGAAGAAGGCCGCGGCGACGAGCTGCACGGGCACCCACCGCCCTCCGCGCCGGCGGAGGAGCGCACCGACTGCGGCGACGGTGAAGAGCGCGAACACGCTCACGAAGACGATGCCCATCGAGTCGTTCCCGTTCACCGGGTACCGGTCCATCACGAGGTCGAACCACGTCGTCACGAAGGACCAAGGCGTGAGCTCGAGCCCGTTCGCGTTTCGGATGGCGGCGAGTTCGGCCGCTTCGGGGGGCAGCTCGACGAACAACGGATGCAGCGGATTGCCGGTGTTCGCATAGGCGCGGAACACCCACGGCAAGACCATCGCCGGCAACATCACCAGCGGCCAGAGCTCGCGCAGCCTCGTCCTGTGCGTGACGAGGAGCTCGATCACGACCCAGCCGACGGCCGGGAGCACCACCGCCCCGTTCGGCAGCTTCACGGTGATGGCGAACCCGCACACGATCGCCGTGGAGGCAGTCGCTGCGACGCTCGGATGACGCCGCAGTCGTGCCACCGCGATCAGCCCGACCATCGCGACCGCCGCAGTGACGACATCGTTCTTCATGGTGCCGACCCGGGCGATCGAGGAGACAGACAGCACGAGCCACGCACCGAGGAGGGCCCACCGCCGGTCCGCTCCGATCTCACGGGCCAGTGCATAGGTCGCGGGAAGCAGCACCAGTCCCGTCAGCAGACTGAACGCCTGGAGGGAGGCCAGTCGGTCGACGATCGCGGCCGCGGGCGCGTCCAGATCGGTCACCACGAGATGGAGGATGTCGAAGCCGAGGTACGTGCCGTCGTGGCCGAGCGTCTCGTTGGCTGTGAGGCCCCCCGAGACGGCGAAGGATCGCGGCAGCGCGAGGTGGTACTGCATTGCATCGGGATGTATCCGCTGGCTCAGCACCAGGCCCCCGAGCACGAACCCAGTGGCAGCTCCGACTGCCACGAGGAGCAACCACTCGACCGGCTGCGCTCTGCGCGCGGAGCCGGAGAACGCCCGGCGTCGGATCAGGCCCGCGCCCACGAGACAGGCCGAGATCACGAGGGCCCCACGGAGCAGCAGAGCGCCCTGATCCAGGACGTGAGCCCCAGCGAGACCCAACGCGGAGATCGAAACGATGCCGGCGCCGGCGACCCCGTCGACGAGCACGCCGCCGACACCGCCGTCGCTCGACCCGGGCGGCGCCGGGCCCCGTCCACCCCACGCGCTGCGCACCGCCGCGCCGAGACCGACGAAGCCGAGGAACGCGACGGTGACCCTCGACAGAGGTCCGGCGGTTTCGGTGATGAGGGCGCGCAGAACCCGGACTCGCCCACCGTCGCTCCCGGCCAGAAGGACCACACCGAGCAGCCCGACGACGACGCCGACGGTGACGGCAAGCACCCACGACGGGGCCACGCCGGGTTTCGGACCACCGGTGGCCGACTCAGGCCGGCGATCGTTGGTGGTCATGGGATCCCGCCCCGTACGGGGCGTCGGAGATGAGGGGAAGTCGACCAACGGCTCACCAAGTGTCGATGTTGGGACGCTTCTTGCCGGTGCGGACCGGAGGCGGCGGAGCGGAGCGCAGGCCGGTGCTGATCCAGCGGCGCGTGTCGACCGGGTCGATGACGTCGTCGATCTCGAAGGCCTCGGCCATGTTGACGCCCTTGCCGATCTCATACATCCGGTCGACCATCTCGTCGAACGTGCGCTTGCGCTCGGCCGGGTCCTCGATGGCGGCGAGCTCGTTGCGGTAGCCGAGCTTCACGGCACCCTCGAGGCCCATGCCGCCGAACTCGCTGGTGGGCCAACCGACGATGAACAGTGGGGCATGGAACGAGCCGCCGGCCATGGCTTGGGCACCGAGGCCGTAGCCCTTGCGGAGCACGACGGTCATGAACGGCACGGTGAGGCCGGCGCCGGTGACGAACATGCGGCTGGCGTGACGCACCAGGCCGGTGCGCTCGGCGTCGGGGCCGACCATGATCCCCGGGGTGTCGCACAAGAACACGATGGGGAGGTCGTGGGCGTCGCACAGCTGCATGAAACGCGACGCCTTGTCGGCGCCGTCGCTGTCGATGGCACCGGCCAGGTGCTGGGGATCGTTGGAGATGACGCCGACCGAGCGGCCCTCGAGACGCGCCAGCGCCGTGACCATCCCGGCACCGAAGCCCCGTCGCAGCTCGAGCACCGAGCCCTCGTCGAACAGCGTCTCGATGACGTTGCGGACCTCGTAGACCCGCAGCCGGTTCTCGGGGATCGCGCGGCGGAGCAGTCGCTGATCGGCGCACGCCCAGTCGTCGAGCACCGGGTGGGTGAAGTACGAGAGGTACTTCGCAGCCACCTGGACCGCCTCGGCCTCGTCGGCCACGGCGACGTCGACCACGCCGCTGGCGACCTGGTCGTCGATGGGGCCGACCTCCTCGGGCCGGTAGATGCCGAGGCCCCCGCCTTCGATCATGGCGGGTCCGCCCATGCCGATGTTGGCGTCCGCGGTGGCGATGACCACGTCGCAACAGCCGAGGATCGCGGCGTTGCCGGCGAAGCACCGGCCGCTGGCGATGCCGACGAGCGGCACGAGACCGGACAGCTTCCCCCAGTAGGCGAAGGCCAGGCAGTCGAGGCCGGCGATGCCGGTGCCGTCGGTGTCGCCCGGCCGACCGCCGCCACCCTCGGCGAAGAACACGAAGGGCAGTCGTTGCGCCTCGGCCACCTCGAAGAGCCGGTCCTTCTTGCGGTGGTTGTTCAGTCCTTGCGTGCCGGCGAGAACGGTGTAGTCGTACGAGGCCACGGCGACGGGCGCTCCGTTCACCGACCCGATGCCACCGATGAGCCCGTCGGCCGGCGTCTTCTCGCGCAGCTCGTCGGCACTGCGCCGCTTGCGCTGGGCGGCGACGACGAGCGGGCCGTATTCGATGAGCGAGCCCTCGTCGAGCAGGTCGGCGACGTTCTCGCGCGCCGTCCGCTTGTCGAGCTTGCGCCGCTTGGCCACGGCATCGGGGCGATTCTCGTCGAGGCCGTGGGCGTGTCGTTCGTAGACCTCGGCGAGGTCGGGGCGGAGGTGATCGAGGTCGACGTCGTCGTCCTCGACGACGGTCGTGGCGGAGACCTCGGCCGGCTCGAGCAGGACCAGCTGATGCCCGGCGAAGACCGCGTCGCCCTCGGCGACGCCGATCGAGCGCACGATGCCCGACCCCGCCGCGGGCACGACGTGCTCCATCTTCATCGCCTCCATGATGACGAGAGTGGCGCCGGCCGCGACCTCGTCGCCCTCGGCCACCTCGACCCGGACGATGGTGCCCTGCAACGGCGAGTTCACGGCCACCAAGCCGTCGTCGCGCACCTCGGGCTCGACCGACGCGCCACCCTGCTTGCCGTGCACGAGGACCGCGAGCGGGTCCGAGGTGTCGACCTTCGCACCGGCGAACCCCGATGGCGCCGAGGCCACGGGGGCGAGGGTGCCGAGCCGGTCCTCGAGCCAGTTGGTGTCGAACCGGCCAGCGGCGATGTCGGGGTCGCGCAGCACCTCGGCCAGCACCGAACGGTTGGTCTCGAGGCCCTCGATGGCGAACCGGTCGAGGGCGTCGGCGGCCTGGCCCATCACGTCGGCGGGATCATCGCCGTGGACGACCAGCTTGGCGAGCAGCGAGTCGTACCGAGGGCTCGTCTCGTAGCCCACCCGTGCGAACGTGTCGACGCGATGGTCGGCGGGCGGCTCGAATCGGGTGATGATGCCCCCGGACGGCACGATGCGGCCATCCATGCCCATCGTCTCCATGTTGATCCGAGCCTGGGTGGCGAACCCGTTCGCCCGGGGCGGAGCGAAGAGGTCGAGCCCGCTGAGCGTGGCGCCGGCGGCGAGGCGGAGCTGGAACCGCACCAAGTCGATGTCGCACACCGCCTCGGTGACGGTGTGCTCGACCTGCAGCCGGGCGTTGAGCTCGATGAAGGCGAACCGGTCACCGGCGACGAGGAACTCGACCGTGCCGATCGAGTCGTAGCCGACGTGCTCGCCGAGCCGGACCGCGGCGTCGTGGAGGCTGCGCCGCAGGTCGGCGTCGAGCCAAGGCGCCGGCGCGAACTCGATCAGCTTCTGCCGGTTGCGCTGGAGCGAGCACTCGCGCTCGTGGCAGTGCTCGACCCGCATCCCGTCGCCGACGATCTGCACCTCGACGTGGCGCGCACCGGCGAGCAGCTGCTCGGCGTACAGGGCACCGTCGCCGAACGCGGCCTCGGCCTCGCGTGCACATGCGGCGTGCGCAGCGTCGACGTGCGCGGCATCGGTCACCGGGCGCATGCCTCGACCACCGCCGCCGGCGACGGCCTTGAGCATGACGGCCCCGTGCTCGGCCAGGAATCCACGGACCTCGGCGGGGTCGACGCCGGCAGCGGTGGCGGCCAGCACGGGCACGCCCGCGGCGACGGCGGCGTTGCGGGCCGCGACCTTGTCGCCGAACCGTTCGAGCTGCCCCGGACCCGGCCCCACGAACACGAGCCCGGCCTGCTGGCAGGTCCGGGCGAACGTGACGTTCTCGCTCAGGAACCCGTAGCCCGGATGGACGGCGTCGCAGCCCGCCTCGACCGCAGCCGAGACGACGGCGGCGATGTCGAGGTAGCCGGCGGGTCCGGTGCCGGGGAGCGCAACGACCTCGTCACCGGCGTCGACGTGCGGTGAGCCGACGTCGTCGACCGTGTGCAGGGTGACCGGCGTGAGCCCTTCATCGCGCACGGCGCGAGCGATGCGGATGGCGATCTCTCCGCGGTTGGCGATCAGGACCTTCGAGAACGTCGGCACGACCGCATCCTGCCAGCCCGGGTTCAGGCGGCGGCGCGGGTCTTGCGGAGGAGCGGGTCGGCGGCGGCGAGGGTGCGGTCGGCGATGCGCAGGACGCGCCCGGCCGCGCCCGGCGTCTCGTTGTCGACGAGGTTGCCCATGACCGCCAGCGTGATGTTGGCGACCGCCTGGGTGCCCACGGCGACGCGCAGACCGTTGCGCAGGATCCACGGGTGGCCGATGAGGAACGAGAACCGGCGACCGGTGCGCAGGAAGGCGTCGAAGCGCTCGCCGATCTCGACGTCGTACCGGGCGGGCGCAGTCGCCGGGTCGGCGAGGAACAGGTCGGCGGCGAGCATGCCGGACTCGAGGCCGTAGTCGATGCCCTCGCCGTTCATCGGGTTCACGAGGCCCGCAGCGTCGCCGATGGCGACCCAGCCGGGGCCGTGGCGCTTGACCGAGCTCATCGGCAGCCGCCAGGCGCGGGGGCGCTCGAGGTACTCGTCGAGGCCCCACTCGTCGCGCACGAGCGCCCGATAGTCGTCGAGCAAGGTGTTCAGGTTGAGGTCCTTGAACCGCTTCATGGTCGACAGGGCGCCGACGCCGATGTTCACCGTGCCGTCGCCGGCCGGGAACATCCAGCCGTAGCCCGGCACCGGGGTGCCGTGGCGGTCGCGCAGGGTGAGGCAGGCCTCGAGGTGTCGGTCGTCGTGACGGGGCGACTCGATGTACGAGCGGATGGCGAGGCCGAACGGCTCGTCGGGGTCGCGCTCGGCGCCGAGCATGCGCGCCGCCTTGCCCTGCGCGCCGGCCGCGACCACGGTGAGCCCGGCATGGATGCGCCGGCGGGGCCCGTCACCCGACCCGGCCTCGACCCCGATCACCCGGTCGCCGTCGAGGATGGGCAGCGCCTCGGTCTCGTACACGAGCTCGGCGCCGGCCTTGTCGGCGGCGTCGACCAGGTGGGCGTCGAGACGCCGGCGGGGCCACACGGCGCCGTGGGCCGGGAATCGGGTTCCCGCGGGCCACGGCAGCTCGCGGCGCTGCTTGCCGGCGATCATGCGCAACCCATCGATGCGATGGGCGCCGTCGAGCTCGATGTCGAGCTCGGCGAGCGCCCCGACCGCACGAGGGGTGAGGCCGTCGCCGCAGACCTTGTCGCGGCCGTACGGGCCCTTCTCGAACACGACGACGCGGGCACCGGCACGAGCTGCGCGGATGGCCGCAGCCGCGCCGGCCGGCCCACCGCCGATGACGGCGATGTCGTAGTGCTCGACTGGCTGCCCGGCGGCGGTGGTCACCGCTCCATTCTCGCCGGACCGGGCTCCGTTCCCACAGTCACCATCGTCACGCCCGGATCAGCGGGCGTCAGACGCGCTTCTCGACCATGGCCACCCGCTCGACACCGCCGTAGGGGGCGACCTCGTCGACCACGACGAAGCCCCGCCGCTGGTGGAAGGCGAGCGAACGCGGGTTGGGGGGCTCGACGTTGACCTCGGCGCACACCAGCGAGCGGCCGGACGACCGAGCCAGATCCTCGAAGTCGGCGTAGATCGCGTCGGCGATGCCGAGTCCACGAGCCGCTGGCTGCAGCGCGATGCGGTCGATGTAGGCGAAACGCTCGTGCCGATCGGCGAACCATCGGTAGTTGGGGCTGGCGTAGTCGATCCCCTCGACCAACCCCACGAAGACCCCGGCGATCGTGCCGCCGAGGTCGACGACCGAGAACCGCTCGGCGGCCAGTCCGAACAGCGCGACGCGGCCGTCGTCGAGCGGACCGACCTCGGGCTCGTTCGCCGCATTCACCTCGCGGACATGGGGGAGGTCGTCGTCGGTGACGGGGCGGATCGACCAGTGCACGGCGGTCGGCTCGGACGGCATGCCGCCAGCCTGGCACCGACGGAGTGCGGACCCGAGCAACGACGACGGGGCCGGGTCTAGGTTGCGCCCGATGCGTGACTTCCGGGGAACCACGGTGGAGGAGGTGGTGGCCCAGGTCCGTTCCGGCGAGGTCACCGCCCGGCAGCAGGTCGAGACGGCCTTGGCGGTCATCGAAGCCCGCGATCCGACCATCCACGCGTTCGTCGCCGTCGACGCCGACGCCGCGCTCGCGGCTGCCGACGAGGTCGACGCTCTCGTCCGTGCCGGCGACGATCCCGGCTCGCTCGCCGGCGTACCCCTGGCCGTCAAGGACATCGAGCACGCCGTCGGCTTCGTCACCACCTACGGCTCTCGACTCCACGTCGACGACGCGCCGGCCACCACCGACTCGGCACTGGTCGAACGACTGAAGGATGCCGGCGCCATCGTGGTCGGCAAGACGAACACCCCCGAGTTCGGATGGCAGGCCGACACCTCCAACGGCGTCTTCCCCGCGACGGTCAACCCGTGGGACCCCACCTGCAGCGCCGGTGGCTCGTCGGGCGGCTCCGGCGCGGCCATCGCCGCCGGCATGGTCCCGCTGGCCACCGGCTCCGACGGGGGCGGGTCGATCCGGATCCCCTCGGCGGTCAACGGGCTCTCGGGCCTCAAGCCGTCACTCGGCCGGGTGCCACTCGGTGGGCCCACTCCCCCACGTTGGCTCCACCTGTCGTGTCCCGGCCCCATGGCCCGCCGCATCCGCGACGTCGCGCTGGCGCTCGACGCCGTCGTCGGTCCGGACCCCACCGATCTGC
>JBFJNI010000057.1:0-23889 GCA_041618235.1 Acidimicrobiales bacterium
AAGAAGGCCGCCGAGTCCGTCATCGCCGCCTTCCGTCAGCTCGACGCCAACATCCTCGTGCAGGAGTTCATCAAGGAGGCCAAGGGCGCCGATCTGCGGGCCTTCGTGATCGGCGGCCGCGTCGTGGCCTCGATGCGGCGCCAGGGCGCCCCCGGCGAGTTCCGCTCGAACCTCCACCAGGGCGGATCCGCCGAGAAGATCAAGCTGACGCCCGAGGAGCGCTCCACCGCGGTGCGGGCGGCGAAGACCATGGGCCTGAACGTCTGCGGTGTCGACATGCTGCGCTCGAACCACGGTCCGGTCGTGATGGAGGTCAACTCGTCCCCCGGACTCGAGGGCATCGAGGACACCACCGGCCTCGACGTGGCCGGCAAGGTCATCGAGTTCATCGAGAAGAACGCCCGGCCGGGACGCACCCGGACGTCAGCCCGCGGCTAGCGGCGGCTTCGTCCGACCTTCGGCCAAGAGCATCGGCAGGACGGCCGCCTCGTCGGTCGGGAGCCCGAAGAAGTGGCCCTGGCCCAGGGTGCAGCCCATGCGCCGGAGGGCATTGAGCTCGGTGGCGTCCTCGATGCCCTCGGCCACCGCATCGGCGCCGAGCGATCGTGCGAGGTCGACGATGGTCGCTGCCAGCGCCCGCTCGTCGTCGTCGCGGAGCGGCGAGACGAAGCCACGATCGATCTTGAGCTGGTGGAAGGGAAGCTGCTGCAGCGTGCGCAGCGACGAGTGCCCCGTGCCGAAGTCGTCGACCGCGATGCGGATACCCGAGTCCACGAGGCTGCGGAGCAGGTCCGCTGCCATCTCGTAGTCGCTCGAGAAGCATGCCTCGGTGATCTCGAGCATGAGGCAGGTCGGGTCGACACCGTGCTCGTCGAGGACCTCGAAGAGCTCGCGGGAGAACGCCTCGTCGCGGAACTGGCGGGGCGAGATGTTGACCGAGACCATCAGGTGGGTGAGACCGTGGGCGTGCCAGTCGGCGAGGGCCCCGACGGCGCGGCGGAGCACCGACATGCCGAGCGGCACGATGAGCCCGGTCTCCTCGGCCAGGCCGATGAAGTGGAGCGGCGAGAGCATGCCGCGGGTGCGGTGTGGCCAGCGCGCGAGCGCCTCGACGGCGATGACCCGTTCGGTCTCGAGGTCGACGATGGGCTGGAAGTGGACGTCGATGGCGTCCTCTCGGATCGCGTCGTCGAGCTCGGCCGTGAGGGTGAGACGATCGCTCACCGCACGGTGCATCTCGGGCTCGTAGCGGACGACCTGCGCCTTGCCGCGGAGCTTGGCGCGGTACATGGCGAGATCGGCCCGCCGCAGCAGGTCGTCGGCCGACTCGACGCCGTCGGTGGACGTCGCGATGCCGGCGGACACCCGCACCTCGATGACGTGGTCACCGGGCAAGGTGATGGGGGCGCCGACCGCATCGACCACGCGCTGGATCACGTCGACGAGGGCACGGTCGTCGACGACCTCCTCGATGAGGATGGCGAACTCGTCACCCCCCAATCGGGCGGCGGTGTCGGCGCCGCGCAGGCAGTTGGTGATGCGTTCGGCGACGGTGGCGAGCAGCGTGTCGCCGGCCGCGTGTCCGAGCGAGTCGTTCACCGTCTTGAAGTCGTCGAGGTCGAGGAACGCGACGGCGGGCGCCTGATCGTGTCGGCCCCGGCGCACCCGCATCGCGCGCTCGAGCCGATCGTTGAACAGCGCCCGGTTGGCCATGCCCGTCAGGGCATCGTGGAACGCCTGATGGCGAAGCTGCTGCTCGAGCGCGTGTCGAGCGGAGACATCGCGGATGGACACCACGATGCCGCGGACGTCGCCGTTGCCGAGCAGGTTCGCCCCGGTGACCTCGCCCTCGATCTCGGAGCCGTCAGCACGGCGGAACCGGAGCTCGACCGAGGTCGGGTTCCTCGGATCCTGGCGCTGGACGAGCGCGAGGAAGCTGGTCGCATCGTCGATCTGCGAGGGATCCACGAGATCGATGAGCCGGTGCCCCTCGACGTCGACCGACAGGTGGCCGAGGACGCCGGTGACGGACGGCGCGGCATAGCGGATGGTGCCGGCGGCGTCGAGGATGAAGATGGCGTCGGAGGAGAAGCGGACGAGCTCCTCGAACCGGGTCGACTCGCGCTTGCGGTCGAGCGCGGCATCGACCGCCAGCTGACGCGACGCGAACCCGGCGAGCAGGGCGAGCTCGGTCACGCGCGGGATCAACGACGCCGGGATGTCGTGAGCGCACGCCACCACCAGGTACAGGCCGGACCGTGCGCCGCAGGGGACCACGACCGCCTCGCCATAGGCGAGGGCGACCCGGACGGGCCCGACGTCGGTCTCGGAGATCCGGGCGAGGACGCGCTCGAGGTCACGCTGGACGACGGCATCGAGGTTGCGGGTCCCGGCGGCGACGTGCGGGGTCAGGATGCACCAGGCCAACTCGACGCCGGACCACCCTTCGAGCTCGGACAGGACCACGGCCTCGACGTCCCCGACCGTGCGGGCCTCGAGCAGATCGTCGGCGATGTCCGCCGGTGGCCGAGGCTCGTCCGAGTCACGCCGCGGTCGGGCCACCGCCAGGAAGGCCACCGCACCGAGGATCGCCAGCGCGGCCGTGTCGGATGATGGTTGCCCGTAGACCGCGCTCAGGGCACCGCCGAGACAGGCGACGGCGCCGGCAAAGCGCGCCACACCGAAGGGACCCCGGCGCTCATCTCGCGCCCCCCGACCACGGTGCGTAGTCGTACGACTCCTATCCGCCACCTTGTGACCTTATCACGACGGAGCGTGTTGCCAAGGAAGAATGTGCCCACTCCGCGTGAAATCTGGGGTCCGAATCATCGGAGAACGGACGTCTTGTCCGATGTGTCGGCGACGATCAGCCGCCGGAAGTCGACCAGTGCCACGGTTCGCTCGGCAGGTTGAACAGGCCGAAGCTCGAGGCGTTGGCCGCCAGCCAGCGGAAACCATCCGACGATCGAGTGCCGATGACCCGGCCGCCGACGGTGAAATCGATGGCTCGGCCCTGCTCGTGGAGCGACCGCCCCGGGACCGCGGTGGGCGGCGAGCACGAGCCCGCCGGACGGATCCAGATGTCGTAGTTCGTCGGACCGCAGTGCGCCCTCCGCAGTTCGATCTGGCGTTCGGTGCTGCGATAGCCCCACCCCGAGAGGCTGACGCCATCGGCGGCCGCCGCAGCGAGGAGGGCCTCGACGTCGTCGGCGATGTCGGCGTGCACCGTGATGCCCCGCACGGTGCGCAGCGGCGGCGTCGACGTCGACGGTGGCGTGACCGACGGCGGGGCGGTGGTGACAGTGGTCGGGGTGGAGGGAGGGTCGGCCGAAGGCTCCGCACCGGTACCGGAGGCCGGGACGGTGGTCGAGGGCAGCGTCGTCGGTGGGATCGTGACCACGGGCGGGGGCGTGACGGCGGGCTCGGGCACCGGAGGCGGGGGCGGTGGCAGCCGGGCGAGCAGCGCCGCCTGCTCCGCAGCGATCTCCTGCGAGAGCTCGGCGTCGAGTTCGGCGAGCACCGCGGATTCGGCGAGCGAGGCGTCGATGCGCTCGTGGAGGTCGGCGGCGAACGCCGCCTGGCGCCGCTGCTCGGTCTGGAGGTCGCCGAGGGCAGCCGTCGCGGCCTCGACCGCGGCGTCGGCGGCGGCGGCCGCGTCGGCGACCTCGTCGGCGCGGGCCGTGGCGATCGACTCGGCGCGCTCGAGGAGGTCGAGGAGATCGACGTCACGCTGCGCCCGCGCCGCGAGATACGTCTGCTGCAGGACGGCCTCGGAGAGCGACGCCGCCTGCAGGCTCTGCACGAGGTCGGCGGTGGGCGGATGCACGTAGGACGCGACCGCCATGTCGACGATGGCCCGCTCGAGCAGCGCGACGTCGCGACGGGCGCCTCGCAAGGCGGTTTCGGCGTCCGCGAGATCGGCGGCGGCGGCCTCGGCGGTCGCGGCGGCCGCATCCACGGCTCGCTGCTGGGTGGCGATCTGGGTGTCGACGTCGTCGAGGATCGCCTCGATCTCGGCGTCGGTGGCGGTGAGGACGTCGATCTGGTCGGCGATCGCCGCCCGCCGGTCGCGGACGCTGGCGCGTTCGGACTCGGTGTCGGTCCCGGCACCGGCGCCGGCCGCGCCGGCCAGCGATCCCGCGACCACGAGCGCGGCAGCGAGGATCCCCCGGTGTCGTGTGAGCTTCATCGCCTCTCGTCCACGGTGCGCGCTCGGCCCTTCAGGTCTCGGTCGCCGCCCACGACGGTCGTCATGGTATCGCAACAGGTTCACGCTGGGTAGTGGTATCGGCGCGATCCGCTCGATCTTCAGCTCGTATCCGGGTTGGGGGTGGTTCCCGCACCGATGCCACCATGGACGCTGATGCTCGGTCGGCCCGGTGACGCCCCAACGACGCCGCACGTGCGGACGTTCCACGCCCGCCACGGCCGGGTCAGCGACGGCATGCGCCGAGCCGTCACCGACCTCGGTCCCACGCGGTCCCTGGCCACTCGCGCCGACCCCGACCGACCGCTGGTCCTCGAGGTCGGGTGCGGCCACGGCGAAGCCGCGCTGGCGTTCGCGACCGCCCACCCCCAGGTCGATCTGCTCGCCGTCGACGTGCACACCCCCGGTATCGCCCGCCTGCTCCGCCGCGCCGACCGGGCGGACGCCACCAACGTCTACGTCGAGCGCGCCGACGCACTCGAGCTCCTCGCCGACACCCTGGGATCCGGGTCCCTGGCCGGCGTGCATCTGTTCTTCCCGGACCCGTGGCCCAAGAACCAGCACCGCAAGCGGCGGTTCGTTCGGGCCGACGTGCTCGATCTCCTCGCCGACCGCATGGTCGAAGGCGCCCCGTTCCGGATGGCGACCGACGTCGACGACTACGCCACCTGGGCGTTGCGCCAGCTCGACGCCCACCCCTCCTTCCGCGGCGGCGTCGGCGAACGGCCCCCGTGGCGACCCGCCGCGGGGTACGAGGCCAAGGGGCGAGCCGCGGGCCGGACGGTCATCGAGCTGTGCCATCACCGGTCGTCGACCTGACCGGTGACGGTGGCCCGGACCGAGCCGGCTCGGCTCGCTCGGTAGCGTGACGCCATGGGTCTCCTGGATCGGTTCAAGCGCGGCGACGCGGGCGCGGATGCCCTCACCCGGGAGATCGCGGCGCGTCTCCGGGCCCGCCCCGACATCGAGGCCGCCGAGCCCACCGGCGCCGACTCGGTCGCCGTGACGTGGGTCGGGGGCGCCACCAGCGAGGAATCCATCGCCGCGCTGCGCGAGCCGTGGACCAGCGCCAGCGGGTTCGACCGCATCGAACTCGTCGACCAGCACCTCGACACCGTCCAGCCACCCGTTCCCGCCGCGTTCGACTCCGGCGAGCCGGCGTCATGGGCCGATGAACCGCCGGCGGCCGCGGCGACCTCGTGGGATGCCATCCGTCCCGGCCTCCTGCCGCGCCTGCGATCTCCCGTCGACGACGGCGCCGTCGCCTGGTCCCTGGGTGGAGGCCTCGTCGAGGCGGTCGCCGTCGCCGCGACCACCGACCAGCCGCTCCGCGCCGCCGAGCTCGAACGTTGGAACATCGACGCCACCCAGGTCCGCGAGGCGGCGATGGCCAACCTCCGCTCGACTCGCCCGGCTCCCGAGCCCCTCGGGCCGGGCATGCGAGCCTGGATCGCCACCCGGCCCAGCGGAGCGCAAGCCGCGTGGCTGGCCGGTCCCGATCCGTTGCTCGAGGCACTGGGACTGGCCTCGGCCGTCGTCCTCGTGCCCACGCCCACCGACCTGGTCGTCGTCGACGCGGCCGCTGACGAGCTGGTCGGGTCCATCGTCACCGACACCCTGAACATCTACGAGCACGAGGCCGAGGTCCGGGTCTGCCCCGTTCCGTTCCTGATCAGCGCCGGCTCGGTGGCGCCGTGGGACCCGGCCGCCGACGATCCCCGCGGTGACGCCGTTGCCCGCGCCCACGAGCTGTACTCCCGCCTGCGCTGAATCGTCCCTCGCGGTGCGATCACCCCGCAAGGGTGGCCGTGTTCCGTACATTGGACGCCGTGGGGCAGCCAGCGGCGACGGAGGTATGGCATGACTTGTGCCGGATCGGCACGTCGCGTCACTTCCGAGCCGGCGATTACCTCCTGCGCCGCGATGACGCCACCACGAGCATCGTCGCCGTCGAGGCAGGTCTGTGCAAGGTGGTCGACGTCGACGCCGACGGCCACGAGATCATCGTCGCCATCCGCGGCCCGGGTGACGTGTTCGGGGAGACGGCGGCACTCACCAAGGGCACGCGCACGGCATCGGTGATCGCCCTCCAACGCGTGCGGGCATCGATGGTGTCGCTGGTCGAGTTCGACGACTACCTCGACAGCTCGTCCCGAGCGGGTCGCCGGGTCGCGACCATGTTGGCCGAACGGGTCATCGAGACCAATCGGCCCGCCATGGCCGCCCACCGGCAGGTGCACGAGCGCCTGGCCGACCGCATCCACCTGCTGGCCGAGCGCTTCGGCGAGTCGACGCCGCACGGCATCGAGCTCCACGCCCCACTCACCCACGACGACTTCTCGTCGTGGATCGGCGCCACCCGAGCGGTCACCACCCGCGCCATGGGGCTCCTGCGCGAGCAAGGCCTCATCGACTTCGGCCGAGGTTGGGTCCGCGTGCTCGACCTCGAGGCGCTGGAGCGCCTCGGTGTCGACGGCGGCGGCTGAGATTCGCGGGCAGTCGTCGGTCCCGAGCCGGTCAGAAGCGGCGGTCGGCCCGCGAGATGTACTCGGCGCTCCTGGCGAGGGTGGCGGCGAGGCGCACGTCGCGGCCGTCGGCGAGACGCTTCGTCCACGTCGACATGCCCGTGCTGTCGGCGTTGCGACCCAGGAGGTGCTGGTAGAGCCCGTTGACCCGCGTACTGCGCGACTCGAGCGACTGGAAGAACGTGTAGGCGATGTCGGTGCGTGACATGCCCGAGTCAGCCTTCCTGGTCCAGTCGTCCAGCCCCTTGCTGTCGGGGTTCCGGTGCAGGATCTGCTGGTACATGGCGGTGATCCACTTGCGATTGGTGTTGCCCGACCGCTGGTAGAACTCGCTCGAGGCGTAGAACGCGGCCGCGATGCGAGCGGGCGTCCAGCCGTTGCGGTACTGGCGCATCCAGGTCTGCTTGCCCGCCGGATCGGCCGGACGACCGAGCGTCGACTGGTAGTACCCGTCGATGAGGCGTCCCAGCCACTCGTTCGACTCGGAGAAGGCGGCGATGGTGCCGGCCACGCTGCCCCGGTAGACGAGCCGGTCGACGTGGCCGGCGATCTCTCCTCCGGACCCGTTTCGGCCGAGGAAGTCGGCGTAGAGGGCCGCCACGAAGCCCTCGAAGCGGCTGCGCTCGGCGTTGGCCGCGTTGGTGGCGCCATCGTTGGTGCATCCGCAGGCGATGAAGCGCTGCGTGACCCAGGTGGTGCCCGAGGAGTCCGTGAACACCCCGATGCCCACCCGATCGACGTTGGTGCGGCGCATGTTGGCGTTGTGTCCGCTGGATGCCTCGAACATCGAGAAGACCTTGGATTCGCCCTGCGACGAGTAGCCGACGTTCTCGGCCCATCGGCTGCAGCTCGAGCTGGCCGCCCGGCAGTCGTCTCCGGCGTTGGGATCGTGGGCCAGGGTGCGGGACCCGGCCATGGCGAGGGTCCAGTCGCGTGCGTAGAGCTGGGTGACCGGGTCGATCTGCAGGCGGGAGAGGCCCCGGGCCTGGCGCCAGTCGTTGAGGCGGGTGAGGTGGGCGTTCTCGGCCGCCGTGAGTCGCATCGTGACCGCGGCGCCGGCCCGCTCGGGGCGGGGCTGGGCGATCGCGAGGAGCGAACCGAGCATCAGCGCGACGGCACCGAGTGCGACGAACCGGATGAAGAACGACCGGAGGCACCAGCCGGAGTGGCCGGGGGTCCGCGGGGAAGAGGTCATGAGGTGACGCGTGTCCAAGAGGCGCTGGCTGGCGAGGTCTCCCGGCCATGAAACCACGTGTGCCCCCCTCCTGACGAGCCCATCGACATGGTTTCGCAACACGACGTCCGTCGTCGACGGTGACGCTGGGCGTTCCCGGAGCGCGCGCTTCGCCCGAATCAACCCGCCTTCGTCACCGTCGGTGGCGCGCGGTGACCGTCGTCACCCTCGCCGGCCGGGTCACATTGCGGCCAGGTTTCACCAGGAGATGGCGGCACCGGATCGAGGTGTCAGAGCTGCGCCATGTTGTCGAAGCGCGTCAGATGGTTGCGGAAGGCGAGGTTGACCTTCCCGGTGGGGCCGTTGCGGTGCTTGGAGATGATGACCTCGGCCATGCCCCGGTCGGGGGAGTCGGTGTTGTACACCTCGTCGCGGTACAGGAACATCACGACGTCGGCGTCCTGCTCGATCGAGCCGGACTCGCGCAGGTCGGCGAGCATGGGGCGCTTGTCGGTGCGGGACTCGAGCGTGCGGGACAGCTGCGAGAGGGCGATGACCGGGCACTCGAGCTCGCGAGCGAGGATCTTCAGGCCACGGGACATCTCGGACACCTCGACCTGACGTGACTCGGCCCGGCCGCGGCCCTGCATGAGCTGGAGGTAGTCGATGACCACGAGGCCCAGGTCGCCGAGCTGGGACTTGAGGCGCCGGGCCTTGGCCCGGATCTCCATGACCGACACGTTGGGGTTGTCGTCGAGGTAGAGGCGCGCCTCGGCGAGGCGGCTGACGCCGAGGGCGATGCGATCCCACTCGGCGTCCTGGAGCCGGCCGTCGCGGACCTTGGTCGAGTCGATCTGGGCCTCGGCGCACAGGAGGCGCTGGGTGAGCTCGAGATTGCCCATCTCGAGGCTGAAGAACAGGACCGGCCGGCGGGACTGGAAGGCGGCGTTGGCGGTGAGGTTCAGGGCGAAGGACGTCTTGCCCATCGCCGGGCGGGCGCCCACGATGACCAGGGTGGAGGGCTGGAGGCCCGACAGGATGCGGTCGAGATCGACGAAGCCGGTGGGCAGGCCGGTGATGGCGTCGCCCCGCTCGACGAGGGCCTCGAGCCGGTCGAGCGTGTCGGAGAGCAGGCTCTCGATGGGCACCATCGAGTCGGTGACCCGACGCTGGCCGAGGTCGTAGACCAAAGTCTCGGCCTGGTCGATGGCCTTCTCGACGTCGTCGGGGAGGTCGAAGCCGAGCTCGGAGATCTCGCCGCCGATGCCGATGAGCTTCCGCAGCAGGGCATGGTCGGCGATGATCTTGGCGTACCGGGCCGCGTTGTTGACCGACGGCGTGGTCGAGACGATCTCGGCGAGGAGGGCGCGGCCCCCGATGGTCTCGAGGACGCCCGCCCGGCCGAGCTCGTCGGCGACGGTGACCGGATCGGCCGGCTCACCGGCCGAATCGAGGCTCAAGATGGCGTCGAACACGTGCGCGTGCGCCGGCTTGTAGAAGTCGTTGGGCCGCAACATCGGCGCGGTGACCGAGATCGCCTCCTTCGACAGCATCATCGCGCCGAGCAGGTTCTGCTCGGCCGTGAGGTCGGCGGGCGGAACGCGATCGCTGCGCCCCGGGGGACGAGGTTGATCGGGCATCGGCGCGCGGCTGGACATCAGTGGTGGCCTCGGGTGGCGGGGACGAGCGGGGCGTTCAACATCGCACCATGTGCCTGTGGGTCGCTAGGGGCGCAGCTTGGGGAAAGGCCTGTGGAAACTGTGGAGAAGTGACGAGAAGCGCGGCGAATCCGCCACTCGAGGTGGCAGAAGGATGGCAACTCGATGTACTCGGCCACGCTCCGCACAGGAGCGTGGCCGAGGACACGACCGGGCTACTCCGCCTCGATCTCGAGGGTGATGGGGAACTGCACCTCTTGGTGGAGCTTCGCCATCACGTAGTGCGTGCCGGTGGTCTTGATGGGCTCGTCGATCGCGATGATCTTGCGATCGAGCTCGACCTCGGTCTGCTCCTTGACGGCCTGGACGATCTCGGCCTCGTGGACCGCACCGAACAGGGCGCCGGCCTCGCCGGCCTTGGCCGTGATGTGGATGACCTGGGGCACCAGCCGGGTGGCGATCTCCTGGGCCGCCTCGACGGCCTTGGTGTCACGCACCTCGCGGGCCTTGCGCATCTGCTCGGCCTGGAGCTCGGCGTCGGGCGTGGCCCGCATGGCGAGCCCCTTGGGGATGAGATGGTTCCGGGCGTGGCCGTCGCTGACGTCGACGAGGTCGCCACGCTTGCCGACCTGGTCGACATCGGAGCGCAGGATCACCTTCATGCGTCGGTCTCCTCGGTTTCGGTGGCCGCGGTGGCCTCGGTGGTCACGGGGGCCTCGACGGCGTCGCCGGTGTCGGCCGCCTCGTTGCTCTCCATGACCGAGTCGCTCTCGTTGTCGAAGTCGCGATCGCGATCGTCACGATCACGGCCGCCACGACGATCGCCGTCGCGACCCCGCCCGCCGCCACGCTGCTGCGTGATGCGGTTGGTGTACGGGAGCAGCGCCATCTCGCGGGCGTTCTTGATCGCGGTGGCGATCTCGGACTGCTGCTGGGCGCTGTTACCGGTGACGCGACGAGCGCGGACCTTGGCGCGGTCGGACTGGAACCGGCGGAGCAGGTTCACGTCCTTGTAGTCGACGTAGGTGACCTTCTCCTGCGTCAGGATGCTGATCCGCTTCTTGGAGCGGCGAGCATTGTCCTTGTTCTTGGTGGTACGGGGGCGGGCCATCAGAACGGCTCCTCGGCGTCGTCATATGCGGGTGGTTCGTTGCGGGGCGGCTCGCTGGCGTTGCCGCCACCGCCGCCGCCGCCGGTCGGGCCGTCGCCGCGGCGGATCTTCTCGACCTTGGCGGTGGCCCAGCGCAGGGAGGGTGCGACCTCGTCGGCCACGATCTCGACCTTGGAGCGCTTCTCGCCGTCCTGGGTCTCCCACGAGCGCTGCTCGAGCTTGCCGTAGACGATGACGCGGTCGCCCTTGGAGATGGACTCGGCCACGTTGTCGGCCAGGTCACGCCAGCAGGTGACGTCGAAGAACGAGGTGTCCTCGACCTGCTCGCCGTTGCGGTCCTTGTAGCGGTTGTTCCACGCCACGCCGAAGCTGGCGAGGGCAGTGCCGCTCGTCAGGTAGCGCAGCTCGGGGTCGCGGGTGACGTTGCCGATCACCGTGACGGTGTTGTCGAATGCCATGGGTTCGTCTCCTGGTCTATTCAGCCGCAGCCGAGCCGACGAGACCACGCTTGGCGGCCTCGTGCTCGGGCAGGCGGAGGAGCTTGTGGCGGACGATCTCGTCCGCGAGTCGGAGCGACCGTTCGACGCCGTCGAGGGCGCCGGGATCGGCGAGCACCTCGAAGACCACGTAGGAGCCCTCGGTCTTGTGGTCGATCTCGTACGCGAACGTACGACGACCCCAGAAGTCGGTGGAGGCCACCATGCCGGCCTCGTTCAGGCGACCCTCGATCGAGGTGACCTGATCCTTCGCGGCTTGCTCGTCGAGCTCGCCGTCGATGATGACCATGAGTTCATAGGCGCGCATGCCTACAGAAACCTTCCTGTGGATCCGGCGGACCGGAGCCCCCGATGGGAGCAGGACGGACAGAAGTCGGCCAGCGTAGCGATGGGGCGGCGGAAGGGCACAATGGCCGGGAGGCGCCGCGGCGGTGCGAGGTTGCGCAGATCGGGTGGAGACGGCATGGGCACCAGTCTCCCGAGGGGGTCTGACAGGAACTCCGTGTCAGCCCCGCACGCAGCCGGTCTCGCCCACGGTGAGCCGACTCTCCTCGCCCAGACCGGCGTCGGCCAGGGCACCCTGCGGGACCTCGATGGCCCAGCGATAGGGGCCGCCGGCGGCGTACCGGGCGCACTCGTCGGGGGCCTCGTCGATGCACGGGGTCATGTCGGTGCCCGACCGGAACAGGCCGTCGGCCCGCCACCAGGTGATCGACAGCGGCATCGGTGTGCCGATCATCACGAACTGGCTCTCGACCTCACCGTCGTGGCGGAACAGCATGCCGTCGTAGCCACCCAGGTCGGTGACCCCCATCAGCCCCTGACCCCGCTCGTCGGAGTCGTTGGCATCGAGCAGGCACAACGTGACCGCCTGGCCCGCCGCCGTCACGAGATCGACGATGACCGTGCCGAACCGGGCGGCGAGCGCCCCCGCCGGGCGGACCTCACCCAGGACGGGGTCGGCCGGGTTGTCGGCACCCCGGGCGACGCACGCGGCGAGGCCGGCTGCGAACACGGCGGCGAGCGCCCAGCGCAGCATCCGCACCTGGCGGACGTCATCGATGGACGGGATCCACGACGGCGCCCACGAGGGGCGGTCGAGGAGCACGTCGCGGTGGTCCGGGCGCGGGGTCACGGCGCCAGTTTGGCGGACCGGGCCCGCTCGCTTCAGTCGTTGCGGCCGTAGAGGCTCAGTCGTTGCGGCCGTAAAGGCCGAGCGTCTCGGCCTGGTCGGCGCTGAGGTGGTAGCTCTCGGCGTCGTTGGGGAACGCACCGGAGCGCACATCGGAGGCGAAGGTCTCCAGGGCGGCGACCGAGGCGGCCTTCACGTCGGCGTAGCGACGCACGAACTTCGGGGTGATGCGGTCCTCGATGCCGAGGACGTCGTGGTAGACGAGCACCTGTCCATCGCAGTCGCGGCCGGCACCGATGCCGATGGTGGGGACGTCGACCGAGTCGGTGACGAGTCGGGCCACGGCGTCGGGGACACCCTCGAGCACGATCGCGAAGCAGCCGGCGGCGGCCAGCGACTTGGCGTCGGCGACGAGCTCGAGCGCGGCGTCGTGTTCCTTGCCCTGGACCTTGAACCCACCCATGGCGTGCACCGACTGGGGCGTGAGGCCGAGGTGGCCCATGACGGGGATCTCGGCGTCGAGGATCGGTTCGATCATGGCGAGCCGCTTGCGGCCACCCTCGAGCTTCACCGAGTGGGCGCCGGCGCGGATGAGGCTGGCGGCGTTGCGGACGGCCTCGTGGGGGTCGGTGTGATAGCTCATCCACGGCAGGTCGGCCACGACCATCGGCAGACGGTTCTCGCTGGTGGAGCTCTTGAGCCCTCGGGCCACCGCGCCCGTGTGGTGCGCGATGTCGTCGGTGGTGACCTGGAGGGTGTCGTCGTAACCGAGCACCACCATGGCGAGGCTGTCGCCGACGAGGATCAGGTCGACGCCGGCCTCGTGGGCCATGCGAGCGCCGGGGGCGTCGTAGGCGGTGACCATGACGAGCGGGCGGCGGTCGTCCACCAGCTTCTGGGCACGGATCGCGGGCGCGTTCCAGGACTTGGGCATGGAATGTCTCCTTTGCTCCGTCCAGCGGTGGGGTACCTGCCGGCGGCACCCCCGACGATACCGCGGAACGGGTCCGCTGCCTATCCCCGTGTCCACCACGAGCGAGGCGGCACCGGAGACCGGGCATCCGGCAGCGCTACGGTCTCGGCATGGTCATCGGGACGTGTGAGAGCTGTGGTCGCGAGGAAGAGGTCACCGAGGTGCGCCGGGTGTACGTGACCCCCGAGGCCTGGGACACCGAGGGCAAGGCCGAGCCCCAGCCGGGCACCGAGACCTGGTGCTACGCGTGTCGGGCCCACTATCCCCACCAGGACGTCTGAACGGGACCCCTCGGCGGCTCAGTCGCCGATGTCGGGCACCGTCGACGAGGTCGTCGACGACGGCGGCTTGGTCGTCGACGACGACGACGGAGGCGCGGTGGTCGAACTCGATGACGGGGTGATCGTCGACGAGGTCGTCGACGACGGCGGCTTCGTGGTCGAGGTCGACGACGAGGTCGTCGTTGCCTCGGTGGTCGTGGTGGTCGTCCGGCACGGCTCCGTCGTCTCGGACTCGTCGTCGGCGTCGCAGAACGGGAGCGTCGTCGTGGTGGTGGTCAGGTCCGCACCGAGGACCTCGCCGGTGAAGGGCTTCGGCGCCACGAAGCTGCCCGAGTCGACGCCGTCGAGCGCCCGCTGCATGTAGGCCTTCCAGATCTGGGCCGGGAACGAGCCCCCGGTGACCCGGCGGCCGTGGACGTCGGTCATGAACCGAGGCTCACCGCCCTCGTCCTCGGGCGTGTTCGGGTCGTCGACGGTGGGGTCGTAACCCATCCAGACCGCCGTGGTGAGCTCGGGGGTGTACCCGACGAACCAGGCGTCTCGGTAGTCCTGCGTGGTGCCGGTCTTGCCGGCGGCGGGAACGCCGGGGTTGGCGCTGGCTCCGGTGCCGTTGAGCACGACCTGGCGCAGGATCCAGTTGACCGCATCTGCGTTCTCGACCGACATGGCCTGGTCGGCCTTGGTGGAGGCCTGCTCGAGGACCTTGACCTCGCCGTCGACGACCTGCTCGACCTTGGTGATGATGATGGGCTCGATGGACTGCCCACGTCGGGCGAAGGTCGAATACGCCGACGCCATGTCGATGACCGACACGTCGCCGCCGCCGAGCGCCAGGGAGTTCACGACCGGGAGGTCGGCGGTGACGCCGAGCTCGCGGGCCAGGTGGGCGACGTTGGCGGGTCCGACCTCGAGCATCAACTTGGCGTAGACGGTGTTGGACGAGATGCGGGTGGCCTCGACGAGGTCGATCACGTCCTCCTTGCCGTCGTCGTAGTTCGACACCTTCCAGTCGTCGCCGGCGTTGGCCTTCGGGAAGATGTGCTCGTTCTCGTTGAGGAACTGCGAGCGGGGTGAGAGCCCCTGCTCGAGGGCCGTGGCCAGCACGATGGGCTTGAACGACGAACCCGGCTGACGACCCGACCCGCCGGCGGCGCGGCCGAGTGCGTAGTTGACCTGCGACTCGTCGAAGTCCTTGCCACCGACCATGGCGACCACCCGACCGAGGTCGTCGATGCTGACGAGCGCGGCATTGGGGTCGTCGGGCTCGTCGAGCACGCTCCAGACCGACTCGTACGCCGCTCGCTGCCGGTCGAGGTCGAGCGCGGTGTAGACGCGCAGGCCGCCACCGTTGACCACCTCGGCGCCGTACTTGTCGTAGAGCCGGCGCCGGACGTATTCGACGTAGTGCTCGGTGCCGTACTCGGCGCCGACGACGTTGCCGAGCCCCTCGCGCACCGTGCGCTCGCGGACCAGCGAGTCGAGCGGGATGGCGACGGCGGCATCGGCCTCGTCGGACGTGATGACGCCGTAGTCGACCATGCCGCGCAGGACCGAGTCGCGCCGGAAGGTCGCCGTGTCGAGGCTGCGGGTGACGTCGGCGGACTCGGGAGATCGAATGAGGCCGGCGAGGTAGGCGGCCTCGGACAGCTCGACCGATCGGATCGACTTCCCGAAGTAGGCCCGAGCCGCAGCTTCCGCGCCGTAGGCGCCACGGCCGAAGTACACCGTGTTGAGGTAGCGCTGGAGGATCTGCTCCTTCGACAGCTCGCGCTCGAGCTTGATGGCCAGCACCGCTTCCTTGAGCTTGCGGGTGAAGGTGCGCTCGGAGGTGAGGTAGGCGTTCTTGACGTACTGCTGGGTGATGGTCGACCCGCCCTGGCGGACGCCCTCGTTGCGCAGGTCTCGATAGAGGGCCCGGCCGATGCCGACGGGGTCGATGCCGTTGTGGCTGAAGAACTGCCGGTCCTCGGCGGCCAGGACGGCGTCGATGAAGGTCTTCGGGATCTCGTCGAGCGGCACCGACACCCGATCGACCTCGCCGGCCAGCTTGGCGATGGCGTTGTCGGCGTTGCACCCCTGGGTGACGTCGGCGGCGCAGACGAACGTGGACTGCAGGAGGGGGTCCTCGGGCGGGAGCTCGACCTGGGCGAGGACGAAACCGGCGCCGGCGACCGAGGCCACGAGGAGCAGGGCGACGAGGAAGAACCCGCGTCGGAACCGCCACAGGAGGCTGCGCCGGCGGGGGGCCTTCGACGATGACGTCGATCCCTTCCGCGACGTCTTACGAGCGGTCTTGGTGCGAGCTGCCATCGGAGGACGCCGTGGCGTCACGGCGGGCCGAGATCCTACCGGTGGGCCGGGCCGATGCCGCGGTCAGCACCCGTCGGGCGCGCGGCGGAGCGGGTCGGTCCGGCGGCGTGGCGACGGTGGGCACCACAGCGGGGGCGGCGGGCGCGTCGGCTCGTCGATCCGACCGGGAGGCCAGGGCGAGGGCGCCGACGGCGAACGGCAGGGCGAACGCGACCGCGGTCCCGACCGCGCGGACGAGATCGTCGAGCGAGGCGGTGGACCACCCCCAGAGGGGGACCACCCCGAAGGCGGCGGCGACCGCGGCCGGCCAGTGCCGGCCGAGGTCCGATGGGCCGCCGGGGTCGTGCGCCCGTCGTCCGCCGTTCGTCAGCGACGCGGCTCCCGCGAGGAGCACGACCGCCGCGCCGGCAGCGGCGTGGACGGGCTCGGTGGCGGGTCCGAAGGCCTCGAGCGTCGCGACCAGCCCCGGGAGCAGGGCCACGAGGCCCACCGGATGGGTCGTGACGAACGCGGCGACGGCGCCGGCGGCGAGCAGGAGTCCGGCGGCGTGGGCGCCGGGCAGGTCCTGGGCCAGGAGCACGACCGCGGCCATCGCGGCGGCCGCGCCGGCCCGGTCGGTCGGACGGGGGTGCGACCGGGCATCGCCCCTGGTCACGTCGCCATCGTCGTCGGCAGGACCGGCGTCGCCGGCTCGCGGCGCGGTCCGGTGAGCGCTCCAGGCGACGAGTACGGCCACGACGCCGGCCACCCCGGCCGCCACGGCGGCGACCTCTCCGTCGACCGCTTCGGCGGCGCGCACCTCGGCCAGGACCCGCGCGACCGCCAGGAGCGCGGCCGGCACCAGAAGTGCCCCCGGAGCATCTCGGCCGAGCGCCACCGCCACGACGAGGCCGGCGCCGGCCACCACGGCCACGGCCGCCCGAGCAGGGTCGTCGACGGAGGCGGCGAGCGCGACCAGCAGCCCGCCCACCAGCAGTCCGGCGACCGGCAGCAGGCGGAGGTGCGACTCGGCGCGCAGCCGGATCACCGTGAGCAGGGTGAGCGCGAGGACCCCGGCGGCGAGCGGCCGATCGGGCAGGCCCTCGCCACCGGCCCCGGCCGTGGCGGCGAGGAGCGTGACGCCGCAGAGCGCGGCGCACGAACCGAGGATGGAGGCCGGCCGACGGGCGGCGACCAACAGCGCGGAGGCGGTGAGCGCGGCGGCCAGCACGGGGTCGATGCTGATGCGTCCCAGCTCGGGCGGTGACGAAGCCGAGACGATGACGCCCCAACCGGCCGCGGCGACCAAGCCGGAGGCGACCGTGACGTGCGGCGCCCGAGGACCCGACACGACGACGCCGAGCGCGCCGAGGAGCGGGACGGTCAGGACCGCGACGAGCAGGCCGTTCACGACGGCCACCCGGCCAGCACGAGGGCCGCGAGCCCGGCGGCGACGGCGATGACAGCACGGGCCGAGGACATGCGGGGGAAGCGGCTGCCGAGGCCCACGGCCGCGCACAGCACGGAGGCTGCTGCGGTGGCGGCCACCCGGATGGCGAGGTCCCCACCGGGCCCGGGACCCGCGACGATCGCAGCGGCGAACGCGCCGCCGCCGAGCGCGGTGAGCGCCGAGACGAGCCGAGGGGGCACGGTCGGGCGGGGAGGGGTGGCGGCGTCGCCGGCGTCGGGTCGGCGGGCGGAGGCCGCGGCCAGGACGAGGGCGGCGGCGGCCGCCCAAGCCGACCCGGCTGCTGCGGGTGGGCCGACGACGGCGGCGGGCCCGAGGACGCTCTGGATGCCGGCGATGTCGCCGAAGTCGGTGGTGCCGAACCGCACCGTGACCGAGGCCACGGCGAGCACCGCGGCCAGCGCCGCCCACCGGTCGCGGGTGGCGACCCCGACGAGCACGGCGGCCACCACCATCGACCCGCTGGAGCTGACGGCCAGACCGGCGACCGCGAACGCGGCCGACGCAGAGACGAGCGCGGGGTCGGGCACCAGGGTGCGCGCCGCCGACGGGGCGGCGGCGGTCACGGCCGGCGGTGCCCCTGGACGGGGAAGGTCTGCGCGAGGTGGTTCCAGCCGCACTTCGCGCACACCTCGACGACGTAGCAGGTGCACTCGCTGGTCATCCGGCGGACCTTGTCCATGTCCTCGCGGTTCTCGACCGCGTACCCGTTCTTGGGCAGGTGGGGGCCGAAGGCATAGGTGACCAGGACCACGAACGCGTCCTCGCAGATCGGACACAGCTCGGAGGTCTTGTGGGCGATGTGCTCGGCGGCGCGCCGCAGCTCGGGGTGGGCGTCGCACACCTCGTGGCGGGCGATGCGGCCGCGCTTGTACTCGTCGACCTTGGCCAGGCGTGCCATGCGGTAGTCGACCGCGCCGGCCGGTCGATCGGCACCGGCGATGGCTCCCGGGTGGAAGGACACAGGCGGAGGCTACAGGCGCCGGCCTCGGATCCGGGGCCGGTCCCGGACCTGCCGGCGCCCATCCAGCACACTGGTGCCATGGCCTGGACCCCGTTCACCGTCGCGTCGCCGGCCGGCGAGGCACTCGCCGACGACACGGTCACCTATGGGCCCGACATCCCCCGCGAGGACGAGCTCAAGCTCCTCGGCGACGTGTCGGGCAAGCGCATCGTCGATCTCGGCTGCGGAGCGGGTCGCAACGCCCTCGCGCTGGCGCGCGCCGGCGCCCGCACCATCGCGGTCGACGAGTCCGCCGAGCAGATCGCGGTGGCCCGGACGGCCTTCGACGCCGCCGATCTGCGGGTCGAGCTGCACCACGCACCGCTCGCCGAGCTCGCCTTCCTGCGCGCCGACACCGTCGATGCCGCCCTCAGCGTCGGCTCCCTGGCCTGGGTCGACGACATCAGCCGCGTCTTCCGTCAGATCCACCGGGTCCTGCGACCCGAGCACCCCTTCGTGCTCGCGCTCCCCCACCCGACGTTCGCCCTCGTCGACCCCGGCAGCGACGATCCGATGCAGATCCGCCGCCGCGCCTTCCGCCCCCAGCCCTTCGGTTACGGCGATCCCCGCGAGGGCACGCACGTCCGGACGTTCAGCGCCATCTTCACCGAGCTCGGCCGTGCCGGGTTCCGGGTCGACAACGTCCTCGAGCCGGCGCCGGTCGAGGGTGCCGTGCGCGGCCCGCACTGGTCGCCGGCGATGGAGCACATGCCGGCCACCCTCATCATCCGGGCCCGCAAGCAGGGGATCTAGCGGGCGCTCCGGCTGTCCGGTCCGGGATCGGGGCGGCGCCACAACTGTCCGGTCCGGGATCTGAGCGTCAGGTTGGGCCACTCGTGGTCGTGTGACGACCATTTCCCGCCCAACCTCGGCGGCAGACCAGCGCCGACGAACCCCACGCCGGCCGCCGCCGGCCCACGCCGTCCCCGAGAGACCCGGGTCAGCCGGAGCGTTCGGCCCACCACGCCAGCAGACGGCGCTCGGCCTCGTCGCGGCCGAGCGGGCCCTCCTCCATCCGGGCGTCGAGGAGGAAGCGCATGGCCTGGCCGACCACGGGGCCGGGCTCGATGCCGAGCAGGTCCATCACCGCCTGGCCGTCGAGGTCGGGGCGGATGGCGTCGAGCTCCTCCTGGGCCTTCAGCTCGGTGATGCGCGCCTCGAGCGCATCCATCCGCCGCGACAGCATCTCGGCCTTGCGCCGGTTGCGGGTGGTGCAATCGCAGCGGGTGAGCTCGTTGAGCTTGTCCAGCAGCGGGCCGGCGTCGCGTACGTAGCGGCGCACCGCGGCATCGGTCCAGGCGTCATCGCCGTAGCCGTGGAAGCGCAGGTGCAGGAACACGAGCTGGCTGACGTCCTCGATGAGGTCGTTGGAGAACTTCAGCGCCTTCATGCGCTTGCGGGTCATCCGGGCGCCGACGACCTCGTGATGATGGAACGACACCCCCTTGTCGCCGATGTCCTTCGTGGCGGGCTTGCCGACGTCGTGGAACAGCGCGGCGAGCCGCAGGACGAGATCGGGGCTGGTCTTGGACACGACCGCGATCGTGTGGGCGAGCACGTCCTTGTGGCGGTGGATGGGGTCCTGCTCGACCCGCATCGCGGGCAGCTCGGGGAAGAAGTGCTCGGCCAGGTTGGTGTCGGCGAGGAACCACAGGCCCGGCACGGGATCGTCCACCACCAGGAGACGGCACAGCTCGTCGCGGATCCGCTCGGCCGAGACGATCTCGAGGCGATCGCCCATCGACTCGACGGCGGCGACGAGGTCCGGATCGGGCTTGAGGTCGAACCGGGACACGAACCGGGCGGCGCGCAACATGCGGAGCGGGTCGTCGGAGAACGACTGCTCGGGCGACAACGGGGTGCGGAGGACCTTCGTGGCCAGATCGGCGGTGCCGCCGAAGGGATCGACGAGCTGGGCGTCGGGCAGCGACAGCGCCATGGCGTTGATGGTGAAGTCGCGCCGTGACAGGTCGGCGTCGATCTCGGTGGAGAACTCGACGTCGGGGTTGCGGCTGTCGGGGTCGTAGACCTCGGCCCGGTGCGTGGTGATCTCGTGGTCGACCACCCGCGTGCCACCCTCGGGCGCGGCGACGCGGACCTTGGCACCGATGGTCCCGAACCGCTTGCCCTGCGCCCACATGGCCTCGACGGGGTCGTGGCGGCGAAGGATGGCCTCGATGTCGTCCGGCAGGGCGTCGGTGGTGAAGTCGAAGTCGAACGACTCGTTCTCGCCCAACAGCAGGTCGCGCACCACGCCGCCGACCAGGTAGAGACGATGGCCGGCGTCGGCGAAGGCCGTGGCGAGGGGGCCGACGGCGTCGAGCACGGGCTTGAACCGCTCGGGGATCACCACGACGACGGTACCGGCGGTGCCCCACAGGCTCCTAGAGGGCTTCGGCGACCTCGCGCTTGAACCGATCGAGCAGGTCGCGGCGCTTCTCCCCGGTGCCGAGGGTGAAGTCGGGGATGATGAGCTCGTCGACGCCGGCCTCCCGGTAGCGGCCGACGACGTCGACCAGCTCGGCCGACGTGCCCACCAGCGTCGGCATGCCGATGTCGCGGTCGCGCATGCCGGCCAGGAAGTCCTCGTCGTCGCTCAGGAACAGCAGCGCCTGCGTGGACCGGTGGATGGTGGCCGGATCGCGGTCGAGGTCGGCGCAGTGGCGGTCGAGGACCGACGACTTGTGGGCGAAGATCTCCGGGGTGGACCAGACGTTCCACTCCTGCGCGTACGCCGCGGCGATGCGCAGCGTGCGCTTCTCGCCGCCGCCGCCCACCAGCAGCGGCATCGGGCCGACCGGCTTGGGCTCCAGCGGGGCATCGGTGATGCGGTAGTGCTCGCCCTCGAAGGTGGTGCGGTCCTGGTCGACGAGGGATCGCACGACCTGGCACGCCTCCTCGAAGCGGTCCATGCGCTCGCCGACCGAGTACAGCTCGATGCCGTACTTGTCGTGTTCGTTGACCTGCCAGCCCGCGCCGAGGCCCAGGATGACCCGCCCGTCGCTGATGACGTCGGCCGTGGCCGCCTGGTTGGCCAGCACGGCGGGATGGCGGTAGGTGTTGCCGCACACCAGGGTGCCGATGCCGACGCGTGGCACGGACGTGGCCAGCGCGGTGACGACGCTCCAGCACTCGAGCATGGGGCCCGAGACGTCGTCGCCGTTGGGCATGAAGTGGTCGGCGACGTAGATGCGGTCCCAGCCGGTGAGCTCGGCGTGGCGGGCGACCTCGAGGATGTCGGTCCACGGCTGCTGGGTGCCCGGCCACACGGAGAATTGCATGGATGTGACTCTACCGACGCCACCTCTTCCCCGAGACCAGCCCTCGTGGCTATCGGACCAGCTCGATCCGCATGTCCTCGGGGTCGAGGGCCGCCCCGAGCGCCGTGTCCGCGCTGATCTTGCCGTCGCACACGAGACCCACGAGCGCTTGGTCCATGGTCTGCATGCCGTGGTAGTGACCTTCCTGGAGCAGGTGGAGGAGGTCGCCCGCACGGTCGGGGTCGGCGATGCACTCCTGGACCTTCGGCGTACGGACGAGCGACTCGACCGCGACGACCGGGACGCCGTCGAGCGACGGCAGCAGCTGCTGGGCGAGGATGCCGGCGATCGAGCGGGCGAGCGCCTCGCTCATGATCGCTCGCTCGTCGACCGAGTAGAGCTCGAAGACGGCGTGGAGCGCGTCGGAGACGGTGGCCCCGCCGATGCCGGCGAACACGAGCCGGCCGCGAGCGACGGCGTCGAGCGCGGCATCGACCGTGTCTCGGTGGGCGATCTCGGAGATCGACACGACGTCGGCATCGACACGGGACGCGGCCCGGACGCCGGCAGCGATGGTCGGCACGTCGGCGCCGACCTCGAGCTGGCTGACGAACCCCCGGTCGTCGCGGTGGAGCACCTCGATGGGGTCGTCGACGGTGAGGATGTGACACCTACGGCGGGTGTTGACGTGGTTCACCATCGCGCCGAGCGTGGTGGTCACCCCGTGGCCGACCGGGCTGGCCACCAGCACCAGGCCACGCTCGAGGTCGGCGAGCTGTGCGGCCACGGGCGGCAGACCCAGGTCGTCGAGGGAGTGGATCTCGTCGGCCACGGTGTGGAGCACCAGCGAGATCGCCCCCCGCTGACGGAACGCGCTCACGCGGAACCGACCGACCCCCGGCTCGGAGTGAGCCGCCACGACGCTGCCCGACCGGAGGAGGGCCGCCTGGGTGTCCTCGTCGAGGATCGCCTGCGCCAACGACGCGACCTCGTTGGCCGTGAGCTTGACATCGCCATGGCGGACGAGCTCACCACCGACGCGGAGCACGGGCTCGCTCCCTGGTTTGCAGTGCAGGTCGGACGCCCGCGCGTCGACCAGGGCGTGCAGGAGCTCGGCGTGTTCCACACTGGCGGTATCGGCCGGATCTGCCGGTTCTTGACGATGGATCTCGCGGATCGACCGATCTGGGCGAGTTCTCCGCGCGCCGCACCGATGGAGGACGGCCAGAAACGGGTCCGGAGAGGCGGTGAGGCGAGTTCAGGCCGATGGATCGAGGTGGTGGACGCGCCGCACGGCAGCGAGCGCCTCGACCCCGACGGTGCCGGTGGTGACGCTCTCCGGGTGGTCGGTCTCGCCGGCCAGGGCGGCGAGCGTGGCCGCCGTGGACGTGGCGACCGCCTCGAGGTCGTAGCCGCCCTCGAGGAACACCACTCGGCGCTGGGCCGGCACCAGGGCGAGCAGCCGGGCGGTGAGATCGAAGTAGTCGCCCGAGCTCAGGCCGAGATCGGTGAGGGGGTCGCGACGGTGGGCGTCGAAGCCCGCCGAGATCAGCAGCCAGGTGGGCGCAGTGCGTTCGGCCACGGGGACGACGATCTCGTCGAGTGCACGGCGGTAGACGTCACCCGACGTATGAGCCGGGACGGGGATGTTGACGATGCCCCCGGGGGCGTTGGGCCCGCCGGTCTCCGAAAGCATCCCGGTGCCGGGGTACATCGGGTGCTGGTGGATCGACACATAGGTGACGCGGTTGTCGTCCCAGAAGGCGTCCTGGGTGCCGTTGCCGTGGTGGGCGTCGATGTCGACGACGAGGACCCGATCGCCGGCCTCGGCCAGCGCGGCGGCGCAGACCGCGACGTTGTTGACGAGGCAGAAGCCCATGGCACGACTCGGGGTCGCGTGGTGGCCGGGTGGACGGATGGCCAGGAACGCGCTGTCGGCTTCACCGGACTGCAACCGCTCGACGGCGTCGAGACCGGCGCCGGCGGCCAACCGGGCGACCTCCCAGGACGCCTTGGCCGCGATGGTGTCGGGGTCGAGGCGACCGCCGCCGCTCTCGCAGAACCGCTCGAGGGCGTCGAGGTAGTCGCGGTCGTGGACGCGGGCCAGCTCGTCGGTGGTGGCGGCACGGGGGGCGACGCGGACCAGGTCGTCGCGGACGGTGCACTGCTCGATGCCCCGGTCGACGGCGGCCATGCGCTCGGGGCGCTCGGGGTGACCGTACGAGGTGTCGTGGTCGACGAACCTCGGATCGGTGTAGAGCAACGTGGCCATCGCCCCAGTGTGCCGCTGCGCAGCAGGGCTGCACACGCC
>JBFJNI010000058.1:0-23692 GCA_041618235.1 Acidimicrobiales bacterium
AGGTCGAGGTCGCGGCCCGAGAGGGTGGCGGCGATCTCGACGCCAACCCAACGCTGCGGACCTTCTACCAGAAGGCGCGCGACAACTCGATCCCCCTCGACACCATCGAGCGGGCCATCAAGCGGGCCACCGGCGACCTCGAAGGCGTCGTCTACGAGCAGATCGTCTACGAGGGATACGGGCCCAACGGCGTGGCCGTGCTCATCGAGGTGCTCACGGACAACCGCAACCGGGCCGCCGCCGACGTGCGCAACGCGCTGACCAAGAACGGCGGTTCGG
This sequence comes from Acidimicrobiales bacterium, assembly GCA_041618235.1. Lineage (GTDB taxonomy): Bacteria > Actinomycetota > Acidimicrobiia > Acidimicrobiales > Salinilacustritrichaceae > Salinilacustrithrix. Next base: position 280 of record JBFJNI010000058.1, read on the forward strand.
CCGCCGAGCCGGGCGCCGTGTCGTGGCAGTTCGACCGCAAGGGCATCATCATCGTCCCCAAGTCCGTGACCGAGGACGACCTCATGGAGACGGCGCTCGAGGCCGGCGCCGACGACATCACCGACGAGGGAGACGTCTGGCAGGTCACCACCGCCGCCACCGACCTCCCCGACGTCCGGCAGGCGCTCGACGACGCCGGACTCGCGGTCGACAGCTCCGAGGTCACGATGCTGCCGCAGAACACCATCCCCATCACCGAGGCCGACAAGGCCAAGGCGATCCTGCGCATCATCGACGCCCTCGACGACCTCGACGACGTCCAGAACGTGTACGCCAACTTCGACATGTCGTCGGAGCTGCTCGAGTCGGCGTCGGCCTGATGGTCGCGCTCGGCGAAACCGCACCCGCCTTCACCCTCGCCGGCGCCGACGGCACCGACGAGGGCCGGCGCGAGTACTCGCTCGCCGAGTACGCCGGTCAGCCGGTGGTGCTCGTCTTCTATCCCGGCGACAACACCCCGGTGTGCACCCGGCAGCTCAACGAGTACACGGCCGAGATCGACGCCTTCGAAGGTGTCGGTGCCCAGGTGCTCGCGCTGTCACCCCAGGACGTGGCCAGCCACGAGGGATTCGCCGAGAAGCAGGGCGGCTTCGGCTTCCCGCTGCTGGCCGACACCGACAAGTCGGTGGGCGAGGCCTACGGCATCCTCGGTCCGCTCGGCTTCTACCGGCGGTCGGTCTTCGTCGTGGACGCCGCCGGCAAGGTGGCGTACTCGCATCGGGCCATCGCCGGTCTCACGTTCCGGCCCACGTCCGAGCTCGTCGCCGCGGTCGAGGCGGCGCGCCGCTGATTCAACGGGCGGCATCGCTCACGGTCCGGCCGGCGTCGAGCTCGATCCGGCGGGTGATCTCGACCGCCTCGAGCAGCCGGCGGTCGTGGCTCACCAGCACGAGGGTTCCGGGATAGCTCTCGAGCGCGGCTTCGAGCTGCTCGATGGCCGGCAGGTCCAGATGGTTGGTCGGCTCGTCGAGGACGAGCAGGTTCACCCCGACCAGGGCGAAGGCCGCCAGCACAGCACGGGTGCGCTCGCCCGGTGACAGCCGGGTGGTGGGACGATCGACGTGCTCTGCGCCCAGGCCGAGCTTGGCGAGCTGCGATCTGGCTTCGCTGCGGGGCTGGCCGGTCTCGGCCATGAAGGCGTCGATGAGCGACTCGCCGGTCGCGAAGCGTCGCCGACCCTGGTCGAGGGTGCCCACGACCACCGACGAGCCGAGTGCAGCGGTGCCCGAGGTCGGGAGCTGGAGTCCGAGCGCCGCTCGCAGGAGCGTGGTCTTCCCCGATCCGTTGGGGCCGACGAGGGCGACGCGCTCGCCGAAGCTGATGTCGAGCGTGATCGGGCCGAGCGTGAAGTGCTCGCGCTCGACGACGAGATCGCGGGTCGTGATCACCTGGTCGCCGGATCGGCCGGTGGTGGCGAACTCGAGGCGCAGGTCCCAGCCCTCCCACGGCTTGTCGACCACGTCCAGGCGCTCGAGGGCCTTCTCGGCCCGGCTCGCCTTCCCGGCCAGCTTCTCGGAGGTGGCCACGTTGTGGTGACGGATGAACTTGTCGGACTCGCCCGACCGCTTGGCCTTGCGGACGCCCTTGGCCGACCACTCGCGGGTCTGCTGCGCCTGCCCCCGGAGCTGGTCGCGGGCGTCGACGAAGGTGTCGTAGGCCTCCTCGGCATGTCGGCGGGCGGCCCTGCGGGCGTCCTGGTACGCGGCCCAGCCGCCGTCGTACCGGGTGGCCGTCCGGGCGTGGTCGTCGATCTCGACGACGCTGGTGACGACGCGCTCGAGGAAGGCGCGGTCGTGCGACACCAGGAGGTAGCCCGCCGGTGAGGTCACCAGGAGGTCCTCGAGCAGCGCGAGGCCCTCGAGGTCGAGGTCGTTCGTGGGTTCGTCGAGGACGAGGAGGTCGACGTCGGCGAGGAGCACGGAAGCGAGATTGACGCGGGCACGCTGGCCGCCCGACAGGTGCTCGGCGGAGCGACCGGCGCTGGCTGCGCCGAGGCCGACGCGGTCGAGCACGACGTCCTGGCGGACATGGAGGTCGGCAGCGCCGATGCGCTGCCACCGATCGAGGGCATCGCCGTAGTGGTCGTCGGCGCCGGGGTCGCCGGCCGCGAGGGCTGCGGTGGCCGCCTCGAGCGCAGCTTCGGCTTCGCCCACGCCGGTGCGACGGGCGATGACGTCGGCGATCGTCTCGCCGGGCCGGACGTCGAGCTCCTGGGTGAGGTGGCCGACGGTGGCGTCGCCCGGCACCCGGTCGACCGATCCCGACTCGGGCGTGAGCTCGCCGACCAGGATTCGCAGGAGGGTGGACTTGCCGACGCCGTTGGGGCCGACGACGCCCACGCGGTGGCCACTGGCCACGGTGAGCGACACGCCGTCGAGCACCACGTTGGGTCCATGGGCGAAGTGGATGTCGTGGGCGACGATCTGTGCGTGCACGTGAGCTCCTCGGTCGGTCGGGTGGGACGGATCGCGGAGGTCAGGACATCGGGGGCCAGCGTAGTGGCGGCCGTCGCGTTCGCCGAAGGCGTTCGGCGCCTCCCGAGAGCTCGGCGGTCGAGCTTCCGGCTAGGGGAGCTCGAGCGGGCCGACGAGGGGTGCCGAAGCGTCCTCGAGCAGGCAGACGATGACGCGGTCGCCGTCGTCCCAGCTCGCAGGAGTCGGCACGAGGAAGACGCCGACCACGTCGCCGGTCGGGGGGTCGACGTCGCCGCCGTCGGGGCACCGGGCCTCGGCGCGCGCCAGCAGCTCCTCGGCGCCGGGGTGCGGGGCGTCGCCGTCGTCGAGGGTGATGACGGACACGACCTGCGCGTCGTGCGGCGCATCGCAGTCGACCGGCACGGTGACCGTGGTCCCATCGACGAAGTCGACACACGAGGCGTCGGCGCCGGCGATCCCGGCGTCGTCCGCCCGGTTTGCGAGCCCGATGAGCGAGATCCCCAGTGCGATGACGCCGAAGAGCAGGACCGAGACGCGCACGACCGTGCGCGACTTCACACTCCGGTGGAACGGGAGCCGTACGGCGTCTGCGGCCGGTTCGGGCTTGCGCGTCTTCTTCCGGGCGGCAACGACGGTGTCCCAGGTGCCGGGCTCCGACGCAGGGTGGTGCGTGTGGTGATGCTGGTCGGCCGCACCGGTGGGCGGTGCCGCGGGTCCGTCGACGTCGAGGTCATCGTCACCCGGGTGGTCGTACTCGTGTGGGTGCCCGTGCTCGCCCGGTCGGCGTTCGGTGGATCCGCGCGGGAGGGCGCCGAGCTCGGCGTCGTCGCCGCCGAAGTGGTCACGGAGCTGGCGGTGTTCGACGGACGACAGGCCCGAGGCCGACGAGCTGGCGACGATGCCGAGGTCGCGGCAGACGTCGAGCACCTCTCCTTCCGGGAGGTGCAGCTCCCGGGCGACGTCGGCGACCGAGATCACGCCTACTGCTCGTCCGCCACGCCGAGCAGACGGGCACGGGTGACGGCTCGCATGCCCCGGTCGAGGCTGACGAGGGCGAGCACCCACGCGACGCCGCCGATGATCCACGAGACCGACGGACCTCCGAAGAGGGCGCCCGTCGACTGCGAGTAGGCGATGAGGATCAGCGGCAGGCTGACGAGCCCCGAGGCCTGTTGGGCGGCGGCCGTCGACTTCACGCGCGCCGACAGCCGCAGGACGAGCGAGAGGGTGAGGGCGAGGAACGGTGGGATGACCCACAGCATCAGCACCCACCACTCGGTGGTCGGGAAGAACCAGCCGCCGACCTCGGGTCCGACCACCGTGTTCACGAGCAGCGAGTAGAAGAAGAACCCGATGATGGTGGTGGCGTAGCCGGGAACCAGCGAGGCGATCAGCTTGCCGAGGTAGATCTCACGGACGCCGGCGGGGGAGTGGGCCAGGAACTCACCGGTGCCGCGCTCACGCTCGCCAACGAGGGTGGCGGCACCGACGGCGGTCGAGATGGTGAGGGGCACGACGACGGCGACCGGGGCGAAGAGGAAGACCGCCAGCGCGTACCCGGCCTGCCCGGCGGGGTCGTCGCCCTTGATCGCGTTGCGGGCGGCGTCGGGCAGCACCTCCAGGGTCTGGCTGATCTGGCGCACGACCTCGACATCGCCCACCTTGGTGATGGTGAGCAGGAGGATGGCGGGGATCACCAGGAAGAAGATGCTCCCCAGCGCGACCATCGGGATCCAGAAGTCACGGGCCTGCACGAGCTGCTTCAGATCGGTGCGGGCGACGGTGCGGACCTGGTCCCAGTGCAGGGGTCCGGTCTCGCGGATGCGGCGCGGGCCGGCGTGGCGGGTCATGGGCGGCGGTGCGGTGGCGGTCACGAGGCGACCTCCCCGATCCGGTTCGTCCCGCTTCCTCGTCGGACCGCGAAGTACAGGTCTTCGAGCGAGTGGCGCTCGGCCTCGACGCGCGTGATGCGGGCGCCGGCGGTCGAGAGGGCGGCCACCAGGTCGGGGATCCGGTCGAGGTGGTCGACGGCGACGATCGCGGCGCCGTCCCGGCCGTCGGGGCGGCGCAGGCTCCGCACGCCCGGGAGCCCGGCGACGGCCTCCAGATGGGCGTGCCCGACCGTGTCGAGGACGACGGTGTCATCCGGCCAGAACTGCCGGACCAGCGAATCGGGCGTGCCCTGCACCAGCGACGTGCCGTCCTGGAGCATGACGACCTGGTCGGCCAGACCCTCGGCCTCCATCAGCAGGTGGGTGCACATCACGACGGTGGTGCCGTCGATGGTCATCTCGCGGATGAGGTGGAGCACGGCGTGGGCCGACTCGGGGTCGAGGCCCGAGGTGGGCTCGTCGTAGAGGAGCAGCTCGGGCTCGTGGAGGACCGATCGGGCGAGGGCCAGCCGGGTCTTCATGCCGGTGGAGTAACCGCCGACCTGGGCGCCGAGGGCGCCGACGATGCCGAAGCGCTCGGCGGCGGCCATGATCCGGTCGCGGGCGACGTCGCCGCGACCGAGCCCGTAGAGCTCGGCGGCGTACGAGAGGTTGTCCTGGCCCGAGAGCCGGTCGTACAGCGCCGGCTTGGCCGACACCACGCCGCAGCGCCGCCGGACGTCCTCGCCGTCGACCGTGGGGTCGAGCCCGAACACGCGGACGTCACCCGCATCGGGGCCGAGCGCACCGGTGATGACCCGGGTGCAGGTCGTCTTGCCGGCGCCGTTGGGGCCCAGCAGGACCGTGATCGACCCCGCGGGGACGTCGAAGCTCAGGCCGGCGAGCGCAGGGGTGTCGCCGAAGCGGCGGTGCACGCCCCGAAGGCTCACCACCCCCGGGGGTCCGTCCGCCAGGGGCGGTCCGTCCCGGTCGGCGGCGGTCGCGTCGGGCGCGAGGGGAGAGAGGTCAGACATCACCACGGGGTCCACATCGGCACGGGAATCGGCAGAGTTGAGCAGAATCGGAAGTGCCTGGGGGTCCGCCGCCCGCGGCGAGCGCTCCGGTAGGGTCGAACCCATGTTCGTGTGGGGCATCGACCCCGGTCTGTCCCGGTGCGGGTACGCGGTCCTCGAGACGGCTGGTCCCGGCGCTCGTTCGTCGTCGCCGCGGGCGGTGGCGATGGGGGTGCTCAAGACCCCACCCGACCATCCGGTACCACGGCGGCTGCACGCCATCCAGCACGACGTGCGCGAGCTGCTCGCCGAGTATCCACCGACCGACGTGGCAATCGAGCGCATCCTGTTCTCCGTCAACGTCCGCACCGCCATCGGCGTCGCCCAGGCCGCCGGGGTGGTCATGGTCGAGGCCCTCGACGCCGGCGCCGAGGTCACCGAGTACTCGCCCAACGAGATCAAGCAGGCGGTCACCGGCGACGGCGCCGCCGACAAGCACCAGATCGAGACCATGGTCCAACGCCTCCTCCACATCGACCACCCCATCCGCCCGGTCGACGCCGCCGACGCCGCGGCCATCGCCCTCTGCCACGTGGCCCGGGCCCCGATGCGCGCCAGCCTGCGAGCGGCCGAGGCTCGTCTCGCCGAGGCCCGGCGATGATCGGCTCGTTGCGCGGCACCTTGCTCGAGCGGGGGGCCGACGAGGTCCTCGTCGAGGTCGGGGGCATCGGCTATCGCGTGGTCGTCAGCCCCACCACTGCCCTGGGCGTCGGCGACGTCGCCGACGAGGTCTTCCTCTGGGTCCACCACCACATCCGCGAAGACCACCAGTCGCTCTACGGCTTCGCCACCGCCGAGTCCCGCCGGTGCTTCACCGCCCTGCTCGGCGCGCACGGTGTCGGCCCCGCCCTCGCGCTGGCGATCCTGTCGGTCCACGGCCCGCAGGATCTCGCCCGGGTCCTGGCCGACGACGACGTCGCCGCCCTGTGCCTGGTGCCGGGGGTCGGCAAGAAGACCGCCACCCGGTTGCTGGTCGAGCTCAAGAGCCGGCTCGACATCCCCCTCGACATCGGTGCGGTCGGCGGGGTGGACGACGGCTCGGCCGTCCGTCCCGGCGGCTCCGGCGCAGCGGCCCGGGCCGACGTCCGTGAGGCGCTCGCGGGTCTCGGCTACACGCTCGACGACATCCGCGGCGTCCTCGCCGACCTCCCCGACTCCGACGATCCGTCCACGCTCCTGCGCGACGCCCTCCAGCGGCTCGCGGTGGCCCGGTAGGTCGGACCGTGCGCGAGGAGCTGCTCGATCCCGAGTCCACCGACGACGAGTTCGTCGTCGAGGCCGGCCTCCGCCCGCGGACGCTCGACGACTTCGTCGGCCAGCCCCGTCTCAAGGAGCACCTCGAGATCATCCTCGAGGCCGCCCGCCGCCGAGGTCAGGCGGTCGACCACCTGCTCTTCGCCGGGCCTCCGGGTCTCGGCAAGACCACGCTGGCCGCCATCGTGGCCCACGAGATGGGCGTGCGCTACGTCCCCACCTCGGGCCCCGCCATCGAGAAGGCCGGGGACCTCGCCGCCATCCTCACCCAGCTCGAGTCGGGCGACGTCCTCTTCGTCGACGAGATCCACCGCCTGCCCCGTGCGGTCGAGGAGGTCCTCTATCCGGCGATGGAGGACTGCCAGCTCGACATCGTCATCGGCAAGGGTCCGGCGGCGCGCAGCATCCGCCTCGACCTGCCGCCGTTCACGCTGGTGGGCGCCACCACCCGCACCGGGGCCATCACCGGCCCGCTGCGCGACCGCTTCGGCCTCGTCGAGCGGCTCGACTTCTACACCGCCGATGACCTCGAGACCATCGTCATCCGTGCCGCCGGCATCGTCGGCGTCGAGCTCGATCACCGTGGGGCCTCCGAGATCGCCCGGCGGGCGCGTGGCACACCCCGCATCGCCAACCGGCTGCTGCGGCGGGTGCGCGACTACGCCGAGGTCAAGGGCGACGGCACCATCGACCTCGCCACGGCCAGTGCCGGTCTGCGGACCTTCGGCGTCGACGATCGCGGCCTCGACAAGGTCGACCGCGCCATCCTCTCGGCGATCTGCGAGCGCTTCGGTGGTGGGCCCGTCGGCCTGTCGACCCTGGCCATCAGTGTCGGCGAGCAGACCGAGACGGTCGAAGACGTCTACGAGCCCTTCCTCATCCAACAGGGCCTGCTCATGCGCACCCCGAAGGGGCGCGTCTGCACGCTCAGCGCGTGGGAGCACCTCGGCTTGGTGCCACCGACGTCGGCCGACGCCGGCAGCGGCCCGGTGGGCCTGTTCGAGTAGTCCGAGTGGAATCCGTCCGACGCGGGCTCAGGGCCGCGGCACGGTGGGCGGCCGGATGTCGGTGAGGTCGTCGACCATGTCGGGCACCGTGGGGTACTTCGACAGGTCGGGCAGTGGGTTCGACAGGCAAGCGCCGACCTCGACGTGATCGATGGCGACACACGCCCAGTACCGCTGGGCGGCGTCGAGGTCGATGGTCGGGTCGGGTGTCCGGTCGAGCAGATCGGCGTTCGCCGTACCGGCGCCGGTGAGGGCGAAGGCGGTGGTGAGGGCGCCGGCGAGGAGTGCGAGGCGGCGGGTCACGGGGTTCCTCCCAAAAAGTCGAACACGCCGGAAAGGAAGTCGGCGGCGTCCTCGCCGACGACGTCGGCGTCGGCGCCACCCGTGGTCGGTCCGACGGAGCCGCCGAGTGGCATGCGCTCGGCCTCGTCGCGAGCCCGGTCGGTTCCGTCGGGGCCGACGAAGACGTCGACCGGCCCGGCCGAAGCCGTCGGTGCGGGGGCGGGAGCGGGGGGTTCGGAGCCCCCTGCGGACGTGACGATCGGGGCCTCGGGAAGGACGAGGTCGAGGATGTCGTCGGCCTCGGTGCCGCTGGTGGTGACGTGGGGTGCGGCGATGGCCGCGACGTCGCGTGGAAGGTCGGGGTCGGCGCCGGTGCTCGGGAGGAGCACGACAGCGGCCGTGGCGGCCCCCACGGCGATGGGCGCCGCGATGGCACCGAGCTCGACCCAGTGGTCGGCGACCTTCGCCCGGACCGACGCGACCTTGGTCGAGAGCCAGCCGAAGACCGGCAGTCCCCACAGCCCGCGGGACTCGCCGCCGACGGCGGCGTACTCGCGTCGCAGCGCCTTGCGGGCCCGGTGCAGCAGGGCTTCGACCGTGGTGAGCGGGACGTCGAGGTGCTCGGCGATCTCGGTGTAGCTCAGCTGCTCGGCTTCGCGGAGCAGCAGGACCTCGCGGTGGCGCGGGCCGAGACGGTCGAGCGCCTCGCGCACGTGGCCGGCGTCGACCGCGGAGAAGAGGTGGTCGACGTCGGGTTCGACCGAGCCGAGATCGGGTTCGTCGGTGAGCTCGACGCGGGCGTGCTTGCGGTGCCGGTCGATCGAGATCCGTCGGGCGATGACGGTCATCCAGGGGTAGAAGCGGCGCTCGCCCTCGAGGGTGTGCATCGATCCCAGTGCCTTCACGAAGGCCTCCTGGGCGACCTCCTCGGCTTCGTGGCGATCGCTGGTGTGTCGGGTGCAGTAGCGACGGAGTCGCTCGAAGTACCGGCGGTACAGGTCGTCGAACGCGGCTGGATCACCGGATTGGTGGCGGGCGACCAGATCGCGGTCTCGTCCCAGGTCGACATCATCTGCTCGTAGGGCCATCGCGCTCCGACTCCTCGTGTGCCCGGTTCACTTCTCGATTCCCGTTGGTCCGACCCGAGGGAGACTTCGACGTGGTCCGTTCCGTTCCCTCCCCGGGTAGCGTCGTCGATCCCATGGAGACGGCTTCTTTCGACTACGACCTCCCTGACCATGCCGTGGCCCAGCGTCCGGTCGAGCCGCGCGACGCCGCCCGGCTGCTCGTCGACCAGGGTCCGGGGAGATCACCCGGGCACCGGTCGGTGGTCGATCTCCCTTCGCTGGTGGGGCCCGGCGACGTCGTCGTCGTCAACGACACCCGGGTGCTCCCGGCCCGCCTCCATCTCCGGAAGGCGTCGGGAGGGGCGGTCGAGGTGCTGCTCCTCGACGAGCTCGAACCCGGCCGGTGGGAGGCGCTGGTGCGGCCCGGTCGCCGCGTCGCGCCGGGCACCGAGCTCGTGGCGGGTCCCGATCTGCGGCTGGTGGTCGGCGACCGCCTCGACGACGGTCTGCGGATGGTCGAGGTGGAGACCGACGACCTCCTCGGTGCGCTCGCGGTCCACGGCGAGGTCCCGCTGCCGCCCTACATCCACGAGGCGCTCGACGATCCCGAGCGCTATCAGACCGTGTACTCGGCCCGGCCCGGGTCGGTGGCGGCCCCCACCGCCGGTCTGCACCTCACCCCGCGGGTGCTCGAGGGCATCGCTGCGACGGGCGCGCGCATCGAGACGGTCGACCTCGTGGTGGGACTCGGCACGTTCAAGCCGATCACGGTCGATCGCATCGAGGACCACCGCATGCACGCGGAGCGATACGAGGTCTCCGACCAGACGTGGGAGGCGTGTGCCACCGCCGAGCGGGTCGTCGCCGTCGGCACCACGACGGTGCGGGCGCTCGAGTCGGCCGCCGCCTCGGGAGCCAATCGGGGCACCACCGACCTCTACTTGACGCCGGGGAGCACCGTCTCGGTGGTCGACGTCCTGCTCACCAACTTCCACCTGCCCCGGTCGAGTCTGCTGGTGCTCATCGAGGCCTTCGCCGGCCCGCACTGGCGCGAGCTGTACGCCGTCGCCCTCGCCGAGGGGTACCGGTTCCTGTCCTTCGGCGATGCGATGCTGCTGGGGCGAGACGGCCAGGGTGTGTCCTCATGACCCTCTCCGTCCACGTCGAGGCCACCTCGGGCGCCGCCCGGGCCACGACCATCACGACGGCCCGCGGCACCGTGCGCACGCCGGCGTTCATGCCGGTGGGCACCCGGGGGGCCGTGCGGGCCGTCGACACCGCCGACCTCGAGGCGCTCGGTGCGCAGATCGTGCTCGGCAACACGTATCACCTGCTGTTCCGTCCGGGCCCCGAGATCGTCGAGCAGATGGGCGGGATCCACGGCTTCGCCGACTGGCACGGCCATGTGCTCACCGACAGCGGTGGCTACCAGGTGTTCTCGTTGTCGCCGAAGGTCGACGACGACGGCGTGACCTTCAAGTCGACCTACGACGGCGACAGTCATCGGCTCACGCCCGAGGGGGCGGTCGACGTCCAGCTGGCCCTCGGCGCCGACATCCAGATGGTGCTCGACGAGTGCGCGCCGCTGCCCAGCCCGGAGTCCGTGATCCGCACCGCGCTCGAGCGCACCGCAGACTGGGCGGCCCGGGCGCGTCGCCACTTCCTCGAGGTCGACGACCACGCCCGCTACCAGTTCGGCATCGTGCAGGGCGGCGTCGACGTCGCCATGCGGGGCGAGAGCGCCGAGCGCACCGTGGCCATCGGCTTCGACGGCTACGGCATCGGAGGCTTGTCGGTGGGGGAGTCCCGCGACGACATGCTGCCGGCGCTCGAAGCGGCCGTCGCCCACCTGCCCGCCGACCGTCCCCGGTACCTGATGGGTCTCGGTGACCCGGTGGGCATCGTCGAGGCCATCGCCCGGGGCGTCGACCTGTTCGACTGCGTGCTGCCCACCCGGTTCGGCCGGCACGGCACGATCCTCACCTCCGAGGGGCGTTTCAACCTGAAGAACCGCCGCTTCGCCGACGACGCCGGCCCGCTCGACCCCACGTGTGCCTGCACCGTCTGCTCGCGCTACTCCCGGGCCTACCTTCGGCATCTCGTCAATGTCGGCGAGCCCACGGCGGCCCGACTCTCGACCCTCCACAACCTCGCCTGGACGCTCGCCCTCACCGACCGGGCACGTGATGCGATCTTCGCGGGCACGCTCGACGAACTCCGGGCCGAGGTCGCCGCTGTCTACTCGTGAACCCCCGTGGTACCGGTACCCGGCAGCGCGCTCAGTAGAGTCGCTCGCTCCCGTACCCGACGTGGTGGTTGACCCCGGTGGCCCTCGTATTCCTGTTCGTGATGCTCGCCTTCATGTGGGCGTTCGTGATCCGACCCCAGCAACGCAAGGTCAAGGAGCATCGGGCCTTCGTGGCCGGCCTGGCCGTGGGTGAAGACGTCGTCACCACGGCCGGCATCCACGGGACCATCACCGATCTGTCCGACGACCGCGTCCGCCTCGAGATCGCCCCGGGCGTCGTGATCACCATGGCCCGACTCGGCATCGGCCACTATCCCTACGTCGCTTCCGCCGAGCCCGAGACGCCCACCGCCGACCCCGACGGCTCCGAATCCGCCCCTGACCGAGACGACGACGCCGCCGAGGCATCGTCCGACGACTCCTCCGAGTAGCCCCCATGCGCCGCAATGGCCTGTTCTCCCTGATCTTCATCGTCGTGCTCGCCGGCGCCTCCCTCGTGGGGACGCTGGTGTCGGGCAACAGCCCGTTGCTGGGCCTCGACCTCCAGGGCGGGGTCTCGGTGGTGCTCCAGCCCAGCGGGCCCGTCGACGACAACGACGTGTCCGACGCCATCGCCATCATCCGGCAGCGCATCGACGGTCTCGGCGTCGCCGAACCCGAGATCGCCCGCCAAGGCGATGCCATCGTCGTCCAGCTCCCCGGCGTGAAGGACCGTGACCGCGCCCTCGAGCTCGTCGGCCAGACGGCCCGGCTCCGCTTCCGACCCGTGCTCCAGGTCATCCCGCCCGAGCTGGTCGACCTGGCCAACGACCCGTCGACCACGGTGCCCGACGGCACCGATGCGCCGACCACCACGTCGGCGCCGGCCGACGAGTCCTCGACCACGACCACCGCCGGCGACACCAGCCCCGACGAGTCGGGCTACGGGCTCGCTCCGGGTGAGTCGGCCGCCCCCGTCTTCCAGACCGACGAGACCACGACCACGACGACCGCCCCCGAGACGGCCTCGACCACCACGCCGGCCGACCCCGACGACAACGTGCTCGTGCCCGGGCTCGAAGGCCTCTCTCTGACGCCGTCCGAGGACAACGTCGACGACTCGCCGGTGACGCTGGGCCAGTACGACTCCGACGGCAACGAGGAACTGCGGTACCAGCTCGGCCCCACCGAGGCCACGGGCGACATCCTCTCCGGTGCCGATGCGCGGCTCGAGGGGCTGGGGACCTGGGTCGTGGCCGTCGAGGTGCGCAGCAGCGGCATCGACCAGTTCAACGAGATCGCGGGCCAGTGCTTCGCCAAGCAGCCGGCGTGCCCGTCGGGTCAGCTCGCCATCGTCCTCGACGACGAGGTCGTCTCGGCGCCCAGCATCAACGCCCCGTCCTTCGCCCGCGACGCCATCTCGATCAGCGGCTCGTTCACCGAGTCCGAGGCCAAGGACCTCGCCCTGGTCCTCCGCTACGGCGCCCTGCCGGTCGAGCTCGAGCCCCAGCAGACCCAGTCGGTGTCGGCCACGCTCGGCAAGGACGCACTCGACGCCGGCGTCACCGCAGGCATCGTGGGCCTCGCCCTCGTCTTCCTCTACATGATGATCTACTACCGGCTCCTGGGCTTCGTGGCCATGTGCAGCCTCGGTGTCTCGGCTGCCCTGCTGTGGTCGATCATCGCCTACCTGGGCGAGAACCAGGGCCTGGCGCTGACGCTGGCCGGCGTCACCGGCATCATCGTCTCCATCGGCGTCGCGGTCGACTCCAACGTGGTGTTCTACGAACACCTCAAGGAGGACGTGTCGAGGGGGAGATCGCTGCGTACTGCAGTCGACGGCTCGTTCTCCTCGGCGTTCTCCACCATCGTCAAGGCCGACGTCGCCTCGCTCATCGGTGCGGCGACGCTCTACATGCTCACGGTCGGACCCGTCCGTGGCTTCGCCCTCTACCTCGGGATGTCCACGGTGCTCGACCTGGTGGCGTCCTACTTCTTCATGCGGCCGCTCACCGTGATGCTGGTCAAGTCCAAGCGGTTCCAGGACAAGCCGAAGCTGTTCGGCATGCCCAAGATCGAGGAAGGAGCGCCGGCATGAAGAACAAGCTGGCCAGCTTCGACAACGACATCGACTTCATCAAGCTCTGGCGATGGGGCATCACGGCGTCAGTGATCGCGGTCGTGATCAGCATCGGTGCCCTCGGTGTTCGGACGCTCAACCTCGGCATCGACTTCGAGGGCGGCACGTCCTGGGAGGTCGTCGCGCCCGACGTCAGCGTGTCCCAGGCACGCGATGCCCTCGGCTCCGCCAACGCGTCGAACGCGAAGATCCAGATCGTCGGCCAGGACACACTCCGGGTCCAGGCCGAGCCCGGCAGCATCGAGGGCACCGACGCGGTCACCGACGTGCTCGCCGAGGTGGCCGGCGTCGACCGCACCGAGGTCGGTGTCTCCACCGTCGGCCCGACCTGGGGTGATGAGATCAGCTCCAAGGCGCAGCGTGCGCTCGTCTTCTTCTTCGTGTTGATCTCCGCCTACATCGCCATCCGCCTCGAGTGGAAGATGGCGGTCGGCGCGCTGGCGGCGGTGGTCCATGACATCGCGATCACCGTCGGCATCTACGCGCTCTTCCAGTTCGAGGTCACCCCCGCGACGGTGATCGCCATCCTCACCATCTTGGGCTACTCGCTGTACGACACCATCGTCGTCTACGACAAGGTGAAGGAGAACACCGACAAGCCGTCCGTTGCGCAGAAGATGAACTACACCGACCTGATGAGCCTGTCGCTGAACCAGGTGCTCATGCGATCGTTGAACACCACCATCACGTCGTTGCTCCCGGTGTTGGCGATGCTCGTCGTCGGGTCGTTCCTCCTCGGAGCGGTCACCCTCCAGGAGTTCGCCATCGCCCTCACCGTGGGTCTCGTCTGCGGTGCGTACTCGTCGGTCTTCGTGGCGACGCCCCTCGTTGCGTTCCTGAAGGAGCGCGAGCCGTACTACCGGAACCTCCGTGCTCGGCTCGACACGCAAGAGGGTCGCCGATCCGTGACGGTCGATGCCGGTAACGTGCCCTCGAGGTCGGCCGCCACCACGGCGTCGACCGAAGCACCTCAGCTGTCGGGTCGGGTCATCCCGCCCCGGCCTCGGAAGAAGGGCAAGCGACGCTGATGTCCGATTACCCACCGCCTCCGCCACCCCCGCCCGGTTCGACGCCTCCGCCGCCGCCGCCGCCCGGCGATGCGCCCGGCGGGCTCCGGCCCGTGGGCCCGTGGCCACGATTCGGTGCACGGTTCATCGACGCCCTCGTGCTGCTCATCCCGCAGTTCATCATCGGTGCGATCATCGGCGGCGGGGGGTCCCCGCTCGGGGTCACCTCCGGCTTCCGTTCGTGGCTCGCCGGTGTCGTCGGTGCCGCGCTCACGTTCGGGTACTACGTCTACCTGGAGTCCACTCGAGGCCAGACGGTCGGGAAGATGGCGCTCAGCTTCAAGGTGATCGGTCCCGACGGCAACCTGCCCTCGTCCGAGGTCGCCATGCGACGCAACGCCTGGTTGCTGCTGTCGATCGTGCCGTTCCTGGGTGGCCTCGCCCAGTTCGTGATCGCCATCGTCATCGGCGTCACCATCAACTCCGACCCGTTCAAGCGGGGCTGGCACGACAACTTCGCGGGCGGCACCGCGGTCGTCCGCACCAACTGAGCGACCGCCGCCCGACCTCCCGTCGGGCACACTGCCCCCGTGGATCGCGATCCGTCCTTCCTGCTCGACCACCTGCGCGACATCCCCGACTTCCCGTCGCCGGGTGTGGTGTTCAAGGACATCACCCCGCTGCTGGCCGATGCCGAGGCGTTCCGCTTCGCCGTCGACGCGCTCGCCGAGCCCTACCTCGATCAGGGCGTCGACCTCGTGATCGGGGTCGAGGCACGTGGCTTCCTGTTCGCGTCGCCCATCGCCTACCGGCTGGGCGCGGGCTGCGTGCCCTTCCGCAAGCCCGGCAAGCTGCCGTACGAGACCGTCGAGCACACCTACGACCTCGAGTACGGCACCGACACGCTGGCGGCCCACATCGACGCCTTCGAACCCGGCCACCGGGTGCTCATCGTCGACGACGTGCTCGCCACCGGTGGCACGGCTCGGGCAGCCTGCGACCTGGTCGAGCACCTCGGCGGTGAGCTCGTCGGGTGCTCGTTCCTGTTGGAGTTGGGGTTCTTGGCCGGACGGGGGAGACTGGAAGGACGTTCGGTGACGAGCCTGCTCGGCATCGACTGAGTCCCGGCAGCAGGGTCGGGACGGAACAGGAGCGCGAGAGGGTGTCGTCCACGGTCGATCGGGTCCTCCCATGGCGCCGGAGCAGTCCGCCGCCGGCCGAGGAGGTCGCGCCCCTGCTCACCGCGTTCCGGAACCGACACGGCCGATCCGCCCGCACCGACCTCATCACCCGCGCCTACCTGGCGGCGGCGAGTGCCCACACCGGCCAGGCCCGCAAGACGGGCGAGGCCTACATCCACCACCCGGTGGCCGTGGCCAAGATCGTCGCCGATCTCGGCCTCGACGACATCACCATCGCGGCGGCGCTGCTCCACGACGCGGTCGAGGACACGGGAATGAGCCTCACCGACGTCGAGAACGACTTCGGCCCCGACGTCGCCGCCATCGTCGACGGCGTCACCAAGCTCGAGCGCATCAAGTTCGACAGCAAAGCCGAGCAGCAGGCCGCCACCGTCCGCAAGATGATCGTGGCGATGTCGAAGGACCTCCGGGTCCTCATCATCAAGCTCGCCGACCGGCTCCACAACATGCGCACCATCGGCGGCATGCCCGGGTTCAAGCAGGAGCGCACCGCCCGCGAGACGCTCGACATCTACGCGCCGCTGGCTCACCGTCTGGGCATGCAGGACATGCGTCAGGAGCTCGAGGACCTCTCGTTCGCCGCCCTGCACCCGAAGCGCTACGCCGAGATCGACCACATGGTCTCGACCCGAACGCCCGAGCGCGAGCTCTACCTCCATCAGGTGATCGACCAGGTCCAGGAGCGCCTCAGTGAGCTGCGCCTGACCGCCGACGTCACCGGGCGCCCGAAGCACCTGTGGAGCATCTACGAGAAGATGGTGGTCAAGGGGCGCGAGTTCAACGACATCTTCGATCTGGTCGCCATCCGGGTCATCGTCGACTCGGTGAAGGACTGCTACGCCGCACTCGGCTCGATCCACGCCACCTGGAAGCCGGTGCCGGGGAGGTTCAAGGACTACATCGCGATGCCCAAGTTCAACCTCTACCAGTCGTTGCACACGACGGTGGTGGGGCCGCAGGGGAAGCCGCTCGAGGTGCAGATCCGCACCTCCGAGATGCACGCCCGCGCCGAGCGCGGCGTGGCCGCCCACTGGCAGTACAAGGCCGACCAGAAGACCCGCGAGACCGGGTCGGACTACGCGTGGCTGTCGCGCATCGTCGACTGGCAGGAGGAGACCTCCGATCCGGCCGAGTTCATGAAGTACCTGAAGGTCGACCTCGAACAGGACGAGGTCTTCGCCTTCACGCCCAAGGGACGGGTCCTCACCCTTCCGGCCGGAGCCACGCCCATCGACTTCGCCTACGCCGTACACACCGAGGTCGGCCACGCCTGCATCGGGGCCAAGGTCAACGGACGCCTCGTCCCGCTCGACAGCAAGCTGAGCTCCGGCGACACCGTCGAGGTCGTCACCTCCAAGGTCGAGGGCGCCGGCCCCACCCGAGACTGGCTCCAGATCGTGGCCAGCCCCCGGGCGCGGAACAAGATCAAGCAGTGGTTCTCCCGCGAGCGCCGTGAAGACGCCATCGAGTCGGGCCGCGAGGATCTCGTCAAGTCGATGCGGCGCGAGAACCTTCCCATCAAGTCGGGAACCGTCACCGAGGCGCTCGAAGAGATCGCCACCTCGATGAACTACTCCGACGTCGAGGCGCTGCACGCCGCCATCGGTGAGCACCACGTGTCCGCCACGTCGGTCGCCGGTCGGGTGGCCAAGGCTCTCCACGACTCCGACCCGGCATCCGAGGAGCAGCTGCCCACGGTTCCCGTCCATGATCGCAAGCGGAGTGCGCGGGGCAAGCGGGCCAAGCCCGGTGTGCACGTCGAAGGCCTCGACGATGTGATGGTCCGGCTGTCCCGTTGCTGCACGCCGGTGCCGGGCGACGAGATCGTGGGCTTCATCACCCGCGGTCGCGGTGTGTCCGTGCACCGGGCCGACTGCGCCAACGCCCTGTCGTTGGTCAGCGGTCAGGGCGATCGCCTCATCGACGTCGAGTGGGACGGCGATCGAGGCGGGTCGTACGTGGCCTCGATCGAGGTCAAGGCGCTCGACCGGGCCCGTCTGCTCCGCGACGTCTCCACGGCCCTGGCCGACCATCACGTGAACATCGTGGCGTCGTCCACCCAGACGGGACGCGATCGCGTCTCGACCATGCGCTTCGAGTTCGAGCTCGCCGACCCGTCGCATCTCGATTCGGCGATCTCCACCATCAAGGCCATCGATTCGGTGTACGACGCCTACCGCGTGGTGCCGGGCAAGGGCGGATGACACCGGGCCACGACACGGTGACCCGAACGGCTCATTTCATGACGGATGGACGTCTGACGCGTCACATGGGCTGCTCGTCTGCGTAGATTCTCCGATCTGGCCGGGGTGGTCGGGGCTCAAGTCTGCGACGGATGTGTCGATTGGATGACGGCTCGCCACCGCGAGCCCTCGGTTGGGAACGGGCCTCCGCCGCGACCTGCTCGCCATCGCACGCATCTGAGACGCACATGATCCGCAGTACCCGACCGGCCCGCCTTGCCGCCGTCGTCGTCCTCGTCCTCTCCTCGTTGGTCGCCGTCCTCCCGGTCGGTGCCCAGGAATCCGAGCCGCTGCCCGAGGACCCCTACGCCCGCCTGGCCGAGGTCCGCCGTCGCCAGGCCGAGGCCGCGCTCGCCGTCGACCTGCTGACCGCGTCGCATGCCGAGGTCCAGGCCCGTCTGGAGATCGTCGAGGCGTGGCTGGTCGCCCAGGAGCGGGTCGTCGCCGCCCGACAGGCCGAGCTGGCCGAGGCCGGCATCGCGCTCGCCGCCGCCCGGCGGCGCGAGGAGGCCAAGGCGGCCGAGCGAGACCAGCTCGAGGCGTTGATGGTCGAGATCGCCGTGCAGGCCTACATGCGTCCGCCGTCGCAGCTCGCCCTCGAGGTCGTGGTCAACCACGACCTGGCCTCGGCCGAGAAGGCCGACGTGATGCTGCGGGCCAAGACCGCGCACGACGTCGAGGTCGCCGATGCACTCGCCCGTGCCGAGGCCCAGCTGCGCCGTCTCCGGCTCGATGCCCAGCACATCGCCGAACGGGCCGAAGCGGCAGCTGACGACGCCGCCGAGGCGCTGTCGGACCTGGCCGCCGCTCGAGACGAGCAGGCCGACCTCGCCACCCGGATCGTGGCCGAGCTCGACGCGACCTCGTCCGAGATCGAGACGCTGGGCACGGTGGAGGTCGAGGCCGCCGAGGCCGTCCGACAGCAGACCAGCGTGATGCTCGCCCGTGCTCGTCGCACCGTGGGCGTCACCTTGGCCGATGTGCGCGGGATCCGGGTCCACTCGGACATCGCGCCGGCGATCGAGGGCCTGCTCGCGCTCGCCGAGGCCGACGGCATCATCCTGCGCGGGTGGGGGCACCGGAGCACCGAGCAGCAGATCGCGCTCCGGCTCCAGCACTGCGGCGGGCCGGACGTCTCGCCGACCGACGCCGTCTACACCGTGCCCGCCGGCCAGTGCTCACCGCCGACGGCGAAGCCGGGCACGAGCATGCACGAGCTGGGCCTGGCCATCGACTTCACCCACGACGGGGCGTCGATCGGGTCGCACGCCTCGCCGGCCTACCAATGGCTCGCCGAGCACGCCGCCGACTTCGGGCTCCGGAACCTGCCCAGTGAGCCGTGGCACTGGAGCATCGACGGCAGCTGATCCGGCGAAGCTCCGTCGGCCTCTTCAGCTGACGCTCGGGGCGTCCACGAGCGTTCCGGAGCGCGGGGTACCCGACGTGTCTTCGAGCTCGCGTCCGTGCGTGTCGGGGAACATCGTGGCGAACAGCACCACCGCCACCAGCGGACCGCCCATGAGGATGGTCGCCGCTCCCGGCAGTCCGCCGGTCATCGAGATGAGCAGACCGCCGAGACCGAACGAGAGCGCCTGGCCCGCGACCGCCGCCACCTTTCCCCAGGACCCGGCCTGGCTGCGCACGGCGGTCGGGAACAGCTCGCTGGCGTAGGTGGCCAGGACCGGCCCCGCGCCGAGCTGGCCGGCCAGCATCACGGTGAGACAGAGATAGAGCACCGGCATCCCGCCGGGCAACCAGAAGAATCCGATGGCACCGAAGGCGCTGACGGTGGCGAACGAGCAGCCCACGACCCGCCGGCCGTAGCGGTCGGACAGATTGCCGGCGATGAGCATCGCCGGGATGCCCGGGAGCCCGGCCGCCACGAGCATGAAGTTCGACGCCGTCGCCGACAGGCCCCGGTCTTCCTGCAGGAAGTCGATGGTGAAGACGCCGGCGTGGGTGGCCAGCTCCAGAAGGAACGCCGTGCTGCACAGGAGCACGAGCCAGCGACGGGTGTCCGGTCCGAAGATGACCTTCCAGTTCGGGGCCAGGGCGCCCGAGTCGCGGGCGGCCTCGAACCGCTTGGACTCGGGGAGCCTGCGGCGCAGCCAGCCGAGGGCGAACAGCGGCGGCAGGCTCATCACGTACATCCACTGCCAGCCGACGCCGCTGGGTTCGATGATGCCGCCGTAGATGAGCGAACCCGTGCCGAACCCGAGGGCGAGCTGCATGGACAGGTAGCCGAAACCGAAGCCCCGGGAGCGGGCCGGAAGCTCCTCGGCCGCCAGGGTGAGCACGAGCGCGTGCTCGGCGTTGAGGAAGAGACGGGCGACGAACTGCGCGACGACGAAGGTCTCGATGGAGGGCGCCAGCGCGGTGGCGGCGGTGGCGATCATGTACCCGGCGATCGACACCACGAGGAGCCGCTTGCGTCCGACCCGGTCGGCGGCCCGCGTGATGAACAGCGCCGGCAGCGCGCCCACGTAGATGATCATCAGCCACATCGACATCTGGCTCTGTGACAGCTCGAACGACTCGCGGATCTGGGGGAGTGCGACCTGGATGATCCCGCGGTCGAAGCCGTCGAAGAAGCTGGTGAAGCCGAGGATGAACAGGAGGAACTTGTGCTCGGAGGCGAGCGATCGCCACCCACCGCTGGTGTGTCCGGAGGTCAGCGGGGGTGCGTCCACCTGTGAACGTTCGCACAATCATGCTCGTCCTCCTGCCTGCACAGGAGGTTCGATGATCGGTCGAACGCGTGTCGGTCGCGGACAGGGCAGCAACTAGCCTCGCCCGCCGTGCCTCCATCCGCTTCCCCGGCCTCGACCGGCCGCTCGTTCTCGGCTCCCATCGGGACCCATGACGTGCTCGCGCCCGAGTCGGCGCGGTGGACGGCCCTGATCGCGACGTTCGCGCAGACGGCGGGCCAGTACGGCTACGGCATGGTCCACACACCGATGTTCGAGGATCTCGGCGTGTTCCAGCGCATGGGCGAGGGCACCGACGTCGTCACCAAGGAGATGTACGACTTCGAGGACAAGGGCGGCCGGCGCATCGCCCTGCGCCCGGAGGGCACGGCCAGCGTGGTGCGGGCCTTCGTCGAGCATCGCCCGATCGTGCCGTGGAAGGCGTGGTACGTCACGCCGGCGTTCCGCTACGAGAAGCCGCAGAAGGGTCGCTACCGCCAGCACCACCAGGTCGGCATCGAGGCTCTCGGTGTCGACGATCCCGACATCGACGTCGAGGTCATCGCGCTCGCCGACCGCTACTTGAAGGCGCTCGGCGCCGAGCGGTACCTGCTGGTCGTCAACTCGATGGGCGACGCCGCCGACCGAGCCCGCTACGACGAGGTGCTCCGTTCGTTCCTCGACTCGGTCCGAGGCGAGCTCGCCGAGGAGGACCGCGACAAGGTCGATCGCAACCCGCTGCGGGTCCTCGACTCGAAGCGGCGCCGCACGATGGAGGTCACGCACGAGGCGCCCCGGATCACCGACGTCATCTCCGACGAGAGCCGCGCTCGCTTCGAGCGGGTCCAAGAGGGCCTCGGTGCCCTCGGCATCGACTTCGCCATCGATGCGCGCCTCGTCCGCGGGCTCGACTACTACACCCACACCTTGTTCGAGTTCCAGAGCCAGGCACTCGACTCTGCGCAGTCGACCATCATCGGTGGCGGTCGGTACAACGGGCTGGTCGAGTCGCTGGGCGGCCCGGAGACGCCGGGCATCGGATTCGGCTCGGGGATCGAACGCGTGCTGCTCCACCTCGACGCCGAGGATGCGTTCCCCGCGCCGCCGTCGGGGGTCGACGTCTACGTGGTCGACGTCGTCGACGGTCGTCAGGCCCGCGACCTCACCGAGACGCTGCGCGACGCCGGGTTCTCCGCCGACCGGTCCTTCGACGGTCGATCGATGAAGGCCCAGATGAAGGGCGCCAACCGCTCCGGCGCCACCGCAGCGGTCATCGTCGGCCCCGACGAGGTCGAGGCCGGCACCGTCACCCTGCGCGACCTCCGTCGTGGCATGGGTCAGCACACCATCGCTCGCGATGCCCTCGTCCCCGAGCTCCAGGCGCTTCTCGCCACCGAACCCGCCCCCGAAACGGAGTCACCCTCGTGACCGATTCCCCCGCTGTCCACACCGTGCCCAACGGCCCCGCCGTCGGCCTCCGGACCCACTGGTGCGGCGACGTCCGTCCGGCCGACGTCGGCGATGTGATCTCGGTGTGTGGTTGGGTCGAGAGCCGTCGCGAGCACGGTGAGCACCTCGCCTTCATCGATCTGCGCGACCGCACGGGCCTCGTGCAGTGCGTGGTGTCCAACGCCCATGACCTCCGCGGCGAGTACGTGCTGCGCATCACGGGCACCGTGAAGCCTCGCCTCGAGGGGACCGTCAACGACAAGCTCGCCACCGGCGAGATCGAGCTGCAGGACTGCACGGTCGAGGTCCTCTCGACGTCGCAGCCGGTGCCGTTCCCCATCGACGACCGCACCGACGTCGACGAGACCGTCCGTCTCCGCCATCGCTACGTCGACCTGCGCCGCACCCGCCTCCAGCGGAACCTGCACGTGCGCACGCTGACCAACGCCGCCATCCGGCGCACGTTCATCGAGAACGGCTTCGTCGAGGTCGAGACACCGATGCTCATCGCCTCCACCCCCGAGGGCGCACGCGACTTCGTCGTGCCGTCGCGTCTGCACCCGGGCCGCTTCTACGCACTGCCCCAGTCGCCGCAGCTCTACAAGCAGCTGTGCATGGTCGGCGGCGTCGACCGCTACTTCCAGATCGCTCGCTGCCTGCGCGACGAGGACCTGCGTGCCGACCGCCAGTTCGAGTTCACCCAGCTCGACATGGAGTGTTCCTTCGTGGGCCAGGAAGAGGTCCTGAGCTTCGTGACCGATTCGGTGCGCGCGTCCGTGCAGGACGTGCTCGGAACCGACATCGGTGACATCCCGCGCATGACGTGGGAGGAGGCGCAGGAGCGCTTCGGTTCCGACAAGCCCGACATCCGCTTCGGCATGGAGCTGGTCGAGCTCACGCCGATCTTCGCCGAGACCGAGGCCAACGTCTTCAAGGCGCCGTGCGTCAAGGGCATCCGCCTCGAGAACGGCAGCGAGCTCACCCGCAAGCAGATCGACGGCCTCGTCGACCAGGCCAAGCTCTGGGGCGCCAAGGGACTGGCCTGGATGCGCGTCGTCGACGGCGAGAACGGTCCCGTACTCGACGCTGGCGTCGCCAAGTTCCTCTCCGCCGCCGAGGCCACCGCCACCATCGACGCCCTCGAGGCGGCCCCCGGCGACATGGTGTTCCTCGTCGCCGACGAGCGCCCCACGGTTCGGCGCATCCTCGGCCTGCTCCGCAACGAGCTCGGCCGTCCTCCGGTCACCGAAGGTGGGCTCCACTTCCTCTGGGTCACCGACTTCCCGATGTTCGACGACGAGCTCGGCCCCGACGGTCGCCCGCAGGCCATGCACCACCCGTTCACCATGCCCAACGCCGAGGACATGGAGGCCGGGCTCATCGAGTCCGACCCCACCGTTGTGCGCTCG